>CAIKYO010000042.1 GCA_903831655.1 uncultured Burkholderiales bacterium
CGATTTTGATCGTACTGGGTATCTTTGTCGATCAGGTGAGCATGATGATGATCACTTTGCCCATATTTATGCCGATCGTTCAATCCTTGCAAATTGATCCAATTTGGTTTGGTGTGATGTTTTTGATTTGCATGCAACTCGGTTTGCTGTTGCCGCCACACGGATTGTTGATCATGACCATGCGTGGCGTTGCTCCAGCGTCCATCAAAATGGGTGAGATATTTTTGGCCGTGATTCCGTATGTAATGATGAGCTTGGTGTTGTTGTTCGCGGTTTTCTCTTGGCCCTTCATCGCAACTTGGTTGCCTGCGCTACTAGGGTAAACGATGTTGAGTCGATTTAATTATGGAGTGCATTTGCAAGCAAAATGAGGGGTTTGATGAATCTCACTGAGGCCTTGCAAATGCTTTGGAGAGTGAGTGGCGGTACTTTAATTACTTGGAGGTTTTGATGAAGCTTAAATTGCTCAAGTTATCTTTGATTCTGAATTTGTGTGCTTTGACTGCATTGCCCGCGGCTCATGCTGCCGATAAGGTGAAGATCGGTTTTGTGAGCACTTTATCAGGCCCATCGTCTGCACTGGGTGTGGACATCAAAAATGGTTTTGATTTGGCGGTCAAATTAAATGGCGGTAATTTGGGTGGCTTGCCTGCAGAAGTTTTAGTGGGCGACGATCAATTCAAGCCTGATGTGGCCAAACAGTTTTTTGAGAAATTCATCAAGCGAGATAAAGTTGACTTCATGACAGGTGTCGTGTTCTCCAACATCATGCTCGCCGCCTTACCTGAGGCCATCGATGACAAGGTCTTTTACGTGAGTCCCAATGCTGCGCCTTCTTCCATTGCGGGCAAGGACTGTAACCCATACTTCTTTGCCGTTTCTTGGCCCAATGACGCGTACCATGAATCTGCCGGTCAATACGCAAGCACCAAGGGATACAAGAGTGCCTACATATTGGCCCCGAACTATGTGGCGGGTAAGGATTCTTTGGCTGGATTCAAGCGTTTTTACAACGGAAAGGTGATCGGAGAGGTCTACACCAAACTGGGTCAATTGGACTATTCCGCTGAACTGGCAGACATTCGTGCTGCCAAGCCCGACATTGTCTACACATTCTTGCCCGGTGGTATGGGCATCAACTTCATCAAACAGTTTGTGGCTGCTGGCTTGAACAAGGACATCAAATTGGTGCTTCCAGGATTCAGCTCAGATCAAGACATCATCCGAAGCGTGGGTGAGGACATGTTAGGCATCTATGACGCGGCTCACTGGGCGCCAGAGATGACCAATGCCGCAAATAAGAAGTTTGTTGCTGAGTTCGAAAAAGAGTACAAGAGATTGCCAAGCGTTTATGCCTCACAGGGCTATGACACTGCACTGCTGATCGATGCGGCTGTGCGTGCGAGCAAAGGCAACTTGGAGGACAAGGAGCTTTTGCGCAAGAACTTGAAGGAAGCCAAATTTGCCAGTGTGCGTGGCGACTTCAAATTCGGCAACAATCAGTTCCCAGTTCAAAACTACTACTTGCGTGAAGTGGTCAAGGACTCGCAAGGACGTTTGGTCAATCGAATCATGGGCCAACCCATTTTCACCAACCGTGGGGATGCTTTCTCCAACGAATGCATGATGAAGTGATCAAGGACCAGTCTGTTTAAAAGTTAAGTTATCCATGGACCTCATTTTGATCTTGGAGCAAAGCCTGAACGGTTTGCAGTTTGGCTTGATGCTTTTTCTCCTGGCAGCTGGACTCACATTGGTGTTTGGCATAATGGACATGATCAATTTGGCCCATGGGTCGCTCTACATGATAGGAGCCTTTTTGGCCGCATGGTTGGCGCAGTTGACCCAATCCTTTTGGCTGGGAATGGCTTTGGCCATTCCCCTCACAGGCTTGGTGGGCATGGTTCTGGAATACACCATCCTCAGGACTCTATACGAGAGGGACCACCTGTCACAGGTGTTGGCCACTTTTGCGCTGATTTTGATTCTGAATGAGTCTGTCAAAATGATTTGGGGCTCGGACCTCGCTTTGTCAGCACCCAGAGCACTCTCTGGTCCTGTGGAATTGTTTCCCGGCTTTATGTACCCCAGTTATCGACTGCTCATCATTGGTGTGGGCCTGATGGTTGCATTGTTGATGTGGTTGCTCGTGACCCGCACCAAGATGGGTGCCTGGGTGAGGGCAGGAGCCTCTAACCGAGAGATGGCCATGGCCATGGGGCTTAACATTCAAAAGATATTCACTTTTGTGTTTGCCCTGGGAGCCTGTCTTTGTGCAGTGGCGGGTACCCTGCTCGCACCTTTGTTTGCAGTTCAAGTGGGCATGGGCGAGGGCATTTTGATTTTGGCTTTTGTCGTGATCGTGATTGGTGGGATTGGCTCCATTTGGGGTGCCTTTGTGGGCTCCATCATGGTGGGTTGCGTAGATACTTTGGGGCGATCGTTGTTACCCCACTTGTTCAGGGAGTTGTTCCCGGCTCAATTGGCGGCTTCGTTGGGGCCTGCGATGGCCTCCATCATGGTTTATTTGCTCATGATTGTGGTTCTATTCTTTCGCCCGCAAGGCTTATTCTCTAGGCGGGCGTGATGCAGCACATGGAGTTGTCTACTGAAAAGCGCTCACATCATGCGTGGCTTGGAGCCTTCTTATTGGTGATGGCATTGACTTTAGGGGCCTACCTCAAAGCTCAAGGGCTTGAGTTTTATTTGTCCGCCATCACCCGTGTACTCATTTATGGCATTGCCGCTTGCGCCCTTAATTTGGTGCTTGGGTATGCGGGATTGGTGAGTTTTGGGCATGCTGCCTTTTGGGGCATCGGGGCCTATGTCACAGGTATTTTGATTCAAGATGGACACACCTCAGGGTACGTGGCCTTTGCCTTGTCGATGTTGATTTGCGCGGTTTTGGCGGCCTTGATTGGACTGATTTCTTTGAGGACGAAGGGCGTGTACTTCATCATGATCACGCTTGCTTTCTCACAGATGCTCTTTTATTTGATGAATTCCAATAAAAGTTACGGAGGCGATGAAGGCTTCAACCTAACGCATCGATTGGATTTTGGCTTGGGGTGGGATCTAAAGAATCCCTTCAATTTTTACCTGCTGGTCCTCTTTTGTTTGTCGCTCACGCTTTGGGCGATCTCAAGAATCGTCAACTCCAGATTTGGACGAGTCATTCAAGCCCAAAAGGACGATGAGCTCAGAGCAGGGGCGATTGGCTTTAATGTCTTTGCCTTTCAGTTGTGTGTGTTCATGATCTCTGGTGCCTTGACCGGTCTGGCGGGTTCGCTCATGGCCAATCAGCAAAATTACGTGAGCCCGGCTCTACTCAATTGGACCGAATCGGGACTATTGATGATGATGGTGATCTTTGGCGGTGTGGGTACCGTATGGGGCGGACTGATTGGCGCCATCGTGATTCTCGGATTGGAGGAGTTTTTGGCCGATTACAGCGAGCACTTCCAGTTCTATGTGGGTTGGATATTGCTCTTGGTGGTCTTGTTTTTGCCCAAAGGGCTCATCAGTGTTTTTGATAAAAAGCGTTGGGGCCTAAAGTCGTCTGAGCCAGTTTTGGGAGATTCACATGAAAAATGATGTGATCTTGAACGTTGAGGATTTGAGTAAGTCTTACGGAGCACTGAAAGTCACAAATGAAGTGAACCTCAACGTAAAAAGCAATCAAATACACGCTCTGATTGGCCCCAATGGAGCGGGTAAAACGAGTCTCATTTCTCAACTCTCTGGTCACACGTCAAGTGACTCAGGTCGCGTTTGGTTTGATGGACACGATATCACTCACATGAAGCCACACGCCAGAGTTCATGTGGGCTTGGTCAGATCCTTTCAAATCACGCGTTTGTTCAAAAGTTTCACGGTTCTCGATAACATTGCATTGGCACTTCAAGCCAAAGCGGGTCACAATTTTTCCTTTTGGCGCCCGGTTTCAAAAGACAAACAATTGATATTGAATGCTCATGCTGTGATTGAAGAGATTGGCCTTGAAAAGGTTGCTCGCTCCTTGGCCAGTGATCTGTCACACGGCGAGCAACGTATCTTAGAGTTGGGGCTTGCCTTTGCTTGTGCCCCCAAACTGCTGCTCTTGGATGAGCCCATGGCGGGAACCGGCCAGGAGGAGTCTGCTCGCATTGTGAGTCTCATTCAGAAGATTCGAAAAACGGTGAGCATCTTGCTCGTCGAGCACGACATGGATGCGGTCTTTAGTTTGGCCGACGTGGTGAGTGTTTTGGTCAATGGTCAAATCATTGCAAGTGCAAGCCCAGATCAAATCAAAACCGATCCCCTTGTAATACAAGCCTATTTGGGTGATGAGGTGAGTACATGAGTGAGTCATTGCTCAACGTTCAGGGGGTTCAAACCTTCTATGGATCCAGTCAAATTTTGTTTGGCGTTGACTTGACCATCCGCGAGCGCGAGGTCATGGGACTTTTGGGGCGAAACGGAATGGGTAAAACCACGCTCATCAGAAGCATCTTGGGTCTGACTCAAGCCAAAGTCGGTCGCATTGAGTTCGGTGGACACGATATCTTGGGCATGAAGCCCTACACGATTGCCCAAAAGGGTTTGGCGGTGGTGCCTGAGGGACGACAAATATTCCCCAACTTGACGGTTGATGAGAATTTACGCTCTTTTGAGGACAACCGAAGTCAAAGTGCTGACCCTTGGGTGACGGAGAAGGTGTATGAGCTTTTCCCCAGGCTCAAAGAGAGAAGACAAAACTTGGGCAACCAACTCTCTGGCGGCGAGCAGCAAATGTTGGCCATTGGTAGAGCCTTGGTTGTCAACCCGAAATTGATGATCTTGGATGAGGCAACCGAAGGTCTGGCTCCATTGATTCGTCAAGAAATTTGGTCCTGTCTGACCCACATCAAACAGCAGGGCATGGCGCTCATTGTGGTGGATAAGTACGTACAAAAAATCGTTGAAATCGCAGATCACGTGGTGATCATGGAAAAAGGCCAAATTGCATGGCGTGGGACATCCCAGGTTTTGGGTGAAAACCAAGATTTATGGCATCGATATTTAGGTGCTTGAGAGCCAGAGTTGGATTTTTAAATCGTTGATTGTGCTATTTTTTTGGAGAAATTGAACATGACCCTAAAAAGCTTGGATGAGTTGGTTCAAAGCGATCGAGTGCATCGTTCGGTGTACACCGATGATCGCATCTTTGATCTTGAGATGGATGAGATGTTTGAGAAGGCTTGGGTCTATTGTGGGCACGAATCTCAGGTCAAAGAACCTGGTGACTACTACACCTTGAGAATTGGTCGCCAGCCCATGGTCATGGTCAGAGACAAGTCTCGCGCCATTCACGTGCTCTATAACCGCTGTCCTCATCGCGGTGTGGAGTTGTGTGGAAATCAAAGCGGCAACACCGGAAATGCATTTGTTTGCTCCTACCATGCTTGGAGCTTCAATTTGGACGGAAAGGTGCGCGCAATCCCTCTCATGAAGGGCTACGACGGAACTGCATTCGCTAAGAGCGATTACAGCAGCAACATGGTGGCCGCTGAGCAAGTCGACAGTTACCGTGGCTTTGTCTTTGCCAAGCTCTCCAAAGGCGGTCCCAGTTTGCTCGATTTTTTAGGTGAAGCCAGAGTGGCATTTGATGACATGTGTGACCGCTCGCCAGTCGGTGAGGTGGAGGTTGTGCCTGTTTGTCACCGTGTGGTGCAGCACTCGAATTGGAAATTTTTCATGGAAAACCAACTCGATGCCTTGCATCCCTCGGTGACTCACCAATCAACGGGTGTGTCTGCTCGAAAAGTTGAGAGTAGGCTAAAGGCCACCCAAGGCTCAGCCCCATTGCATTACCACTACCTCTCAACGTTTGCCTCAAGCTTTGATCAGTGGGACTCAGTACAAACGGTGAATTTTCCCCATGGTCATGGGATCTTAAAAGCTTACATGGGATTGAGGCCCACGGATCCGGACACCGTTGAGTATGAAACCATCATGAAGAAAGCTTATGGTGAGGAAAAGGCTGAGGAGTACCTCTCCAGGAGTATTCACCATGTCTTGATTTATCCCTACCTCTCTGTGCAGTCTCCTTTGCAGCAACTCAGGTGCCTTCGCCCGTTGGCGGCCAACAAAACGCTCTCTGAGATTTGGCACTTCCGTCTCAAAGGAGCTCCTGAGGCCATTTACCGCAGATCGCTTTGGTACTACAACTTGGTCAATTCGCCTGCAACCATGATCAACGCTGATGATTTAGAGAATTGGACCAAGGGTCAATGGGGTCTAGAGTCCAAAGGAGGTGAGTGGGTGAGTTTTCATCGAAACCATGGAGGCGATACGCTTAAAGATGGTGTGCTTTACTCCAACAACGGAACCTCTGAGGTTGTGATGAGAAATCAATTCGATGCATGGAAGAGCTACATGCAAGACTCTTTTTACGCAATCAAATAACCCCCCAAAAAATGAGGAGTGCTCCATGAGCAACGAAGTTTTTAAAGAAAATTTAGGTCAGGGTGTCGTGATCGAGGCCATTCAGTCCATGACAGGAGCTGAGTCCATTGCTCCTGAGCACATGGGCAGAGGCTCCGTGCCCTCCAAAGGCTACCTTCCAACGCCAAAAGTGGTCGATCATGCGCTTTTGATTGAAGTTCAAAACTTCCTCTACCTACAGGCTGCACTCTTGGATGCGAAGAATTGGTCGGCTTACATCGATCTCTTTACCCCCGATGGTGTCTATTGGATGCCTTCAACTCCAGAGCAAACCGATTGGACCAGTCAGCCCTCCATTTTTGCTGAAGATCCATTGATCATGGAGATTCGGATGTCAAGAATTACGCATCCCAACGCGTGGTCTCAAGCTCCCATGTGGGGCACCAACCACTTGGTTGGTAATGTCATGATTGAGGACTCAAGTCCCAATCATGTGGAGGTGTATTCACGCTTTCAGATGATGGAGTTGAGACGCGATGACGTGAGGCATTTTGGCGGCACTTACAGGCATTCCTTGGTTCGCGTTGGAGGCCAATTAAAAATCAAGTTGCAGCGCGTTGACATGGTCAATGCGCAGGCCGCATATGACTATGTGATTCAAGCTTGGGTTTGATGTTGGCTTGGTTGGCTGAGTTCGATTGGTTGGATAAGCCGATCGGTCCAACTTTTACTTTAAGCCAATCCCCAGCTTGGCCATGGATTGCTGCAAAGGCTGGGTGTCGACCTCTTTCAGTGCCAATTCTCTGAGC
Source organism: uncultured Burkholderiales bacterium (assembly GCA_903831655.1). GTDB lineage: Bacteria > Pseudomonadota > Gammaproteobacteria > Burkholderiales > Burkholderiaceae_C > Limnohabitans. The sequence goes on from CAIKYO010000042.1 coordinate 7,215, forward strand.
TCATACAGCAGTTGAGCTCCATTTTCACGATGCTCAAGCGCGTCGCTTGCTTGCATCAACAAAGCAAATTTGCCACTACCTCTTTTGTGGGTGTCACTGTAGCCCTTAATAAGGCGTTGGCACAAGACGGTTTGCAATGCGAGGTCGTGTGAGTGTCCGAGTTGCCGCTCAACTCTGCTAAGCCACGCCTCAAGGGTATGCATTTCATCCGCATGGCGAAGACTTGAACGCCTCATTCCTTTTAGGCTGGCCAATATCCGCAAGGTCAAATAACCCCACACCGTGTGTGTTTGGATTCTGCGTCCTTTGTTGATCTTTTTGTCCAACCACTTGGAGAGTTTGGGGCTCTCCAGCACAAAACTTCCAATGCCTTTTGGGCACATACCGCATACCTCCAAGAGCCCAGGGTGGAAGTACTCTTCGATTTGAACGATTTCCTTAGAGCTCGCTTTCAGTTCACCACGAATGCGAGAGAGACGGGAGGCTCGAGTTTTAAGGTCTGCCACTCGGATGATGTCATCGTAGCTCATCGCACGCGCACAGTACCTGGCTGCTTCGATCATGAATTTCGGATCGGTGTGTTGGTCTGCACAGAATTGAGCTGTTTGTAGTCGCTCCAAGTGAGACAAATAGGATTGTGCATACCTGAGGTCTTGAAAGTCGATCAATCTCTCAATGCCTTCTCCAATCATGCCCCAAGCACTCTCAGCAAAGGTGTTTCTAATGTGCTCCAAGAGGCGGTTTAACTCAGGGTTCGAACTACTTTTGGGAAGTTCTCTGGCTTTGGAGATGAATACATCTTGTGAATCTTTGTCGTTGACCAAGGGTGAGTGGCCTTTTGTGGCCGCTGCTCTGAGTGCCTTGATGCTTGAGTCTACGCTGATCCCTGCTCTTTGAATTGCAGCTTCAAACTCTTCACTTGAAAAGGGCAGGGCTTTAGAGGCCAAAAGTGCACCAAAGAGAGTGGAGGAGATCACGCTGCGGTGCTCAGTGGCCAAGGTCTGCATGTCAAAGAGCAGCAAGGCTTTGGCGTTTTCACCTAATATTTGGATCACCGAGCTCGCATCCAAGACACCATTGGATGGCGACATTTTTTCTTCTATCGCATACGTTCTGTGAGAGCTTGCAATGAGGGTGGTTCTGCTCTTTGTCACAAAGCCACGCTCAACTGCACGTCCAGCCTCCATGAGCTCCGCAGCAATCACCACATCCACCTCACCGGGCACAGGTGTCAAAGCCATGACCGGTTCACGGGCACTTGTGCCAGAGGACTTGGGTGCAGGGGGGAGGAGCTCAATGTAGTAAATGGTTGCACCGGTGCGCTGAGCGACTCCCGCCACCGACGTGGCTTGGACTCTCCAATGTGCGTGCTCAGCCATGTCCACAATCCAGTCCACCAGCACGCCGCCACCTTGTCCCCCCAAGGCCAACACCGCAATGTTGATCGTGCTCTCTCTTTTAATTTCGTGAAAAGTCATGTTTTATTGTTGAGAAAAAATGGATGGTCAGTAAATGCTGTGTTGAGTTCGAGCTTTTTCTTTGGCTTGAGCCAGCCAGTCAATGATGCCACGGCGAAGGCCCGCCATGAAGCGCTCAAAAGAAGTGGGGTTTTGAACCCACTGTGCTTTATAAAAGGAGGGGCACAAGGCTGCAGCGTCTGCCGCTTCCCCGCAGTGACCGCAAGCCACACAACCTTCATCGACTTGGGCGATGGGATCTGGCTTGAGGGGGTCGTGGCTGGGGCCGAGGGTCAGGCTAGGGCACCCAGAGACCCTCATGCAGGCATGATCACCAGAGCAAATATTGGCATCCACGCCAAACCTCTCTTTCAGCACACGCTCGCCTTTTTTGAGGGCAAGTGCCAATTTGGGTTTTTCTCGCCTTTGCAAGTTGAGCATGCATTCGCTTTGTGCAATGATCACTTTGGGTCCTTTGAAGTCGGTACTCAAGGCCTCTGTGAAGATCGCTTTCATTTGAGTCACGTCATAAGTCCTCGTGATGACACGAACCCACTCAACGCCCACGCCCCTAACTGCTTTTTCGATGGGGTGAAGGGTGCTTCTTTTCTTATTTTTGACCCGTGTGGATAGCAAGTCCTGTCCTCCGGTGGCAGAGGAGTAATTGTTGTCGACAATGACGATGACGCCATCGTGCTGGTTAAAGACTGCATTGCCTATGCCACTGGTGAGCCCGTTGTGCCAAAAACCACCATCGCCCATGAATGCGATCGATCTTTTGGAGGAGTGAACGTTGAAAGCCGAAGCGCTTGATACGCCCAGTCCATATCCCATGGTGGTTGCCCCAATGTGAAAGGGCGGCAAGATGGAGAACAAGTGACAACCAATGTCAGCAGAGACATGGTGCTCACCCAGCATCTCTTGGACCATTTTGAGGCTTGAGAAGATGGGTCTCTCAGGGCAACCAACACACAAACCAGGGGGGCGCGCAGGCAACTGCCCTTTAAGTTTAGGTGCAATGGTCAAGGCTTTGTCTGCAATTGGGTGAGTTGTGGACAGGTGTGCTGTACTGGGCATGCCCAAGGGAACGGCTTTGGCAAACAAAGAGGGACGGTAGTGACTCAAAAAACGATGAATGCCTTTTTGCAACTCGCTAACGGTGTACTCGCCAGCGACGGGTAAAAAATCCTTGCCGTGCAATATTGTGGTGATGCCCGATTTGCGCAAGATGGAGCTCAGTCCTTGTTCGTGGTAATCGGGTTGACCCTCTTCAATCACCAGTATGGCTTTTTTGTCTGCGCAGAATTCGATCACTTCTTCATCAATCAAGGGGTAAGCGACATTCAACACATAAAGGGGAATTTCGCTGTTGCCATAGAGATCAGCTAGATTCTCCAAGGCCAGTGCCCTAAGGGCGTTGTTGTAGAGCCCTCCCAACAGGACAATGCCAAGCTCCTTGACTTCACCGGGAAAGATTTCATTTAACTTTTTGGAGCGAATAAACTCGATGGCCTTGGGCCATCGTTCTTGGATTTTTTCTTTCTCATGCAGAAATGAGGCAGGGGGAAGGACAATTCTGTTGACATCACGAACGGGGCTGTGCAAAGCCTCTTTCAATGTATAGCGAGGCGAGAGATTGGGTTTGGTGATGAAACTGCCATGCAAGTGACAAGAGCGAATACGCATTTGAAGCATCACGGGAGTGTTGCTGGCTTCGGAGAGCTCAAAACCATCTTGGACTGCTTGAACAATCGAGGGGAGGTTGGGTCTGGGGTCTAAGAGCCACATTTGAGACTTCATGGCGAAAGCATGGGTACGCTCTTGCATGATGCTGGAGCCTTCGCCGTAATCCTCGCCAATGATGATCAGTGCACCTCCAGTCACTCCACCAGAAGCCAGATTGGCCAAGGCGTCGGAGGCCACATTGGTGCCCACGGTTGATTTCCAAGTGACTGCTCCCCTGATAGGGTACATGACCGATGCAGCAAGCGTTGCTGCTGCACAAGCTTCATTGGCTGCTGGTTCGAAGTAAACCCCAAGTTCCTCAAGAATGGGTTGTGCATCGGACAAGACATCCATTAAATGAGAAATGGGTGAGCCTTGATATCCACTCACGTAGCCTACTCCAGCTTCAAGCAAAGCTTTGGTCACAGCTAGGATGCCCTCGCCTTTGAACTCGGTGCCAGCAGGCACCCTCAATTGCTCTACCTCTCGAGCAAACGATCTCTCAGCCATGTGAAATTCCCCAATATTGATTCAAATTGGTCAGAGGGCTTGACTCCAAAAAAACCGAGCTCCGCATATTGGACTATTCAGGCCTCGTTTGGTTTGAAAAAAAGCCCTTGATATGAGTGACATATTAACTCAAAAGACTTTGGCTGAAAGGCCTCATTCAATGGGTTTATTTGTATTTAATCCCTTGGAAATCCCCAAGTCCGTGGCTTGTGATTTAGGCGTAAGCTTTCCTTCAACCATCGATATCTAAAGGGTTTGTCCTCATGAAAATGTTTCCAACTGCGTTGTTGTTTTTGATTTTGCTCTTTCGTGCCTCATGGGCCTTGGCGTGTTGTGCCGACGTGGTGCTCATCAATGGTCAGATCCATACATTGGATGAGAAAAAACCGCTGACCCACGCAGTGGCCATCGCTGGCAATCAAATTGTGGCATTGGGAACTGACTCGCAAATGAGGACCTGGACTGGGCACAAAACACGGGTCATCGATTTAAAGGGTCGGACTGTGATTCCAGGTTTGGTGGATTCTCACATGCATGCCATCCGTGCAGCTTTGAGTTTCTCCACAGAAGTGCAATGGATTGGAGCGCAGAGCTTAAGCGAAGCGCTAGAACGTCTAAGGTCCGCTGCATTGAAAGCTCAGCCTGGCGAGTGGTTGATCGTGGCTGGCGGATGGACACCTGAGCAATTCAAAGAGGGCGTGAAGCCTACCCAAGCACAAATCGAAGAGGTTGCGCCTCAAAATCCTGTCTATATTCAGTGGATGTACGACTGGGCGCTCCTCAACCACGCTGCCTATGAAAAGCTAGGTATCGCTGCAGAGCGAGATTTGCCCAGCGGAGGACACTTTGAGATGAGCGCAGGTGTTCCAACAGGAGCTGTCTTGGGCGCCATCGTGCCTTTATTTGATCGCTTGCCAAAGCCCAACTTTGCTCAAAAAGTTGAGGGCACCAAGGCATTTTTTGCCGAACTCAATCGCCTTGGGGTCACGGGGCTCATGGATCCCGGCGGCTTCAACATGTCTCCAAGTGAGTACCAAGCGCTTTTCAAAGTATGGCGAGATGGTGACTTAAGTGTCCGGATCAATTTCAGCTATTTTGCTCAAAAAAAGGGACAAGAGTTGGCAGAGTTCAAGGAATTGACTCAATTGCTTTCCCAGGGCTTGGGTGACGACATGTTGCGCTTTAATGGAATTGGCGAACGGGTCACCTTCAATATGTACAACAATGACCAGCCGACTCAAGCGGACAAAGATGCCTATTTTGAGGTGGCATTGTGGGCTGCTCAAAACGGGTTGAGTTTGACGCAACATTGGCAAAATGGTGCAACAGTGCATCATTTGCTGGATGTGATGGAGCGAGTGAATGAAATCATCCCCATCGCTCCGTTACGGTGGTCTATTGCACACTTGAACGATGCCAAGATAGATACCTTTGTGCGAATGCAAAGGTTAGGTGTCGGTTGGACCATGCAAGATGCAATGTATTTAGATGGGGATCGTTTATTGGCACAAAAGGGCAAAGCCGCATTGCAGAGCATGCCCCTATTGGTGAGCGCCATTCAATCTGGGGTGCACATTGGGGCTGGGACCGATGCTCACCGGGTAGCCGACTACAACCCCTTCATTGCTTTGTCATGGATGATTGACGGTAAATCTGCTGCAGGTGTCGAGTTGAGATCCCCGGCAGAAAGACCTAACAGGGAGCAGGCTCTGAGACTCTATACCCAAGGCAGCGTGTGGTTCACCAAGGACGAGAATAAAAGAGGTGATCTCAAGGTTGGTAAGCTTGCTGATTTGGTGGTCTTGAGCGATGACTATTTTCACATGGAGGCTTCGCGCATCAAAAACTTTCATGCCATGATGACTTGGGTAAATGGAAAAATGATTTACCAAGACAGCAAATGGTGACTCAATCGATAGGGTATCTGAAAAACCTCATCCACTTAAATCTAGCGCCCTGAGATTGTAATGAGTTAAGGTCTGTGACCATTCACAATGAACTCCGAAACTCAATACTAAGAAATTCAATTCAGTGGCCCGAGCGAGGTGAGCGCATTGGTGCTCATTTGGATTCAGTTTTTTCTAATATTTTTTTATTCACGTCAGTACAGCATTAACTAAGGAAGTATTGGAGATTGAAATTCATTTTTCAAATAAACTTTTTGATATCAATTGATTAATTATTAACTGCGATTAAACTGCTTTCAAATTAATTTTGTATAAAAAATTTGATCATGCGAAGAGAAGATCATCATCTGGTTCTAGGGTTGGGTCAATTTATTGACGATTTACATGCACCAGATTGCTATCATGCTTTTTTTTATAGAAGCCAAATTTCAGCTGCGTTCATTGAAGATATCAAAATCGATGCAGCTTTGAAAATGCCAGGCGTCATCGATATATTTACCGGTCATGATCTATCAGATCTATGCTTGCCAAAATTCAATGATTTGATTGAATCGAATCAAAAAATTACCTTTCCTGTTATGTCCGCGAAGGAGATTACTCACGTTGGACAACCACTCGCTGTGGTCATTGCAAGGAGTTATTTTGAGGCCCAAGACGCATCAGAGATGATTGAAGTTGTGATCGATGGCTCAAGTATTTCAAATGGTGATGAGCTAAATGATCCCATTTTTTCCATTCATTTTAAAAAGAAAAAATCTGAGTGCGAAGCAAATCAATCTGAAGTTTCCTCTACGATTAAAATGCCGCGCGTCATTGCGCTGACTCTTGAGCCACGTTCAATTCTTTCTAGGATCGACATTGAAAGTGGTAGTTTTCACATATCTTTAGGAAGTCAAACTCCAAGCAGAGCACAAGTTGATTTTTCAAATCTTTTGAACGTACCCATAGATAATGTCAGAGTTTCAATGCAAAACGTTGGGGGGGCATTTGGATTCAAGTCCTCCCTTTATCCCGAGGAACTCATCGTTGCGTGGGCTACAAAACGCCTTCAGAGATCGATCAAGTGGGTTTCATCACGCTCAGAGGATTTTCTAACCGGCATGCACGGGCGCGGCTCAACCCTAAAGGGAAAGCTTAACTTCTCCAAAGAGGGTTTGTTAAGTGGTTTGTATGCTGATGTACATTGTGATCTTGGTGCGTGGTTACCTTTTTCGGCTGTCGTCCCTTTGAGAAATGCAACGAGAATTTTGCCAGGTCCCTACCGAGTTTCAAACATTGATATTTCGGGTCAAGCTTATCTCAGCCATGCAGCGCCGGTTAACATATATAGGGGGGCTGGTCGTCCTGAGGCTGCCATCCTGATGGAAACCTTGATGGATAAAGCTGCCAAGTTATGCAATTCTGATGTGGTGGATTTTCGACTTAAAAATTTAATTGCAAAGTCTGAAATGCCTTTTAAGACTCCCACGGGCGAAACTTTGGACTCAGGAGATTACCTCAAGGTCTTGTTGAAAGCACGTGAATTATTTGATTATGACAATGAGCGAGAATTACAAGCTGTTCGTCGCCGAGAAAATGAATGCGTCGGAATAGGTGTTGCCTTCTACATCGAGCCCTGTGGTATGGGTTGGGAGTCAGCTGCCATTGAGCTAAGGTCAGATCACACCATTCAGCTGTATTGTGGGTCTCCAGATCAAGGTCAAGCTCACGAGACCACTTTTGCAAATATTGCAGCTAAAGAGCTTCAATGCAATCCTTCATTGATCACAGTCAAGTTAGGGGATACAGACTTTGGTCCTCCAGGCTTAGGAGCCTTGGCAAGCCGAAGCACATCCATTGGCGGGAGCGCCATTGTTAAAGTTTGCCGTGAAGCCATTCGCAGAAAAAACAATGGCGAACCTTTGCCAATATTCGTATCCGATACCTTTCATTCTGAAGAGGCATGGAGTTGCGGATGTGTCATGTCGCGATTGGCAATCGATGCGGATACGGGTATACCCTCAATTGAGAAGATGGTTTTTGTCGACGATGCTGGAGTTCAGATTGATCCTGAATTGGTAAAGGATCAACTCATTGGAGGCTGTGTACAAGGCATTGGACAAGCGATGATGGAGAGAATCGTATACGATGAAAATGGTCAACTCTTAACCGGATCATTAATGGATTATGCTATTCCTAGGGCCGACGATATCCCTTATATTCAGTTACACAGTGAGCACACTCCAAGTCCAAATAATTTACTGGGCGCAAAGGGAGTGGGGGAGGCGGGGTGCATTGGCGTTCCAGCTTCATTGCTCAACGCAGCCAGAGACGCTTTACGGCTAGAAGCTGATGAAGACATAGACTTTCCATTGACTTCAGAGAAGTTGTGGAAATTGTTGATGAAAATGAAACGAAAAGAGTAAAGACATGAAATACAAAAAACAAGATGCCAAAGCTTACGCAAAAGAGCACTTCACGGGTATATGGGCAGCTAACTTAACCCCCTTTAACGAAGCGTTGGCTTTGGATGAGAGGGCATACCGAGAAAACTTTCACCATTGGTTGAGTGATCTGAAGTTGGGTGGGATCTTTATCGCGGGTAAGCAGGCCGAATATTTTTCAATGTCGATTGCTGAGCGAAAAAAAATAATGGAAATTTCAGTTGAAATTTCAACTGAACTCGGCAATAGAAATGGCATTGGACAAGCGGGTGTTATCACCTCTTGCTCAGACACCAATTTAGATGTGGTTCTAGATTTGGCCAGGTACTCTGAGTCCATTGGGGCAGACTATGTCATTGTTCATAGTCCAGTTCTTCACTTTGGTGCAAGCACAGAAGAGACCATTTACGAGTATTACAGGTACTTATCGGAGCAACTCGATATTGGCATTGCGATGTGGAATCATCCGGATTGTGGTTATGTGATGTCACCTGAGTTGTGTTCAAAAATTGCAAAATTACCCAATGTCGTTGCCATCAAATACAGTACTGACCGAGATTTATACAAACAGTTGACCCAATTATCTGGTTCTGAAATTCAAATCAGCAATCCAGATGAGGAAGACTGGCTGCAAAATATTGAAGAACTCAATTGGAGGCTCTACCTCTGTTCAACTCCACCCTTTCTTTTGCAGTCCAAGGTGGATCAACGGATGAATGAATACACTCGTTTGGCCTTTGAAGGTGATTTTCAAGGTGCCAAAAAAGTAAGCGACAGCTTGGAGCCTGTGCGCAAAGCATTTAAGCTATCTAAGCCCAAAGGCAAACCTCAAGCTCATGCAAAATATTGGCAAGAATTACTAGGCCAACATGGGGGAAAAGTCAGGAGGCCGTTGCTTCAATTGACGCAGGAAGAAAAAGAAATCACCAAAAACGCATTTGAGAGTTGCGGATTAAAAATCTAATTTTTAAG
>CAIKYO010000043.1 GCA_903831655.1 uncultured Burkholderiales bacterium
AGGCTCCCCATCCGCCAGGACCTCCTCCAAGTCGCGCCCCTCCTTCTTGCTGACTTTCACGTTCAAGGGCAACGTGCCCCAGTAAGACATGCTCTTGCGGATGTCCAAAAACAGCCTCTTGACCATGGTCAGATACCAGCTTTGGAACGATTGCAGCGGGTCGTAGCGTTCCCAGTTCCGCAGGACTTGGTAGGACGCCTGCTGGACCAGTTCCTCGGCCTCGTCATCGTTCCCGGCCAGTTGGTTCAAACTCAGTGGCAGGCTCTAAGACCACATTGCGACCGACGGTGTCAGCACTAAAGAGCGAGAGCAACTCGTCTTGTGTCAATGGCTTGGGGCGCATTGGAGGCGCATCTCCCACATTTTGGGCCAAACTCTCAAACAATGGCCCCCACTGACCGCCTGGTGTGGCGATGATTTCGTAACTTGCACTCTTTCTGCGAATGTCTTCGTTGGCAGGAATAGCTGCCAAGACTGGAATACCCGCTTGCTTTGCAAACTCTGACGCCTCACCTGTTCCGTCGTCCTTATTGATGACCATTCCAGCCACACCCACATTTCCACCGAGTTTGCGGAAATACTCAACAGCAGAACAAACGTTGTTGGCCACATACAGGGATTGCAAGTCATTGGAACCAACCACAATCACTTTTTGACACATGTCGCGCGCAATGGGCAAACCAAACCCACCACAAACCACGTCACCCAAGAAATCCAGGAGCACATAGTCAAAACCCCATTCGTGAAAACCTAATTTCTCAAGCGTTTCAAAGCCATGAATGATGCCGCGACCACCGCAACCTCGACCCACCTCAGGCCCCCCCAACTCCATGGCGTAGACGCCATCGCGCTTGAAGCAGACATCCCCGATGCTGACGGCTTCACCGGCCAATTTTTTCTTCGAAGACGTCTCGATGATGGTTGGACAAGCCTTGCCACCAAACAACAAACTCGTTGTGTCGCTTTTGGGGTCACACCCAATCAACAACACTTTCTTGCCCTGCTGAGCCATCATGTAGCTCAAATTGGCGAGAGTGAAACTCTTGCCAATGCCGCCTTTGCCATAGATCGCAATGATTTGCGTCTCTTTGGTCACCTCACCGGTGTGAACTTTCTCGGGCTCTTGACTCGCCTCGGCTCTAAGCCTTTGGGTGAACTGAATTGTTTGCTCAACCGGAGCAGAGCCTTGGCCATTTGTCGGTAAATTATTTGACATCAATGTCTGCAGTCTAAAATCATTTTCAAACAATGCGGATCACAAAACGCAGCCTCGTAAGCCTCTTGTGCCTTGGAGGGTTGACTCGTATTCGTAATCAACCCCTCCAAAGACAAACGACCTGTACTGAGCAATTGAGCAACCGCCTCTAAATCACAACGCTTCCACTGAGCTGCAACACGAATTTGCGGCTCTTTCATAAAAGCTTGAGCAAAATTGAATGACAGCTCTTTGGTGTAAAAACCAGCAAGAACCACCTCACCTCCAGGCGCCAAATGAGCAATCAAATCATTTAGCAATGAAGCGTCACCACTCACGTCGTAAATCGCCTTGTAATCTTTTCTCGCATCTG
>CAIKYO010000044.1 GCA_903831655.1 uncultured Burkholderiales bacterium
TCAATCACCTCAGGCTCTAGGCCGGCGTGACGCAAGAGGGACAAGGTGTTTCTTGACGTTGCGCAATTGGGATTGTGATAGATGGTGACTTTGCTCATTGACCTGACACTTGTGAGTATGAAAGCTCCGAGCCAATTCAGGCTTGGAACAAGCTCACATGATAACCCATGCCTATCAAGCGTCCAGTCAACAAGCCACCTGGCCTGGAAATCCAGGCACTCAGTGGCCTAAAGCAAAATCAATGGACTCAAGCAGCCAGTGCTGCTTGAGCACCGATGACGGTGGATTCACTTTGAGGCAGAGACTCTCCAATGATTTGAGACACCATTTCTGCGGTAACAGCAGACAAAGTCCAACCCAAATGGCCATGCCCAGTGTTGTAGAACACATTTTTTTTCGCTCCACGACCAACACGAGGCATCATATTGGGCATCATGGGTCTAAGACCAGCCCATGGCACGACTTGACGGGTGCTCACACCGGGGAAACAAGTGTTGACCCAATCGATGAGGGGCTTGACGCGATCGGCACGAATGTCTTTGTTGAACCCATTGAACTCGGCGGTACCAGCCACCCTGAATCGGTCAAGACCCAAGCGGGAGGTCACGAGCTTGGTTTCATCGTCAAGCAAACTGACCGTGGGGGCTGCACTTTGGCTCTCTTCGTCGAGCAAGTTAACGGTGATCGAATATCCTTTGACGGGGTAGATGTTCACTCGGTCTCCAAGCTGAGAGGCGAAGGCTCGACTGGCCACTCCGGCGCACACGAGGATCGCATCAAATTGGTGGAGCTTTGACTCTTGACCCTCTTTTGTCAACACCTGAGCCACACTCCCATCTGAGTTCAACTGAACCACATCTTGCCCGTAGACGATGTTCACGCCCAAGCGCTCACATGCCTTGGCCAGTCCAGTGGTAAACAAATGAATGTCGCCTGTTGAATCGCTTTGCGTGAAGAAACCACCGTAGTATTGACCTTTCAAAGTCGGTTCGATGGATTTCATCTCAGTGGGCGTGACAGCGTGGCGCTCAAGTCCACCGCTTGCCAGCATTTTGGACACGCGAGCCGCGTGATCAAATCCTGACTTGTCTCTGTAGATGTGCAAAATGCCTTCTTTTTTCAAATCAAAATCAATCCCCTCTTGCTCAGCCCAAGCAAACAAATACTTCCTCGCTTCTATGGCCATGCGAGTCGTTTCAATGGTGTTTTTTTGGTAGTGAGGCACATTGGAGATGAACTCTGCGAACCAACTGAGCTTGTGCCAACTGGGCTTGGGATTGACCAAGAGTGGAGCGTCTTTTTTAAGCATCCACTTCAACCCCTTTAAAAGTGTTGAGGGATGGGTCCAAACCTCTGCGTTGGACGCGGAGAGTTGACCTCCGTTTGCAAATGAGGTCTCCATGGCCGCATAGCGTTGTTTTTCAAAGAGGGTCACGCTGTAGCCTTTTTTGGCAAGCGAGTAAGCCGAGGTGACACCCGTGATGCCTCCTCCAATGATTGCAATTGATTTCATGATTGAGCTCCAAACGTCAAAGGGTTAAAGCGCACCCTGCACCATGCATGGTGTGCGCCCCCTCTGTTTGGAACCTGAGAGATTCGTTGAGGTGATGAACCTGAACTTGCTCCTGCGGTGTGCTGGACGACGAATCCAACAACTCTTCAGAGTTTGAAAAAAGAATCGGTCCTTTTGCCTGAGAGTTTCCGGGGCGGTTGCTCCTTCGGCGTTGCGCATTCGCGCAATCTCTCCCGATCCTTAACCAAAAAAACTACTTCAAATAAGCTTCTACCAATTTTACCCAGAAAGTGGCTCCGGGGACAATGATTTCGTCATTGAAATCGTAACCCGGATTGTGCACCATGCATGAGCCATGCTCTCCACTTTCACCATTGCCCACCAAAAAATAACAACCAGGTACACGCTCGAGCATGAAGGCAAAATCCTCACTTGCAGTGAGCGCGGGTGGATCCGAGACGACACATTCCGAGCCAAATACCTCGAGAGCCAAGTGTTTCGCAAACTGGGTCTCTGAACTTGAGTTCACGAGCACTGCGTACCCATCTGTCCAATCGACTTGAGCGCCGACTCCAAAACTTTGACTTTGTGCCTCAATGAGCCCCATGATTCGGGCTTTGAGATGAGAGCGCACCTTTGGGTCGAGTGCTCTGACGCTCAATTGAAGCTCACAGGTCTGAGCAATCACATTGTTGGCCGACCCTGCATGAATGGATCCCACCGTGATCACTGCACACTGCATGGGGTCTACATTTCGAGAGACGATGGTTTGAAGGGCCATCACAATGGCAGAGGCAGCAACTATTGGATCCTGAGCAGAATGGGGCATCGCTCCATGTCCACCTTTGCCGGTAATGAGAACCCTCACGTTGTCACTCGAGGCCATGGCGGATCCACTCTTAAAGGAGAAGTGACCCGCTTTGATGCCAGGCATGTTGTGCAGCGCAAAGATGCTGTCGCACTCAAAGCGCTCGAACAAGCCGTCCTCGATCATTTTGAGCGCTCCACCTGCGCCCTCCTCTGCGGGTTGAAAGATCAGGTTCAAGGTGCCACTGAATTCCAAGTCCTCAGCGATCACTTTGGCCGCAGCCAAAAGGGTCGCCGTGTGTCCGTCGTGACCACAAGCATGCATGCGACCCGGATGCTGGCTTGCCCAAGCAAAGTCATTGTTCTCTTGAATGGGCAATGCATCCATGTCCGCTCTTAACCCTAGGCAGGCAGTGCCTGAGCCTTTTTTCAATTGACCCACGACACCTGTTCCGCCCACCCCTTGGGTGACCACGTAACCAAAGCTCTTGAGTTGCGAGGCCACCGTTTGAGCGGTCAAATGCTCCTCAAATGCCAACTCTGGATGAGCATGCAATTGCTTTCGAACTTGCTCAAAGGTTTTGAACTTTTCGATCCAATTTGGATGAATGTTTTCGCAGAACTGCATACTCACTCAGTCTCAGCTCATTATTGCGGCTGTAAATTGATGGACTTGGCGATAGCCCTGAATTGAGAAATACCCTCAGCATAGGTGTTGGCCACCGCGTCCAGCCCCAAGGGAGGAGCTAAGAGTTGGCTATTCGCTTCAAGTCCAGCTTTGACGGCAGGGTCTGAGAGTGTCTCTGTGATGGCTTTGTGCAATGCATTGACGATTGGCTCTGGGGTGTCTTTCCTCACGAAGTAGCCCGTCCAAATGCTAAAGACAAATTCTTTCAACTGATGGCTCTCGCTGATGGCGGGATAGTCCTTGACACCTGGCAATCTTTCACGATTGAGCATGGCCAAAATTTTGATCTTGCCTTGCTTTTGGAGGTCTTCGTACATTTTCCCGTAAGGAGCCAAGAAGATATCGACTTGTCCACCCATCAAATCTTGATTGGCGGGAGCGGCTCCCTTGTAAGGGATGTGTGTCATCTCGATATTGGTGATCTTGGAGAGGTGTTCTCCCAAGAGGTGGTAAAAGGAGCCAGGACCCACACTTGCGTAAGTGATGGGTTTGCCTTGTGCCGCCATTTTCTTGGCGTAGGCCAAAAACTCATCCACATTGTTGACGGGTAGATCTTTTCTCGCCAAAAAGGCAATTTGCGCCACTGCAATCATTTGAACCAAGCGAAAATCTTCGCTCTTGAAATGAACCGCAGAGATGGCCAAAGGGGCCAAGATCAATTCGTTGGGAGATCCTTGAAAAATCAACTGACCATCTGCGGGAGCTGAGAGTACCTTTTGCGCTGCAATGGCTCCACTCGCGCCACCTAAATTGTCAACCAAGACTGGTACGCCAAGGTTTTTGCTTAGGCTGTTGTTCACCGTTCTGGCGATCACATCTGACAAACCGCCAGCGGGATAAGGCACCAATAGCATGACGGGCTTTGTGGGGTACGTTTGAGCAAAAGCCCCAAAAGTCACCAACAAGGACAAGAGCATAGTTGCAACACGAGTGATCCAAGTTCCCATCAAAAACTCCCGAAATTAAAGAAAGTGTTGCCATGATATGAAATGAAATTCATAATGTCTAATGCATTGTTGTATATGATTTGATAACTTTTATGTAATAAAAGGAGTGTGATGTGACCTTCCTTCAACTGAGACATTTCACGGTCTTGGCTCAATTGGCAAGTTTCGCAAAAGCGTCCAAAGCTCTTTTCATCACGCAACCAGCCTTGAGCCGCAGCATCAAAGCCTTAGAGGAGGAGCTTGGTCAACTGCTCTTTGACAGAGTGGGCAGAAGGATCGAGCTCACCTCCTTTGGCCAAACCTCTTTAAAGCGAGCACAAGAACTCTTGGAGGGTCTGAATGATTTGAAAAAATCTGGGCAAAAGTTAACCCCAACCACCCAAGGACTCTACCGCCTTGGTTTGAGCTCTGGACCAGGCGCACTTTTGGCGACCCCGCTGCTCAGTCACGTGGCGCATCATTTTCCAAACGTCAAAATTGAAATTTACCGTGCCAACACTCAAACCCTGGTTGAACTTTTAAAGGACAGACGCGTTGACGGCTTGGTCATTGACCTGCGGGCCATGCAACCTGATTCAGATTTGTACGTTGAAGAAACCTTTGAATTCAGAGGTGAGTTCATGTGCAGACAAGGCCACCCTCTGTTAAAACTGAAATCCCTGCCCTTTGCCAAACTGCTTGAATACCCCATGGCCTCAACACCCTTGAGCGATGAACTGGCCCGCCTACTGGTCTCGCACTATGGGGAATCTGCGCACCCCAATGTGATGATTCGCTTGGCCAGCGACGAAATCCATGATTTGATCGAAGTGGCACAAGTCAGCGACACGGTCGTCTTGGCTGCACGCGCTGCAGGCAGTCAATTGAGTGTTCTTAAAGTGGAACCAGAATTGAAAGCCAGTGCCAAATATGCCATTGTGTCGGTCAAAAAACGATCCAATGCCGTGCTTCACGACCCAGTCACTCAGGTCATTCGAGACATCTTCAAGAAATCCATGCATGCCATGGCTTGAGGCTCAGCCTCCCAGAGCTGCTAGGCTCATGGGCTCACTGCTTGTCGGGCCTCAACAATGGTCAGCACGCCACCTGCCAAACCACAAATTGCGATCAAACCAATCCCCAACATTGAAAAATGATCGGGCAAGTGATCAAAAATCAACCAACCACCGATCATGGCAAAACCAATTTGCATGTACATGTAGGGCATGAGCGTCACCGCCGGTGCTCTCTCAAAGGCCAAAATCAGCAAAAAATGACCCAAAGCACCCGCAGCTCCAATGGCAAAGAGCTCAAACCACAGTTGTGCACCTTCTAGATCTAACCACCCAAAGAGCAATAGAAAAGTACTCAAGGCGGCACCAACCCAAACGGAGTAAAAATGGGTGGTCATGCTGCGCTCTGATTTGGAGATGACACTGGTGAGTATTTGAAATGCGGTGTTGCTGATCACCAAAAGGACTGGAAACACCATCTCCCACCCCATGTCACCACTGGAGGGGCGAACAATCAACAAGGTTCCACAAAAGCCACCCAATACCAATCCAATTCTGATACCAGAGGGTTTCTCTTTGAGCAGTCGTGACGACAAAAGCGTCACCAAAAGCGGTGTGGTGATCACAATGGCAGCAAACTCCCCCACCGGCAAAAACTTCAAACTCAACATGGCAAGCAAGGTGGTCAACATCAACAAAACACCTCTTAAGACCAAAATCCATGGCCTTGAAGTCAGCAAAATGGTGCGTCCCGCAACTGGCAAAATAAAGAGGGTTGTCATACTCGCCTGAATCAAGTAGCGAACCCAAATGACCATCACAAAAGGCGCCCCCAGCACGATTTTTTTAGTAAACGTGTCCATGAAGGCGAGACATGCAGTCGCCATGACCAGTAAAAGGACCCCTTTGAGGGTTGAATTTGGAATGTGCACAGACAGGCAAAAATTAAGAGTCGCCAAATGCCTCACATCTGAACCAACAACTCGTCAAAAAGAATAAAATCATGCTTAAAATGTAAGCAACCGCGATCAATTGCTTTAAAGCCTTGAGGCATTTGTTTCTAGGCAAGCTCAGTATACCTTTGTATGGGCGCTGCGCTTACATCCTTCACACACAAGTTGCAAGTTATCGATTCAGGAGAATTTACATGTTCATCTTCAATTACATCGGCATGCTTTTGCTAGCATACGCAGCTCTTTACTGCAGCTTCAAATCAGGTCGCGCATATCTTAGCTACCAACAACTGAATCACTCGAGCCAATCCTCAGGCGGTACTCAATACCAAAACTTATCGAATGTTTGGGTATCTATGATGATGTGGCTTGGGCTTGGCTTGGTGTCATTTGTTTTGGTGTTTAAGCTTGCACCACTTTGAACTTGTGAATCTTGAATCGCCCTTATAGGTCTTGAAGCTTTGCCAAAAACCAAGGCCAAGCTCAACACCCTAAGCACAGGGGTTGTTGATCATCAATGGGTGTTATCGTACTTGATGAAATATTTCTTGGCCATGGCCACGACTTGTCCATCGCTGGGGTGATCGGTTTTTAGGGAATCAACCACTCGCTTGGCTATTTGGGGCGAATTAAGCTTGCACCACTCCAGGAACTCACTTCGGGAAGTACCCGGACCAGTTAGCAAAATTTCATGTGTTGATTCAAGTGCATCGCTCACTGACCTAAAAAAAGCAACCATGTCGTTAGACTTTCCTTGGTGCTTGTGGTGTGACTTGGATTTAATTAATTGTCTCTCTATGTGCTCTTTATCAAACATCAGCACATGACTCTCTGTGTGATCTATCCAAACGACCGCATGAAAAGTGCTCATTCAAATTCTCCTGGTAGTTTTAACTTGGCATCCAGTAAAAGCGGTCTTCTCGCTTTTACTTGAACTCACTCTAACCAGGACAAGGGAACTTGATCTTGACTTTGATCAACTCTTGAGAGATCAGTTCGAATGAAGAGCTACTTTTTGAGTCTTGATGCGCTTAAAGCTGATGGTTTTAGATGCATACATGATTTCCACAAAATACAAAACACATGCAGAAACCAAGGATAGAAAACTTCCGATGAAGGTCAAAGGTACCCAATTGGATAGGTGCAGTTTTCCAGGCTCTATGCTCACAGAGAAAAATAGCTCAATCACCGTCAGGGCAATCAACACCGCACAAAGGACCAAAAAAGCCGTGGCCACATTGATGATGGACTTGCGGGTTTCAAGTGACTCCAACTCCAAGTGAATGCGCTCAACTTTGAGCAGACTTGGACCACTTTCATCGACAACTCTCTCCAATTGCTCTTCGATTTTGCGCCCTCGATCGATCACTCGGCCCAATCGGTTTCCCAAAGCATTCAAAATACCAGCCACTCCCGTCAACAAAAAAACGGGAGCGGTGGCCAGATGAATGGCCTCGGAAATTATTGTCATGTCCATTTTTAAAACCAACTCTTCACAATTAACGTTGAAAGTCTAACACGCACAAATTTCACCTCTAAACTTCACATATTTAACTTATGTTGATCAAGATCAATCGACACCTCCAAGGCTCAAATCAAAGTTGTGCTCTAATAATTACGCTCTTAAAGCACATCAAAAAAAACACTGGCATTGATCCTTTTTGGATAAAACCTCCCATGCCAAAGATTTTCTCTGTGGTGACCCATTCTCAAAATTTAATTCTGGACAAAAGATGATCGCACTTTGGCGTCGCATTGGTGAGTTTTTCTCATCAGAATATCAAAATCTCACTCGAGTCAACAAAAGCGACCGTCCTTGGCAAATGCCCTTTGCGGCTTCAATTGCAATGGGATTGCCTTTGCTCATTGGCGTGCAGTTTGATCATTTGAATTATGGATTACCTGGTTGCTTAGGAGGTATGGTGTTTCTGTATTTACCCAATACGCCCATGCACCACAGAATCATCACGCTCATGTCTTGCGCATTTGGCATGCTCACCTGCTACAGCTTGGGCGTGATCAGCCAATTTACACCCGCACTCATGGTGCCCTGTCTTGGAGTCATCGCCACTGTGGTGACCATCGCTTGTCGCTTCTACATGCTACCTCCCCCAGGTAGCCTGTTCTTCATCATGGCGGCCTCAATCGGCATGTTCATCCCCATGCAGGCACTGCAAGTTCCTTTTTTCATCGGCTTGATGGGCATGGGAAGCGTTTTGGCCTTGGGCGTGGCGCTTTTGTACAGTCTGTACATCTTAAAGCAGCGCCCAGCGGGTCCTATTTCAAGCGTTCAAGCCCCAAGCTTTGATTTTGTGATCATTGACTCGGTCATGATTGGAGTGACCGTTGCGCTATCGCTCTTGATTGCCCTCTCGCTTGAATTGCCTCGCCCTTATTGGGTTCCAATCAGTTGCTTATCTGTGATTCAAGGCCTCTCCACCAAAGCAGGATGGAACACACTTGTTCAACGTGTTTTGGGCTCTGGTGCGGGCCTCTTATTGGCTTGGTACATCTTGAACCTACACCTTGACAATTGGTCTATCTGTTTTGTCATGATGGCTTTGAATTTTTTGATTGAGACCTTGGCCGTTAGACAATTTGGTTTGGCCATGATCTTTCTAACCCCACTGACCATCTACATTGCTGAAGCAGCAAGAATGGGGGCAGACGATCAACCGTTCATGATCATTCAATCGAGGGTGACAGATACGGTTTTGGGCTCGCTCATCGGCATCGTTTGTGGGTGGATCTTGAGTCAACCCAAATTCAGAGCCTTGATCAGCACTCAAATGCGAAAACTGATTCCCACCCGATCAGCACCTTAGAGAGTTAAGGAACTAGGACCCAATATTTTAAATTCCACAAATGACTTTGGCACGGACCGATTCATGCAGTTTCGAATCGGTCCACAAAGACTTGAATACGGATTACAACTCTTTTGGCAACATTCGATCCAATGAGAACTTGCCGGCTCCTTTGATCACAAATGCAAAGTACAAAATCCCAAGTAGCAACGCGTATTCCATACCCCGCTTACCCCAACCCCACTGGGGATAGAGAACTGCAAAAGAGATGACAAACATCTCAAAAGACAACATCAATGCAATCAAGCGTGTCCCAATGCCAAGGGTCAATGCAATTCCACCAAAAAATTCCACTGCCCCAATGAAGTAAGCCCATAACAGTGGCTCCTCCCATCCAAAGTTGATAAAGTTCTTAGACGCAGGAATGGCGTCGTCCATGAAGAGCTTTGGATATCCATGTGGAATCATCCACAAACCCAAAACAATTCTCAAAACGGTCCAAACATAGGGGTTCAATCCGTTGTAGATTTTGGCCAACCCAGGGATCAACAAACGGTCGTTTTCGATATGTGCTTTCATGAAGTTCCTTGTAGTCAATACCATTAATAAAATTCAATTGCGCTCAGAAAAAGAGCATTTTGCTCTCTCGCGCCCCATCTGCCCCTTGTCATCAACCCACTTGAGTAGAAATTCACCACTCTCATGTAAGCGCACCTGAAATTGAAGAAAGGGATTGGCCGAGGTACCCGTCCCCAACTCAGCATTCAAAAGCTCTTCACCGTTGAACTCAAGCGTCAAAGAATGGATGACATTTTTCTCGATCGCGGCTCCAGATACATCGTGCATGAAGCCGGTGTCCATGGGATGTTGAATCAAAATTCTTATTTCCATGGGTTCACCCAACTTGCGAACGATGGGCAAAACGATCCTCGCCGTCATAGGGTTGCATCCAAACAAGCCGACTCGGTCACCTCAACTTGGGCGTGTGCGCCCCACCAAGTCTCATCATTGAGTTGTGCCAACGCCCAAATTCGCTGTGAACCGTTCAGGCGAACCCTGGTAGACAGACTTAATTGCGTCTGCATCGGTTTAAACTGGAATCTAGCAATCAATGGCCTTGGATTGCGACAAGACAGAATGATCAAACGTCTCACATGTTCAGCCTCTGACTGCACACAATCAACCCCAACCCTCAAAGGCACCGAGTGTCCATTGTCAGCGAGCCTGGGAACGCTCAAATGAACCCGTTGCTCATTGACTCTCTGACCCTGGGTGAGCTCTTGAAAGAGAAGCCTGAATTCCTCACTCTCCACCTCAAGCGCCTGCGCCCAAGCTTTTTTAGAAGTCAGCAGTGTGGCTCCCGAAAAGGCAATTCCTGCTGGCCGGATGAGCAATGAGCGACCTACGGCCAACATTGGCCAATGGGCCAATTTGGCAAGCGTTTGTCTTTTGAAGTTCAACCCCGATCCTCTCGCATCTGTTTAACTCTCAAACGACCCGGTGGGTAAGCCAATAGGCTCAAACCAATTCAAGCCCTGAGTTTTGAAGAGGCAACGATCTGACTGGTTTTCCAGTGGCTTTGAAAATCGCATTCAACACTGCTGGAGCAACCACACAAATGGTGGGTTCACCCACTCCACCCCAAAAATCAAAAGTGGGGGCCAAAACGGTTTCAATCTTAGGCAATTGCGCCATTCGAGTGATCTTGTAACGGTCAAAATTGGTCTCCACGATTCGACCGTTGAGCACGCTGGATTGTGCTTGTAAGGAATCGAAGGCGTAGGCAACAGAACCCTCAACTTGAGCAGCAACTTGGTCAGGATTGACCACATGTCCACTGTTGGTTGCCAAAACCAAGCGATGAACCTTCACTTTTCCGTTGTTCACACTCACCTCAGCCACTGCAGCCGTATAACTGCCATAGCCCATGAACTGGGCAATCCCTTGGTAGACACCGCTTGGCAAGGTTCGCCCCCAACCCGCTTTGTCTGCAACTGCATTGAGCACCCTCAAATGCTTGGGATGATCTTTAAGCAAGGTGCGTCTAAATGCCAACGAGTCCTTGCCGCTTGCCTTAGCAAGCTCCTCCATGAAGGCCTCCAAATAAATGGAGTTTTGATTGGTGTTGACTCCCCTCCATGCTCCAACTGGAACATGCGTGTTGCGCATGGCGTATTCAATCTTCAAATTGGGTACCGAGTAACCAAATTGCGCATCCCCAGGCTCAGGCCAATAGCCCTGCAACTGCCTGCGGTCCTTGCCGTCAACGATATTGTGAGGCGCAAGGTAGGCATTGATCGACTGACCAGAGACCCGAATGCTCAATGCACTGAGCTCACCCTTCTCATCCAAACCCGCTTGAAGCAAGCACTGTCCAATGGGGCGATAGTAATCATGGGTCATGTCCTCTTCTCTTGACCACAAGACCTTGACCGATTGCCCAGGATATTGTTTTGCCACCAAAGCGGCAAAACGCACATAGTCTTGTGGTCCACCTCGCCTACCAAATCCGCCACCCAACGTTTGGTTGTAGGCCTCACATTTCTCAAGTGGCAAACCCGTTGCATCTGACAAGGCAGCCAAAGCTGCTTCAGCATTTTGGGAGGGCACCCATGCCTCGGCTTTTTCAGGTGTATACAAAACCGTGCAATTCATGGGCTCCATGCAAGCGTGGGTCACAAAGGGCGTGCTGTAGACCGCTTCAAGCTTTTGGCTTGAGGCAGCATAGGCCTGGGAGAATTGTCCAACATTGGTATCGGCAAATACGTTCTTCTCACTCCTCAGGCCCTCCTCCAAATGAGAGGCGATGCTTTGGCTACTCACTTGTCCATTTTGCCCCTCGTCCCAAACGATGGGCATCTCCTCCAAGGCAGTCTTGGCTCTCCACCAATTGTCTGCAACCACCGCAATGGCGTAATCATCGAGTTTGACCACCGACTTGATGCCACGCTTTTTGAGAATTGCAGTGGCATCAAAACTCTTGAGTTTGCCCTCAAAAACGGGAGAGGCCTTGACTGCGGCATAAAGCATATTCTGCGCGCGATGGTCAATGGCATACTTCAACGACCCGTCCACTTTATGTGCGGTATCAAGCCTTCGGACGGGTTTTCCTGCAATTTGCCAATCTTGTGGTTTTTTAAGTCGTATGGACTTGGCATCCGGTGGGGTCAATTTCACCGCATCGGCACACACTTTTCCATAATTGAGTGATCGCTTTGAGTTTGCATGGGTTATCACCCCTTTGCTCACAGACAACTCACTGGGGGAGACTCCCATCTGATTGGCTGCAGCTTGAATCAACATGGTGCGAGCAGCAGCGCCTGCCACTCTCACATACTCTTGAGACTCTCGAATGCCACGACTTCCGCCGGTCGACATGTTTTTCCAAACCCGATCCCGAGCCAAGTTCTGCCCAGGGGTGATGAATTCAATGGAGACCTTTTGCCAATCACATTCAAGCTCCTCAGCGACCAATTGAGCCAATCCCGTACTTGAGCCTTGTCCCATCTCAGCGCGAGCGATTCGAATCACACATCGATCGTCTGGATGAATCACAACCCAAGCGTTAACCTCAACTTCTTGACCCTGTGCTGATGGTTTTGAGGAATCCTTTGCAAATCCTGGTACATGGAAACCCAAGGTAAGCGCTCCTGCTCCCAAAGCAGAATTCACCAAAAATGAACGCCTGCTGGAAACTGAGTCGATCAAGGGGATGGAGTGCTCGTCTGAATAAGTTGTTTTGTTCATGTTGATTTCCCTAGACCTTAAACACAATTGGAAGAAAAGCCATTGGCAGCACATGGGCCTTGCGCTTCATGTCCACACTCCGCGTGACTGTGGCAGCCCTCGCTTGCACTCGCCAATTGAGCACCCTCAGAAGCGTCACCTTGGGTCAGTACAGCTGCAGCACTCACCATGTGAATGACTGATGGAATACCTTTACCGGTTTTGGCTGCGGCATGAATGCCAGCTCGAATGCGCCTATAGCTGCCACAGCGGCAAATATTGGTCATCGCTTGATCGATATCCTCATCGCTTGGATGGGGATTGGACTTCAAGAGTGCCGCAGCAGCCAAAATTTGACCAGACTGGCAATACCCACACTGCGGGACATCCAACTCCTTCCAAGCGACTTGAACGGGGTGAGTGGCGTTGGGAGACAAACCCTCAATGGTGGTGATCTTCTTGCCTTGTGCTGCAGCATTAGGAAAGGAACAAGATCTGACAGGTGATCCATCAACCAAAACAGTACATGCACCACACTGAGCCACACCACATCCGTATTTGGTTCCTGTCATTCCCAGCTCATCGCGAAGCACCCACAAAAGTGGCATTTCTGGCTCTACATCGACAGTGTGAGCTTTCCCATTGATGATAAGTTTTGACATGGTGTGACGTCCTTGAAAATGAAAGCAAATAAAACGAGTGCGCATAGGTCTTCATCTCTAGCCCGATGGCTTTAAAGATCAAAAAACCGTTATGGAGGCATTTTCCACCTCAAAAGGGTGCACTCAACCAAGGGGAAACGATAACTCATTAGCAACGCGCACTTGAATTTCTAAGAATCCAAGAAATGACAAGTCAACTGATCAAAGTCCACACCTGTGGGGAAAAAGTAGGATCTGGTTATCGGAGAGCATGAAAAGGCTTTCGAAAAAAAGCCATTTGTCATCAAACGATCTTTAATTAAAGATACCAAGGAACATGAACTGTTCTACAGCAGTGAAATCGATGCCTAGAAAAAAATTTCCCTCAAATTTTCTTTCATGCGACATGAATGCAGATCTTGCTCATCGTTGGTAAAGCCTTCGAGAGCAGATCATTTCTCTCTCAATGCCAGCCAATGGACAAGAAAGGAGATCATTCAAAAGTTTAAAAAAGCTCTGGCGTCAACTCGTTGACAGAGCCCGCTCCTTTTAGAATGGATTGTGCCAGTGCCGGGACTGCCAAAAGCAAATGCTCCGCGTAAAA
>CAIKYO010000045.1 GCA_903831655.1 uncultured Burkholderiales bacterium
CCATTTGAGGCACAAGGCTCAGGTGAAGCAATTCGTTTGGATGATATCGAAGTTCGATAAATCTAAAAGTAATTTAAAAGCCCCATCAGGAAACTGGTGGGGCTTTTTATATTGTCGGTCTAAAAATACTCTTGCTTCTCCATAGATTATTAGGAGCTAGCCCGCTTAGGCTTGCGGAAATTCTGAGAAAGAAAATAAGTCGGGGGAAGAGTTAAGGAGTTTGGAATGTGGAAATCAAAAGCCATAGATTACAGGCGAGAATTTCCAGTCCGAGTTCGCTTGATATTTTTCGTCTCGTTAATTAGCTTGATTTGGTTTACACATCTCACTCAAAATTCTTACGCGGCCAACTTTCGTGACTTTGATAAAGCTTCAGCAAGTTTGTTGAAGGTCTTAACACCTACAAGACCTAGTGCCGTTAAGGGACTTCGACTCAAAGTCCTGGATGTAGTGAACTACTCAAAAATTGAGATCTCCTGGCAAAACAATCCCTCGACCGAGCACGTTGATAGATATGCGATATACGTTCTAGATGACGCGACACCGGATGGGGCAGGGGGAGCACTGCAAGAGATTGTGAGATTTAATCATGCAACGATGCCTACTTTTCCCGCAGCCAGCAATACCGCCCAACCAGCGAACTCTATGACCATTGATCCAGGACTTACAACGAAGATATGGGTTATCGCGCATAATTCACAGGGATGGGGCGAAAATGCTTTTAATACACCTGGCCCAGACAACTTCCTGGTCAGAATAAAGGATAAGAAATTGTTGCTAACAAATTATCCTACAATTTGGTATCAGGACTGGCCTTGTACTAAAACTTTTTCAAAAGCGCATGTGTGTTTCGGGCAGGACTAAACTTTATAAAAATGGTCGAATCCAGCGAATGTAATGCTCGACAGCTCCTCACAAATAGATGAATAAATGACTGCTTAGTGAATGTCATCGAAGTTCGATTCATTTAAAGTTGTAAAAGGGGACCTCGCATTTAATGTGCGGGGTTCTTTTGTTTCTTGAGCGATATGTGACGAACGTTTACTTGCTTATCGTTGAGCGAAGCACCATCCACCTTGATATCTAATAGGACAGCTCCGGAGAATGCAGCGAAGAGGGATTTCTTGCGCTGGATAATAATTTCGTGATTCTCGCGGTTACCAACCACTAGTTTGAACTCTTCCTTGTGAGGTGAGTGCCAAGGTTTATCCGACTTAACAAGTTGGCGCTTATCAACTCGAATTAAGGTTTCGCCGATAGTCTGCTTATAAACAAACTTCACATTGTGTTTTTCATCTTCGCCAACGGTGAATTCAACTTCAATAGGATGCCTAAAGGCGTAAGTGCCTCCGAAAAATAGAAATATGAGGACACCTGCTAATTGAAATGCGGAAAGAAAATTCACCTTAATAAAGAAGTTAACGGTCGCAGCAGAAAGCCAAGTGACAGCTCCTAAGGCTAATCCGACCTTCTTATATCTAGCCGGTCCTACTTTGATGTGTGCCATGTGCGACTTTCCCCCGAATCATTGAATCCTAGGGGTGGCAAATCCATCTCTACTAGAGTTTTTTGAGGGTAATTTCCTCTGGCGAGATACGGTGGGCTCCGAAGGAATTTACAGGGGCATCAGTCGGATAGCCGATCGCTAGTCCCGTGAGCAGACGGTAATCCTTACTGACATCGAACTCTTTACGCACGACATCGTCCCAAATCACCAGTGCACCTTGAGCGCAGGTTCCCAGGCCG
The DNA here is from genome assembly GCA_903831655.1 of uncultured Burkholderiales bacterium. Lineage (GTDB taxonomy): Bacteria > Pseudomonadota > Gammaproteobacteria > Burkholderiales > Burkholderiaceae_C > Limnohabitans. The sequence continues at coordinate 1,747 of CAIKYO010000045.1, forward strand.
TGAGCGTGAGCGGAGAGCATGAGGTTTTCAAGCATCAAGCCGGCATCTGATGCTGACCAGATACCCAAACTTTTGTGAATAAAAATGAAGAGTTCCGTTGGAGCGCCAAAGAACTCGTAGTTCTTTGCCCACTGTGCATCTCGTGCCTTGCGATCTCCACGAGCTACTCCAAGTGTCGAATAAAGTTCCGCTCCAACTCGATGGGCACGGGGCTTGAGTTCTGCAACATAAGGCTTTGCACTCAGTCGATTGCTCGTAGGTAGACCGTAGCGCGATGTGATGAGTTTGATCTTGGCTAGCAAATTTCCGTTGCGACCTTTAGAAAGAGCATCCCAACGCTTTAAAAACTCGTTACTGATTCGATCCTTTGTATCACCTGTCGCAATTGCAATTTTAAAGGGTCGAGTATTTGACCAGCTTGGAGAGGTCAAGGCATCGGTCAGAATCTGATCAAGAATCTCTTGGGGGACTGGCTTATCTTTTATGAAATCTCGAGTAGTGCGTCTAGAGGCTAGGAACTCTGAAACCGAAGCGGCATCTAAATTACTTTTATGAGATGGCATGAACCAATCTTTCTATTGTTTTTGCAAATTAATTGTGGGTGTAGACGACAATGCCAGCTGCTACAAATTGGAGGGTAAAGGCGGCGGCAGTCAGAGCATGGAAGAGTTCGTGAAAACCAAACCAGGTGCGCGAGAAATTGGGCTTCTTGATCCCGTAGATCAAGCCACCGAGCGAGTAGCAGAGTCCGCCTAACGCTATTAAGAGGAAAACCGCTACGCCTCCGTTGCGCCAGAAAGATGGCAGGAAGAAAACCGCGGCCCAACCCAGCAAAATATAAAGAGGTACATAGAGCCAACGCGGAGCATTGAGCCAGAGGACTCGCATAAGGGAGGTGGCTATGGCCCCGCCCCAGACAATCGATAAGAGGACGATCGCTTGATCTTTATCGAGCAGAAAGATGGCAAATGGGGTGTAGGTCCCTGCGATCAGGACGGTGATATTGGCGTGATCAATCCGGCGCCAGACCTCTTTGGTCTTGGGCTTCCAACCGACTCGGTGATAGAGGGCGCTGCCGGTGAAAAGGGTCACAGCAGCCAAGGTAAAGATGCCCAGGGCTATCCGACCACGGAGCTTGTCCGCTAGGGCCACCAGCACCAGGCCGGCCACCAGGGAGACTGGGCTCATAATGAGGTGGATCAGCCCGCGTAGGCGCGGCTTTTCTGCCTCGATTGGCTTCTCCAA
>CAIKYO010000046.1 GCA_903831655.1 uncultured Burkholderiales bacterium
CCTTTGGTTTCGCCAGGAATGATCCCTCGCAGAGAAGGCTTGCCCGTGGGGATCTACCCGGGGTGTGCCTCGTCCAGTTGGCGCGGGGCGACAAGGAGCTTGGAATTCGAGAGTCAGAGAACTTTTTCTACACGATTCACCAGGGCGACAATCCGGCCAATTTTAGAGTCGATCAGCCCGGCGAGCTTGACGATGCGAGTAGGCACGCGTTTCAGCTCTTCACACTCGCTCACCTCGGAGGTGAGCCCTTCTTCTTGTTTTATGAGCTTATGCAAGCTGCAATCGGCAACTTTAACGAGGGCCGGTATCGGCATTCCGTGTTGGAGGCAAGCACAGCAACGGAAGTCCTGATCTCTACTATTCTCCGACTTGCTGCTAACAAGCATGGCTGGGAAGGGGAGCAGACTAAGAAAATGCTAAAGAAGTACCTCAAGCCGAAGATCTCTGATCATTTGAGTGAGTTGTCTAACTGTGAAGTAGATTTCGACAATCCTGAGAACCCCTTTGCGCTTTGGAACGATGGAGCATACAAAATTAGAAACAATGTGGTCCATGAAGGGGCTGAAGCTTCGCGAGAGGATGCACTACGAACGCTTAACGATGTCTCACGATTGGTTTCGACGCTCAAGTCCGGCTTGCTCTCTACCAGTTCGACTCAGGACATCGGGCACGCCCTAAAATGGGGCAAGATCACCTAACCGAGGGAGTAGGGGCGTTGAAAGTGCCCCGACTTATCGTTAAAAATGCCCCAACCCGATGACGTGCACTTCAGAATTTCCAAGGCCTCTGGACTTATGTGCAAACCCCCAATTTATGAGCTCGCCATTTGTGACCGGCCTGGGCAGCCAGTCGACCCATAGTTTGAACAACCATAAAAAGGGCTTCCTTTTCCGACCCTAGGAATCATGACGCCATGATGGCATATAGTGCAAATTTCAAACGAGGCGCTAGCACAATTTATGCACGTGTATTCAAGCACCTCGTTACCCAGGACCAATAATTTACTATTACATTCTGGGCAGTATGGAGTTTGGAACCCGCAAACCGGACTGTTTGAACAACTCGTAAAGCGTTTTATCGCGTCAGTACTGAGTAGCCCAGTTTTACAAAGTGGACATTTGGTAATTTCACTCAATGGCTTCCCAACCAAAATTCCCATACCCTCTGACAATAATTCAGCTGCAAAAAGTGATTGCTTGCTGAAAGGAGCGACTAGGTGGCAAGCAATCCTCGCACGGGTCATTGCCACATAAAAAAGTCTTCTCTCTTCCGCGTACTCATATGCTTCGCTAGATGGTTGAACCAGATCTAGGAGGGGATCATCTTCGATTGTCGAGGGGAAGCCACGAAAGTCTTGAATTAGGTCGGTGAGAATGACAAAGTCCGCCTCGGTACCCTTGGAACCATGAATTGTTTGTATTGAGATCTCTCCACTCCAGATTTTTTGAACACTCTGGAGTGATGGAAGATTACTCCGGTAACGAGCAAGGACGAGAAGTGACGCGATGGAGTCATTTGAATCGCTAATGTACTCTACTACTGACCGAACATTTTCTGTGACATCACTCAGAGATGCGTTGGTATGGAGAAACAGAGTCTCTTGCGCTTTGGAGAGATTTGTGGATGTGATCGATTTAGAAATCTGCGCCTTGTTTTTTAGAATAAAGCGACTCGAGATATCGGCGAGAGACTGTGGGAACCTGTGTGTTTCCCCTAAGGATCGTGTCAGGACTGAACCGGTCGAACCCTGAACTGCACGCATGATATTGACGTCCGACCCAGCAAACCGATTAATCGACTGCCAGTCATCCC
>CAIKYO010000047.1 GCA_903831655.1 uncultured Burkholderiales bacterium
CGTTTTCTTCAATTAATTGCTCTTTTGAAAGGTCAGAAGCCAAGTTCACCAACCACTCTGGTGATTTGGGCAAGTTCTCTTTCACCCAAGCTTGGGCTTTTTCGTCACCCAACGCGGCGGCTTTACCCATGAGGTGGCGCCCCCTCGCCGAGTCCTGATCAATGCCATTGCCCTCCAACAGCATTTCCGCCAAGCAGCGCATCGCCGTGGAGTCTTCCTTTTGGATGCCCTTTTCAAACCAATGGACAGCCAGCTTCGGGTTGGGGTTCACAAAGCCCTCCCCGTTCAAAAGCATCATTCCAAGACTGCTCATGCAATTGGTATTCCCAAGAGTCGCCCCTTCTTTGAAAAGGCTGATGCCCATGCCTTGGTCTGCTTCAACGCCGGCCCCCACCATGTAGCACCAACCTAAATTGCTAAAGGCCTGTGGCAGCTTTTCTTTGGACGCCATGGTGAAGTACTCAACCGCTTGGCGCTCGTCTTTTTCCACGCCATGACCCAACTCATACATGTGACCAAGGTGCTGGTGGGCGTAGGGATCGTTTTGGAGCGAGGCCACCTGGAACCATTTAAAGGCTTGCTTGTAGTCCTTGGGAATGTCCTCACCGTAGTAGTAAGCCATCCCCAGCGAGGTTTGGCATTGAACATTCCCTGCCGCCGCACCGCGTTCAAAGCATTTGATGGCCTCCAGGCCATTTTTCTCAACGCCGCTTCCGTTTCGGTAGGCGCATCCCAGACGGTACATCGCGGCGCGAACGCCCTGCTCTAAGCTCTTCACTAGCCAATCGAAGCCGCGCTTTTTGCAATCAAATGAGTCACCTTGCAAGGTCCAGTGGGTGCCTAGGCTCAACTGGCACAGCGAGTCATTTAAAAAGGATCCGACCAAGAGGTGTTCAACGCCCTCTTCCCGTTGTTGTGAGGTGGACGATGCGTCGGAAATCAAGTTGGTGCCCAGGTAGTAAAGACATCCACCATGCCCAAGCGACGCCCCAATACGAAACCAGTCGCGCGCGGTTTCTGGGTCCTTATCAAACCCAACATCGCCAAATAGGTATTTGGTGCTCAACAAAAGAGCGGCATTTCCGACGCCACCCTGAGTAGCCCGTTTCAGTAGCTGGGTGAACTCCTCCACACGCGAGCTCACCTCTTGTTCAGATAGGGTTTTGGCATCAATGCCCTTAGGCATCAACCGCTCGAGTTCATAGCCAAGCGCGTAAAGGCAATAGGGGTCGCCACTTTTGGCGGCTTCCCGCAAGTGATAGACGTGCCTGCCCTTATCGAGGTCTGCCCAAAACACGTGCGCCGTTAAATCACCCAGTTCAACGATGCGCTGGTACTGCCGGCAGGCTTCCTCGGGGTTTTCATCCTCGATGCTTCGGGCCAGTGCAATCATGCATTTGGTGTTACCTAACTCAGCCCCCCTTAGGTAAAGGGATTTGGCCTGGGCCTCGTCTTGACGAACCACGCCCTGCGGGTCATAAGAGTCAGCGTTGGCGTTGTGCCCAAAGCCCCAGCCGAACTTATGCCAGCGGCCCAGTGTTCTGAGGGCAGCCGTGTTGTCGCTTTGTGCAAGCGCTCTGACAGCAGCAATGGCTTGGCCCCATTTCGACTTTCCTTGATGCTGGTAAAACAGCTCACGTGCCTTTTGGATCGCCAGGCCTTGCTTGGCTTTTCGGCCGTCTGTGTGTTCAACGAACAATAGGTAATCGTCTACGCACAGGCTTCCATCTAAGTGTGACCAGATCAATTCGTCCAGGTCCTCAAGGCCATTGATTTCCGTCATTCTCAACTCCATTCAAAAATAAATTCAGCCTTGACCTTTTTCTTGCCAAAGCCCTCTGACACCCATGCATAGCCCTTCATGGGGCCTGACCATCTGACCCCTGGCACTTCAAATAACCACATCTTTTGGCCGTCACCTTGGGAAGCAATGAATTTCTGCCAAGCGCCAAACAAATGGCCAAAGGGCTTTTGGGGAGTTCTGTTCAATGGGTCCTCGATGAAGCTTTCTGCTTCGACTTCTTCTGGGATCACCTGACGCACCAAATACTCAGGCTTGCAATGAAACTTGTGATCGGGGTCTGAGGGGGCTGATGAAAACCGGTCTGGAAAGTTATCCAGAATTTTTCGGTCGTAAATGTCCATGGCCGCGATCACAATGCCGGCCGGCCAGAGCAACATGATGGCCAACGGACCCAGGATGTTGACGAGAGGATCCCGCCTGAATTCCTTGATGTAGTCTTGAACCCATGAAAACTTGCCTTTGGGGTTGAGCTTCTCGCTTGGAAAGGTTTCAGCGATGGCCACTTCGATGTCAGACTTTTTGCGTTTGCGCTGAGCCCATAAGACAGCTTGCCTGGCCAGTACAAAGAAGAGTACGCCAAGCCCTTCGTAGGCCAAGAAACAATGCCACCAGAAAGAGGGGTTATCGGGGCTGAGCCAATCATTCATCGCTGGCCTCTTTGGGCGCTTGGCCAAAGGTCGTGAAGGCACCCACGCCGTAACCTTGGGGGGCGGCCTCTTGGGCTTTGCCGTTGTTCACCACCCAAGTCTTGGTGACGACGCCTTGCTGCACCTCGAACATAAGGTCTTCTTCAAAGCGCGATGCATAGCCCATGTGCACATATTCCAACTGCCCGCCTCTCGGGCAGCGCAATTTGCCTGAAAACCAATGGGCAAAGACGCCGTTGGGGGAGTCCTGAAAAACGTCTTCCAAGCTAATCGACTTAAAGCCCTTATCGGTCATGGCATTGCCTCGGAGCCGGACCAAATAGAGGCGGTCTTCTTCGATGCGCCAAGTCCCGACATAGCCACGCCAATTGGCGGTGGAAGTCGATTGAAAATGGATGGGGTTTTCTGTGAACTCCAAAAACTTACCCAGTGGTTGAGTGCACAGGGACAGCTCTTGATTTCGGTAAATAAGTCTTTCGGTCACTTGGGCGGTCATGGGGTTTGCAAACGTGTTGTTTGTAGGAGTTTTGTTACCCCTACTTTTGCAAAACCCAAGCTCAAAGCGTGAGCTAGCCAAAAAAATATTTCTCAAATTGACTGTAAAAAGGATCAGTGGGCTGGCTCATTTGATGAGCTTTCGGCTGTGCATTCTTCAGCGCATGAAAAGCATACAAACCCGTGAAGACTGGCTCCTCGAAGCCGTAGAGCTTTTGCGCCCCCTGTTCAAGGCCAAGGGCTACCTGATTCCACCCGTTCAAGTCTCTTGCGGCTTCACCAGCACCGGGGTGAGGAGCGGTCACGTTGGGCAGTGCTGGACCAAATCCAGTGCCTCCAATGAAATTAACCAAATTTTCATCTCACCCACGCTGACAACGCCCTTTGAGGTGATCGACACCCTGGTGCATGAGTTGGTTCACGCTGTTGACGATTGCAAGAACAAACACGGTCCTATCTTCAAAAAGATCGCCTTGAAAGTGGGATTGGTCGGCCCGATGAGGGGCGCCACTGCAGGCCCAGTTCTAAAGCCCATTCTGCTGGACTTGGTCCAAAGGCTGGGGCCTTACCCCCATGGGCACATCAGAGTCACCATGAGAAAGCCAGTCAATCGGAACCGCCCAAGAGCCAAGTGCAAGGAATGTGGCTACCAAGTGCCCATGCTGAAGAAGTTTTTGACCTTTGGCCCTCCTATTTGCCCGGTGGACAAAGTGGAAATGGAGCAAGTTGGCAATTGGGACGAAGAATGCTGAGTTTCATCACCCTATTACCTGGCCTGGTTTGCTTGTTCATTCACACATCGGTGGTTCAACCTGCCGCCAGTAAGGCAGAGGTCATGCTGGTTTTACGGAAAAAAGAGGACATCAAACCCGAGTTGGTCATCAGAAGGCAGGACTTTGGACTGCCGATTGAGCAAAAAAAGCTCAGCAAGGCAGAACTTCTATCGGCAAAGCTTCAAAGAGCGCTTGCGGAGTGATGTAATCCTCAATAAGGCAATCAACGAAGTTATGAGTCAATCCGACCGCATCTACCAATACAAAGCGCTGTTTAAAAACAAGCGACTCTTGAGCAAGGAAGACATCTTGGGCAAGCTCGAGATTTCTCTGGCCACCTTCAAGCGCGACCTGGACAAGATGCGCGATGTCTATAACTATGAAATCGTGTACGACCGTTTTGAAAACGGCTACCGGCTAAACGACACCAACGAAGCCGTCGAACTGCCCGGCCTAATGTTCACCCAGGGTGAAATCTTGGCCTTAATGACCATTCAGTCGATGATCGAACAATTGGAGCCCGGTCTCCTGGGTCCCAAACTAAAGCCGCTACAAGATCGTTTGGACGGTCTGCTAGAGGCCCAAGGCATGGACGCCACCACCCTAGCGCAGCGGGTCAGACTGCTTCACGCTGGCAAGAGGCGCATGCACCTAAAGTCTTTCGAGGCAGTGGCCAAGGCCACCTTGGAGCGCAAGCAAATCAAAATCACCCACTACAACCGCCAAAGCGGCGAGCGGGTGGAGCGGACCATCTCCCCACAACAGTTGGTGCATTACCGTGAAAACTGGTACGTCGATGCTTGGTGCCACCTGAGAAATGGTTTGAGAAGCTTCTCGGTAGATGCCGTTGAGGAATGCACGGTCTTGGAAAAGGACGCCAAAGAACTCAACCCCGATGCCATCAAATCCGCCTTGAGCAAGGGCTACGGCATATTTGGTGGCTCAGCCAGTGAGTGGGCCAAAGTGAGGTTCACGCCCGAGCGCGCTCGGTGGGTGCAGTTTGAGGAGTGGCACCCCGACCAAAGAGGAACCCTTGAAAAAGACGGCGCCTACCTGCTTGAACTGCCCTACTCTGATGAGCGTGAGTTGATTGGAGATTTGCTACGAATGGGACCTGATGTCCAGGTGCTGTCCCCCCCCTCCTTGGTGAAAAAGTTCAAAACGACCGTCAAAGACATTGCGTCTTTGTATGAATAACGAATCAAATTATTGAGATTGCCCCATGCACGAAATCATCTGCCCCCATTGCTCCAAAGCCTTCAAGATTGATGAGGCAGGCTACGCCGACATCCTCAAACAAGTTCGCGACGGTGATTTTGAAAAGCAGTTGCACGCGAGGTTGGAGCTGGCCGAACAAGAAAAGCTGACGGCCCTTGAGCTCGCCAAAGCCCAAGCCCACAGTGAGGCCCAAAAAGCTGCGTCTGAAAAGGATGCCGAAATCCAACGCTTGGCAGCCAAGTTGGAGTCTGAAGAGGTCGCCAAAAAACTGGCGGTTCAAGAAGCCCTGAGCAACATTGAAAAAGAGCGCGACAAGCTCAAGAGCGAACTCGACCAAGTCAAACAAAGCCTGCAGGCAGAGGCCAATTTAGCGAACGCCAAGTTGGAAAATGAAGTGGGCAAAACCGAAGCCTCTAAAAACGCTGAGATTCAAACCCTGAAAGCAAAACTCGAAGCAGTTGAGGTCGAGAAGAAGTTAGCGATCAATGAGGCCGTCTCTCTGGTCGAGAAAGAACGCGATGAGCTCAGAAACAACCTCAAAAGTGCTGAGTTAGAAAAGCAACTTGCTGAGACCTCGCTCAAAGAGAAGTACGAAACCCAAATCAAAGAC
>CAIKYO010000048.1 GCA_903831655.1 uncultured Burkholderiales bacterium
ACGAGAGTAGCCGTTCTTTGTCTTTCAAGATCAAGTCATAGGCGTCGACGTCATCGGTTTCATTTGATTTTTTTCCTGTCTCGGGATCGATCATCCGTTTGGTTTTCTTATCAATCGAGAAATAACCGTTGTGAGTCTTGGTTGTCGCAATGCCTTTGAGATATCGGTTATAGGACGTGTCTTCCAATGTCTGCACCTCGGCTAGTTGGAGGTTGTACTCTTCCTCAAACATTTGGGCGTACTCACCGGGCTGTTCGCCCGCTTCGTCATAACTTCTGTATTTGCTCACTGTGTCGATGAAAAACAGCGACAACACTTTGATACCTTGAGAAAAAAGAGATTGCTCTTTTTCGAAGTGGGCTTTGATTGCTTCACGGATCTGAATGCGCCGCAAAGCTGGTTCGCTCACATCCCCAGTAGCCTCTCCAGCCGAAAGCTCTTGCCCATTGGTGAATGTCACCGTATTGGTCAACGCATTGATATCAGACACCACAAAGCCACGGTACTGTTCCAAATCGCCGGAAATATCGAAGAGGTTGTCGTTGCGGGATAGTTTGCGCAGAACACGTTTGATGCCATTGTTTTGCTTGATTTCTAATTCAACCCGTGCAACGGGAGCACTTGTGGATACTTCAATCGACTCTAAATAGAGATAGGCATTGGTGCCTGTGAGACCCTTGACCGAAATGCCGCGAACAGCTATTTTTTTAACTAGCTTCTGGTTGTAGGCATCTAATGCGTCTAGTCGGTGAATTTTGTTATGAGTTGTCTTGTGGGTTGCCGAATAACGCAAGACCGCCAAAGGCTTGAAGTTGGCTAGAGAGTCCAACGTCTTACCACCCTCCATCTTCTGGGGTTCGTCCAAAAACAGGATTGGGCGGTTGGCACTGATCACATCAATAGGCTTGCGAGATTGGAAGTCGTCCAGCTCCTCGTAAATGCGTCGGGCGTCCTTGCCAGTTGCATTGAAGGCTTGCACATTGATCACCATGACGTTGATACCTGCGTCACTGGAGAAGCTCTCCAAGTTGTGCAACTGCTTTGAGTTGTAGATGAAGAACCGAGCCCGTTTTTTGTAATCATCCAAAAAGTGTTCAGCCGTTATTTCCAGCGACTTGTGAACGCCTTCACGAATTGCAATGCTGGGTACCACCACAATGAACTTGCTCCAACCATACCGGGCATTAAGCTCGAACATAGATTTGACGTAGCAATACGTCTTACCCGTGCCGGTCTCCATTTCCACATCTAGATTGATGTCGCACACCTTGGTCTTGACCAGCGCTGCGGAGAGCGGCAGGTTTTGCCTGCGCTGCACAGCTTGTATGTTTTCCAGTATCTGACCAGGCGTCAACGCCAAATCTGCGTTCTTGAATCCAGCTGTCTCAAACGTTGCCAAGGCTTGGCCGCTGGCGTCCACAGAGCGGCCTGGATCCATACGATAGTTCAAGCCTTCTCGCTTGGGTTGTCCAGCAAAGCAATCTGCAACGGCTTCGACTGCATTTGTTTGATAGCCCTGTTTTTTAAATTTAAGTTTCATCGTGTGCAATTTAAATTGTTTTAATCTCAGTAGCTGGGCTGATCAACTTGAAGATTTGTTCAACGTTAATCTTCACGCTGTCACTGGCAAAGCCTGAATCACGGAATACTGCGCGTAGAGGCTCCCGCTTAGCTAACAACTTGACGAACTCTTCACTGATACCTTCTTCAAAGCAAGCCGCTAGGGCGTTGCCATCAACAAAGTAAACGACTTTGCCAGCAATGGTTTCCCGTGCAATGGGTAACGACAGGTCAACACCCCAATCCAACAGCACCTGGAACAACAGGTCTTCGGACGAGCGGTCTTCACGGACGTTGTTGACCTGATCAGCAAGCAGGTCTTGAGATACTGCATCGGGTGCGTAGAACACCTCCTTCATGTTGGAGCTGTCAATTTTTAAGACTCGAAAGCCTATGTCTAGATCAGGATTCGTTATGCCACTTTCAGATTTTATTTTTCTGGCGGTACGTCGAATCCTTTCTTTGCCAACTTCAGCAACTGTTTTGTACCCAGACTTAGATGCTTCACTTTTTTCGTCGCACTCTTCTGGAAGCTGAACCATCACATACCTTCTAGTTGAGCCAGTTTCTGCGTTTAATGCCATCACGGCATGAGCTGTTGTGCACGACCCGGAAAAAAAATCTAAAACTGTGTCATCGCTATCAGAACCAACTTGTATCAGTGTTTTAATTAATTCAAGTGGTTTGGGGAAACTTGCAATTTTTCCTTCAAAAATAGCTTCAACTTCTGCAGTGCCTCTTCGACTGGTGAACTCACTGGCATCCAACAAAGACCTAACCAGCTTCTCTGTATGGCGCATTTTTTGAACAATGCGATAGTCACCACTTTCTGTCTTGTATCCAGTAATTTCTAAGTTGAAGTTTTCAGCCGACTTAGGCTTACCCCATCGCCAAACAAATTGAACTCCATTTTTTTCGGATTTTGGAGGATAAATTTCGATAGCACCCGGGATTTTTTCAAAACCAATTTTGTAAAAACAATCAGCTAATTCATTACTGTTTTGACTGAAACAATCAGTCTGTTTTTCAAGGGGATAAAGATAAATTGGATAAAATAAGTTGGGACGATTCTGCGAAGTAAACGCTTCATTACTGTTATATAAAGGGTGTACATTGAAGCCTCCTTGATTATCACTGAATCGAAATTTTTTCTCTTTGACTTCAAGCTGATTTGTTTTTGCCAGCTCAATATCCTTGCAATAAAA
>CAIKYO010000049.1 GCA_903831655.1 uncultured Burkholderiales bacterium
GAATACCTGGGTAACAGGATACTCATCTCGAGTAGAAATATACCAACTATTCATTTCTCCGCCTTGCACTTAAATATTTTTCTAATTCGACTTCCTAACATCCTCTATGGAGTGGTCCTTCATCCATGTCCGCACAGCCTGAAGTACAGGGCATTCTTCGTTATACATCTCCATGCTTGGTACCTGAACCTGTACGTGTTCCATTTCTGGTTTGCCTTTTACGCAATGAAATTGAAGTTTTAAAACAGCACGCTCCACCCAAAAAAAGAGGTTTTCATTGTTTCCAATTGGAAGAAAGCAAAGTGGTGCCCCCTGCAGCTAAAGTTCTCGCTTACCTGATTGCTAGATATCAAGCAGGGCTGGACTTAAAAACAGAGGGAAAGGGGCTAGTGAGCTTGCGCATTCAAAAAGGTGCTAGCTGCAAGGAGGAGTTGAGACTCCTGGTTGCTAAGTTCGGATTGCCAGTAGTGGCATTTGTTCAACAGACGGCGAATGATGGAGATAATGTCGGTTCGCTGCACAGAAGGTTTTCTCCGAAAGTCCGGGTGCTGTGCATGTATCAGGTAGGTGCTCAATTGATCAAAGTCATGGCATCTATCGCGAATGACTGCAAGTGAAGGCCGGTGATTGGAATGATTTATGGAACGGCTGCTGCTTGACGAGTAGAGACCATAGCGCTTGCGATCCCCCCAAGAGCCAGTAGGAGGCAGGTCGTCATATGCCACCTCACGAGGCATATGACGAGCACGGTCTTTAGTCCAGTTCAATGCAGTCATTTGGATAGCTCCTTTTGTTGATTTCTCTATATATAATGTGCAAAAATACGGACTTAGTTGAATAAGTTTTCTGGCTGTGAATCATCATGAAACTGCATTTGAACGAGCAACTGATCCTGACCGCTTGGTCCAGAGGATTGGCAGGAGCATCACAACGCCTTGCTAGACGGGCTTGGTGGGTGCTGCAAGACCGCTCAATGACCCGATCAGCCGTGACCGGTGGTGGGGCGTGGGCCAATGCTGTTGAGGCGCACAAGTGGGTGCTGAACTTTCACGCCATGGGGCTTGTTGGCTTGGTTGATGCCCCCCGTGGTGGGCGGCCCATGTTGCATGCACAAGCAGTTCAAGACGCGCAAGAGAGGCTCAGTGACATAGAGGAGAGCCGATTCGCCGAAATTCAAGCGGTCAAATTGGATCAAATTAAAGATTTGACTAGACAGGAAAGAGAAGCGCTATGGAGGCAAAGTCGCTCAAAAGGCCAGACTTTAGTGAGAGCCACAAATGGCAAAACCCTTCCCTTGTCAGTGCCGCATGAGTTACGAGACGTGCTAGCAGTAGTTCTGATCAAGCATCTCAAAATCCTGGCCTTTTTTGAAAATTCTGAGAACTACTGGAGTAGCCTTGCCGGTGAGTGGGTTGGTGTGCCAGTCGTTAAACGAGGCCAGCTTGGCGAAAGCGAAATCAATCGATCAAGTTTGCTGTCATCACTAGCACTTGATGTTCAAGAGGCTAAAACAACGAAAAAAACCAACACTCGTGCAAAATGGATGATTGCCAGAGCAATGGATCAAATCGAGCAAGTCGCAGCTCAGTACCCGCTAAAGGTATCGGTCTCAGTGATATTTGATTTGGATGAGCCCCTGACGTTTATTGCCTTGCTTCAAGCACTTCGGGCTAAAAATCTATGGGCGTTTCAGACCTCCCGAATGTCTGGCTTACTCAAAGAGCTTCATATTTACCCATTCGAAAAGAAATGGGGGCTAGCAGTGCAAACAATATTGGCAACGCAACTAGCGGGGGTAGGGGCTAATGTGCTGGGGCAGTTTCAAGACTTGCTGACTTTGAACCGAAAGGGGGAGTTTTGTTGGGTTAGGGAACCGGATGCGGGTAATGGCAAATAGAGGAAATATCCCTCTTCATGCTGGTTGCAAGAGTTTTGCATGTACGACTATTTAATCTAAATTATTGTCTAGCTCACTTATTGAGCTTCTTTGGGAATATGATTAAAAGGATACTCAAGGATTATGCAATGCATACTAAACCTAACGTACCCCAACTCGGCTTGTCCTACGGCGGTATGACTCTTTTGTTCAGTCTCCTGGCGTTAGACATGCGCTTCCTCGCCGATGAGAAGGGACTCAAAGCAGTCTGGCTACTCATTTACATCGGAGCAAGCTTTCATGGGTTCACCAGCATAAAGGGAATACTGCTCGAGGATTAACGATGCTCGCGTGGCAAATCTACATCGTTACTGAAAAAAATATTAACGAGGATGCGACTATTGCTGCCTCCTTTGCATCCAGGGCTACTAATTCATCTAAGTCTATTCTGGCCTGGGCGTTCCAACCTTTTCTAGCCTTTAACTTTTGTAAAAGCGGTTGAATATCATCCTCAATTGTGTCGATAATAACATCACTTAGATCAAACATATATGCTCCATCTTCGGTAGATGAGAAGAAGTTATCTTCTAATAATGACTAATTATTACCCTTCAAAAGATCACCAGATGAGCTTTTGGCTTGGTTATTTCTTCTACGCATATCCCCATTACTAAAAGATATAAAAATAATGACAATTTATCAATAAAGCACCTATAATTAACTCACATCAAGAGAAGTGGTAGTCGCCATTCCCCAACCTGCTAGCTAAGTAAGGTGGTAAATAAGATGAGGCTCTAAGAGCAATCCAAAAAGCGACTATCTGCCCTCCTTGGTGAGGGCTTTTTTATTGGGTGGATTTATTCCTACTTGCTACACCCAGACATAC
>CAIKYO010000050.1 GCA_903831655.1 uncultured Burkholderiales bacterium
ACGAGGTCTGTGTGTTAAGTTATCCAGCCTTAATGATTCGTCAGGATCAAAAAGGCTATGGATAGAATTATAACAGCTTAATGGCCAGACTTGTCAATGAAGTTTGAATTCTTCGATGCAATCTCAAGTCTTGCTCTAATGTCTGCTTGATACTTTGGGTCTGATTTATATTTAGCCAAGTTACTCGATAGCTCGGCTCTGATATCATCCAAGGTTGCTACATTAGATGACGAACCATCATTGCCATTAGGTACTACTACATTTCCACTCATCATTTTACCCCTTAGTTCCTCTAATGCTTTGATAGCATCAGCGCTTTTTAAATTAACCGTTAAAGCCTCATAAGATTCTTTGCTTAAATTAGCCTGCGCCCAATTGTCTAAAACAGTTAAACGCTCTTTAGCATTGTCTCCTAGCTTCTTAGCTTCCTCATTATAATCAATTGAGAACTCATCCATGTATTTGTCAATCGACTCTACCATCTTGTCAACGACATCTTTAGGAACTCTCTTGTCTTTAGCAAGCGCTAAGAATTCTTGAATAGGTTGATAATCCTGATCTAAAAATCGTGAGTTTGAAATATCGTATTCTTCAGGAACACTACTAAATTTCTTTTCTAACTCAGCATAGCTTTTAGCTAAGTCAGCAGCAGTTTTAAATTTATCATTTAGCCATGTTGGTCTTTCACCAACTCCAGGAATGCCCTCATCAATAAACCAAGATGGGGGTGGAGGAGCATCAACTATAACTTCATCCGTCATTTATTATTCTCCGCCTTTATGCGTTGCTCATGGGATTTAACGCAGCTTCTTATCAATCTTCCAAAGTCTTTAAAGCCCTCAGCCCATACTGAAGCTGTAGAAAAGTTAGGAGAGTTGCGATCTGCTAGAGGCGGAATTAAATAATGCTCTGTCACATATTCAATGAACTTTTTCCCCATTTCAGAGGCATAGAATAATTCAAAGCATAGCTTATCGAATGCTACGACATTTGGATCATTCTTAAGCTTCTCTATGCTTTCATTATATGGCGCTCTGTAATCTTCTTGCTTTAAAAAAGGATTTTCATGCAATTCCATAGTTTTCCTTATTGGATAGGTTGTGAACTTGGGTTCTCAGGTTGTTCTGGCATCATTCCCTGAGACTGCGCCAACTGCGTCTGGCTTTGCTTATTTTGTAGGTCTTGCATGACTTGTGCTACTTGATCAACGTCATTTAAGAACCTAGCATCAATTTGAAGCATCTCAGCCAATAAATACGGCGTAGTCTTGGGATTGATATAAACCTGAGTAGCATCTGGCCCCATGATGCCCTGCATTGTCTGTACGTATTGAATGAATCGCGCGACATCTTGCTGGCCTTTGACCAATGCTAAAGGTGATTTGTATTTGAAAAGAATGGGTACATCGCCTAGTTTGGGACGAGGTAGCTTGCCCATTGTATGAAGAATGTGAGCAAATCTTTCAATGACTGGCTCAAGGAATTCTTGCTGCAAGCGTGAGAATAATGGCCCAATCTTTTGAGCTAAGTTCTGTTGCTTAAGCGATAATTCATACGCAGTTTGAGGTTGAATACCTACAGCATCTTGCGGTTGTTCCGCATAGAGTAGGGATTTAATCTGCATTCTTAAGTCAGCTATTGTTAGCTGTGCGAAGTTAACGTCTGAACTTCCTGGCAATGGAATAAGTGGTACTTGCCCACCGCTGCCAATAGGAGCGATAGGGATAATAGTAAAAGGCTCAAGCCTGAAAGTATGAGGGTTGAATACCGCATCAGAAAATCCCATGTAAGGTTTGAACACGTTTAAGTTAGCTGCGGCCAATTCCATGCGCGCCATTTCATTTAAACTGATAATGGATGGTAATGCTTCCATTACAGGCCCGCGTCCCCACGTCTCGTTATTGGTCTTTTGGAACCGCCAAACAATACCGGGGCTTGAATCTAACCATTCGCAAAATATGATTCCTGTATCTACCCATACCGCGTACAAATAGGGCTTAGGCATATTAGCGAAGTAAGCCACCCCTTCATACGTCATTCTTACAACGGCGTCAGGATTGCCAAGCAAATCGCTTACCAGGTCATCTGTGAGCTGTACTTTAGGCCATCTTGTATTTAGCTCAGCAATCTTTAAGTTCTGCCAAGTTCTAAACCATGACTCTATTTTCCCGTTGACCGCTTCTTCAATAGCCAGCTTGTCCATAGGTATACTAGTACACAAGAATGGATCATCATCACGATACTGGTTAATAACGAGTGCGGATGTGCCAATAGCAAGATCGTAATAGCATTCATTGATAACCACATCGAAGTTTGATTGATGGATATAATTAAATAGTTGGCGCATGTACTTATTCAGAATTAGCTGAGCTTCCTGAAGCACTTGAACTTTCTCATCAGGATCATCAACCATGGCATCATCTACTTCATAGAAGCCCCATTGAACTTGTGGGGGCGTCATGGTGTCATGAAGTTTAGAAACGAATGTCTTAACACCTTCTACAGCAGTAGTGTCATAGACGCGCGTGTTCTGAGCCGTGCCTTGAAATTCCTTCCCAGGTAGATAATACCTATTGCGGAAAGGCACCGCATAGAAAAAGCTTGCCTGCATTATAGGAATCCAAAGGTCTGCAACGTACTTTGCTGCGTTGTATCTTTTACGCAGCGTTTCAAGCATTGAGTTCGGTGTTCCTAACGTTCCTAAACCTTCAGACGTATCCATTATTATGCACCTAATTTATTGGGAAGATTTGAGCTAGTTCCTAATTCTGTTTGTGCGCTTTGGCTATTCAATAGGCCGCCAGACGGTCTATAGTTATTACGCAAAGAGCGGATCTGTTTCTCATTGATGCGGCGCTTTTCAACATCTTTCTGAGCGCGCGTTTCTTCCAATTGCTTAGCTGCTAATTCGGTTTGATCTTTATAAGCTTTGATTTGTTCATTGGCCATATTAGCTTGCTCTCGCTTTTCAGCGGCACTCGAACGGCCTAAAACTCTATTGGCTAAGCCACCAGCCGAATCTTCTATATTTCTCCATAAACCCATATAAACCCCCTAAATCCAAATGTGAACGTAAATTGTTTTCTGTAAAAATTCTTCAGGTTCAATACGGCGATCTACATAAACTATTCGCCATGGTATCTTAATTTTCTTGCGTAGTTCTTTTATCTGCGAAAGTATTGTTGCCATTAGAATTCTCGCTCATCGTTACTAAATCTTCGCGTAATTGGTTTATTTCTTTTTGAAGTGCAAAGACTTGATGTGTGTTCAATCCGACGTTAATTGCTTCCATTAACTGTTTAATTTCACCCGCCGTAAACTCGCCATCAGCCGCTTGTTTGATTAGCTGAGCATAATGCTCATTAGGTTTTGATTCTGGATTCAAATCCAGTCTTATGCGGCTATTCTTACCTATCCCAAACTTAGACCAGCCGATCATTCTCCAATATTCGAATCGATAGCTAGAAGTTCCTGGCATTAATGTTTCGTCACGTAGCTCACGACCTTCGGCTTCCCAATTCTCTCTCGCATACATCTTTCCTAAGCAATAGCATAACTGGAATACTTCGCTGTTTCTAAGCCAATCGTAAAACTTCTTTTCGCCGATATTAACTGCCACACAAAACGCACTAAAAGTACCTCTATTTCTTTGGGACATTATTTCTAGTATCAGCGGACAATGTACTTCTTCATTAAACTTTACATGCCCATATTTTATATTTCTGTAAATTTCAACGAAATCAGGTTTAGTCATTCTTTGCATCCTGTGTATAATTGGATTAATTATAGTCTATATCATTGGGAATAAAAAGATATGTTAGATGTCGCACAATTACGTAACTTGATCATAAAACCAGCACTACAAGCTTTGAACTTATTTACACCTGAAGCTATGGAATTATTAGTATTTACTTGCGCTAATGAAAGTGACGGTGGCCATTTTGTGCACCAACTAAACGGCCCCGCGCTGGGAATATACCAAATGGAACCTAACACTTACAATGATATTTGGCAAAATTATATTAATAGTCGGCAGGATCTAAAGCTTCAATTGCTTCATAACTTCAATGCCCCAATCATGCCAGATGAGGATAGAATGATATATGATCTGAGGTTTGCTTCCGCTATGTGCCGCATTCATTACGCTAGAGTTCCTAAAGCAATTCCTGAGCTTTATGACGTTGACGGCTTATGGAATTACTATAAAACCTATTACAATTCTTCAGCAGGCAAAGCTGATTATCATCAGGCATTAGAAAAATATAATGCCCTTAGAGATAATTAGATCGTAGCTTCGGGGAAATTTTCGTATAGCGTAGATACATTGACACGAGTAAAACACACGCGACATAGTAAATGGGTGGCGTGCCTTGCTGTATCGGTAACTTTCCAAGCAGTAATAATGTAATCATGGGGGCCTCTGTTCGCTCCGCAAACTTTAACCGCATCTACTTTCTTATCATATTCTTTCTGAGCTTGACCTGGATTTAATCGTTCTGATGCCATAAATACCCCTAAAATTAAGAGAATACCAGAGGCTCTACAAAGAAGGAACAG
>CAIKYO010000051.1 GCA_903831655.1 uncultured Burkholderiales bacterium
CAATACCTAGCCATTTCATCAAAGCGCTTAACAAACATCGCAAAGCCTAGTCGCTCCCTATACCGCGCCTCGTCATACTTGTCACAGGCTATGCGTGTTGCTTCTTCAATGCTTGTTCTCTTTGTTGTAAAGCGCACCCACTTGCCTGTTGTTGCGCGAAAGCGTGCCTGCCATTTCTTACTGCGCGTTATCTTAAACAACACAACTTCACCATCGCGCAAATGAATTAGTCGTGCTTGTGCTGTTGCTAATTCTTCTACTGCGTTTGCTTGTGTGTGTATTTCAGCACCTGCTCTGCTTGCGGAGCTTGGTGCTGACAGCACGACTGTGATGTGCTGTGTGCTGTAGTAGTTGGGGAGTTGAAATAGTTGTTGCGTTTTGTGTTGCGTCATTCAACAACTTTATTTTCAAAAATAAAATTGGACAACCGTGCGCTAAAGTAAAACACCGTGTTTTCAAAATAAAACGCACACACAACCACGCATCACAAAAACAAAAAGCTCACGCTGAAAAAGCAATGAGCTTGATATGGTGATGACGCGGTATTCCTACCGTCGCAACTGTTAGTTATGATTCCATCGCTCTAACCGACTGAGCTAAAGCGCCGAGTGGATCATTATATTACAAAAGTACCCCGTTGTTATGGCTCGCTCTATGGACCCAATCTCCAAAGCCCCAAGCAGACCCAAGCCAGCCTGCCTCAAGCGTCCTCCAATTCAAAAGCCTCTTTGGGCTTGACCAACATGATGCTGCATGGGGAGTTCATGGCCACCTTGATGGGAACGGTTGCAATCAAGCCCTCCAGTTTTAGGCCGTGAGTTGCTGCACCCATGATGATCAGATCCACATTGTTGCCATGGGCATAACGGATCAAGGCTTTGGGAACGTCAAAACTTTCCAAGACATGATAAGAGATGAATTGATTTTTCAACTCCAAAGGCGCTGCCCATTTTTTTAAGTGATTCAAATACCTTCGGTGTACTTCAATCTCAGAGTTTTCAACCTCTGTGGTGCTACCCATCCCTGGAGAAATTACCGTCACAACGGCAAGTCTGGCTCCAGGTCGAATGCCCATTGAGCGGGTAACGGCCTGCCTGAGTGTGTGCAGAGTTGAGTCACTCACCTCCTGATGGGGCAGGGCCACCATCACGATGGGCACTCGGTCAATTTGCTGAGCAGGAAAAGTGCTGGGCTGGTAGTGCATTCCGGCAGCCCTCACCCAGCGTTTAAAGTGCGTCGCAATGGAGGTGCCTTTGACTTTCTCGCCTCTGGCAGTGATCTTCACTTGATTGGTGTGTTCAAGATCAAAGAGCAAATGGGCTGCCGAGGAATATCTGTTGTCAGCAACGGGCTCCAAGCACTTCAAAATGATCTCTTGAAGGAAGTCGGGCAGCTGAGCGTTCAAGACTCTGGGAGGCGTTGGATCCATCCACAATCTCTGGCGCAGACCGTTTTTGGTCACTGGATTGCCAAAGGGTAGCTCACCCGTTGCCAATTCATACAAAATCACACCCAATGCAAAAATATCACTGCGTGCATCCCCTCTGATGCCAACGACTTGTTCGGGAGAAATCCATGTCGGAGAACCTACAGCTTGTCTCAACTCCTCGGCCAACAAATCGGGGTAATGGGCATGACAGGACAAACCGTAGTCCAACAAAACCGCATGACCACCAGAGGCCCAAATCACGTTGGCTGGTTTTAAATCGAGATGGCAGGTATTTTGAAGGTGCAAAGCGTGAATGGCCTTGGCCATTTCAGCACCAAATTTCACAATTTGCTGATGTGTGAATGCGGTCTTGCTCTCACGTTGCAAATCCATCACCTCTTGCAACGTTTTTCCTTCA
Organism: uncultured Burkholderiales bacterium; assembly: GCA_903831655.1. Classification (GTDB taxonomy): domain Bacteria; phylum Pseudomonadota; class Gammaproteobacteria; order Burkholderiales; family Burkholderiaceae_C; genus Limnohabitans. The sequence continues at coordinate 1,848 of CAIKYO010000051.1, forward strand.
ATGTGCTCCATGACCAAGTAAGGCAGGTGCCTTAAATCGCCTGAAGCCACAAAACGTGGCACATGCTTGCCTTTTAAGACTTGCAATATTTGATTTTCAATTTCAAAACCAATGATGTTCTCTGCACCGTCCCCAGCCCTCATCAATGGGACCTTGATCACCATGGGAAAGGGCTCTGGCCTGTGATCGGCGTAACTCACCTTGTAAATTTTTGCCATGCCTCCTGCATGCAACAATTCACCGATCAAGAAACCATCAATCTCCAACCCCGGTTCTGATCGGATCATAAGCCTGATTCCAAACGGTTGGCCAAGGACTCTGGGAGCCCTGCTTGTCTGATTCTTTTTGCAGCTTCAAAGTGATCGTACTCAACGCGGTGAAAGGTCAAGGTGGTCTTGGCATCATCAAACATACAATACATCGCTTTGGGAGAGCCGTCTCTGGGCTGTCCCACAGAACCCACGGTGGCAATCCACTCTCGATGCCTGGGAACGGGGATGGGAATTCCTGGGGTGGGCTCAAATTGCATCAAATCTCTTCGCGTACCGCGGTAAAAGAGAGACTGAAAATGAACATGTCCACCAAATACATATTTAGCACCCAACTGCTTGCTGGCATGGTCTAGGCTCAACCTTGCGGTGCTTTCATTGTCGACGTACTTCCAAGCCTCAGGATCATCGGCACTGGCGTGTACAAAAAGAAGATCCTCTACGATCACGGACAGAGGTTGAATTTCCAGCCAAAAGCGTTGAGCTGGGGTCAATTGATCGTGCGTCCACTGGGCACCCATTGCGCCTTTGGTTCGAAGCACGGCGGGTTGCTTGACGCTTTGGGTTTGAACCAACGCCTCGTGATTGCCACGAAGAACAATACCGCCTTCAGCCTGAATGCTTTGACACAGCTCCACCACCTCTTTTGGATTGGCTCCGTAGCCAACCATGTCGCCTAAAACGATTTTTCGATCAATGGACTGAGCGTGTGCGTGTTTTAAACAAGCTTCAAAGGCCAGCAAATTGCTGTGAATGTCTGAAAAGAGTGCATACCTCATCTGATCGAAGGGATCCTTGGATTGACTGTAAAGAAAGCGCGCACAAAGCCATCAGACCCCCAGATCCTTCAGACCCAGATCCAATGCCAAGTGACAACTGGTCTATTTTTAGCATGAATCAGATCAATATGCAATTCAAGCCCAAGGCCCGGTTGCATCAAAGTTGCGCCAAATCAATCACCTGTTTGAAATTCAAGCGCTTGCCTTATGTCTTTATTGCACGCCTGCATGCATGAGGAGATAGGTCACAGGCTTCCATAAAAAAAGGACCTTCGAGAGGTCCTTTGATGCTTTAGTTCGCCAACTTGAGGGCTTTGTTCATTGCAACTGACAATTGAGAAAAATATTTATTCCCCTTTGAACTCACCACCAAATATTTGGTTCGACGGTTGTTGCCTTCAAATTGAACTTCAACCAACTCTTGTTCAAGAAGCGCATTGAGTTTTCTGTGGATGGTGGCTGGAGAGGCGATGGCATCCAACGCCATCAACTCAGAAACCGTCAAAGGTGTGTTGCGATTTTCGTGAACAGCAATTTCATCCAACAACAACTTGGCCTCGGGGTCAATGTTGACCATTGAACCCACAGAGTTCAGTCCTTTGACCAACTAGATGAAATTGAAATAAGCGTTGGTTTTTTTCATATGAAGGTATTCAAATTAACAATTTGAATGAATTCGTTAATCGGGGCTGTTATTGTATATCCTTCTTTTGAAAAATGACAAGTCTGTAATGATCTTCAAAAGCAACACTCCAACGAATGTGCCCACCAAGTCACCTACCAACATCTCAAAAAATTGCAGGCCATTGACCAATAAATTCTCATCAAAGAAAGTCCAAGCCAAGTGATGGATGAGGGAATTGGACAAGGTGTAGATCAAAGTCAAATAGGTCAGGTGCTTCAAATTCCTCAAGGACACGGGACCGTCATTCAGAATGCGAAAAATGCCCAACGCAATCAAGGGACCAAGGGCCGAACAAGCATCGTTGGCCACAAACAACCAACTGTGCTCGCCCACAAAAGGAAATAGAAGTAAACCGCCTAAAAATGTAATGGCAGAACCAGGCAATGCCCCAAAAATTAAAACATTGAAAAGCCTGGAAAATGCAGGCAAGTAAATCCAACTGATTTGGGAATTAAAGACCGCGAAAAAAAACAACTTTTCGTTCACAACATGCAAAGCTGGGAACAATAAAACGGCCAGGAGGTAGAAAAAAAGGTTCAAGGGACGCTACAAAGAGAGGGGAAGCAAACGCGGAACATTTCAATTTGGACTGGGTAACCAAGCACGCATCACATCAAGTGTTCATCAAGTTTCAATCCCAAGTGAACAGCGCTAAACGACTTTAACCGAATTCGAATTGTTAATTTCGTCTCAGCAGTGAAACAAGGCCCCTAAAATGTAAAGGGCATGTAAAGTCTTGGCCTCTTTGATCAACTGAGTTTGTTGCGCATGCTCTCCGCCCTGTCGATCGCCTCTTGCGCATATTTAGCGATCTTGCCGTTTTGATCCATGCGCACCACATCCTCTAAGGCCGTCTTCAGTAAGACCCTTTGGTCTTCGAGCAAATAAACCCTGTTGCGCAAATTGCTTGCATCAACCCAAGAGCCAATGGCACCGATTAACCTAGCTGCGAAAATATGCCATGAATTCATAAGTGGTTCGATTGACCGTTAACACCGAGAGCAAAGCGCATGAAGTCCTCAAAGGCCCTCACCGGCTCCATGTCCCCCAACAATGTCCCTACATTATCAATGAGTTGATTGGGAATCTGGGCTCTGAGAGATGGATTGCTCAAAATATCTTGTGCCTTTTTGATGTAGTCCTCCTCATCGACTGCAACCCACTCTTGCATGCCCATTTTGGTGAGCATACCGCTTGCAAAGGAAGCTCTCAAAAATCGCCCCTTCAAGCTGATCACAGGCAGTCCACACTCCAAGGCCTGAATGGCGGTGTTGAAGCCAGAAAAACCAAGGCTGTCCAAATACAAGTCAGCTTGACTCAAAATGGACTTGAATTGTCCAGGGTTCACCCAGGGCAAAAAGACAACGAAGTCCTTCATGTCCATGTTGTTTTGATCAAAAATCCGCTCAAGCCTTTGCTTGAAAACGTTTTCCCAATATTCATTTTTGCTAAAGAAAACCAAGTTGCACGGCCCGATGCGCTTGGCAATTTCCATCCAAACCCAATCGTGCTCAGGAGCGTATTTGTACAAATTACCCGGGCAAATCAAGATGGGCTGACTGGGATTGACCAAATGAGCCATCAAATCGAAGGCTTGAACCTGGGTAGGCAGTGCGCTGTAGTGCGTACCCAGGTTGGGTAATTTCACCAATTTTTCTGAGTAATTGAGATCTGCCTCCCCGCTCTCAAAGAGATCGGCTGAGATGAAGTAATCCAGGGTCGGCAGACCCGTGGTCTCAGGGTGACCCCAAAACACCAGTTGTCGATCAGCCAACCTCAGGCTTGCCAATTGTGTGGTGAGGGGATGCATGCCAATTTCGGGGTAGATCAGGTAATCAAAATCCTCTGCAGCAATGCTTTGAGCCCAGTCGATCAACTCGCCACAGCGTTGATGAAATTGTGTGGCCCAGCGCATCGCAATCTGGGTCTCTTCATCAACCGTGTTGCTCAGGGAAAAAATATGTACTTCAAACTCATCGCGGTTCAAATTCAGAACAAAGCCTTTTGTGATTGCATTCCAAACTGAGTGGTAGCGAATTTGGTCACTCACGATTCCTATTTTGATTTTGGTCGTGGACTCCCGAGGCTTTTTCGGAAAACTAAAATTCCCAGCCCAAGCAGCCATCAATTCAGAGCAAATCAAACCGTACTGGGACAAAATAGATTTGTTCTCAACGGGCTGATAGGCCAAGTGATAGGGCTGATGCGCACCCACCAGCTTTGGCGCATCCTTGGCCAAGAGAGAAAAGTCTTTGGACCAATCCGAGGCCAGGCTCACCATACAGGCATGAAAGGCTTCTCGTGAAGCACCGAGATGCGCTTGACTCTCAAAAACAGCCGGTAGGTTCAAAAACGCTTTTGACCATTGAATAAAACGATCGTTTGGATATTTTTGTTGAAGCTTTGAATAAATCTCCTGCGCCTCTTTGGTGTTCAAGAGGTCCTTTTGAAGTTGAGCCAACACCAAATTGGCTTCCATATTCAAATCATCTTGCTGGGTGATCTCCAAAAGTAATTGTTTTGCAGGTCCCATGGATCGTTGCTCTTTGTAGATCAATGCCAAGTTCAACTTGGCCAAGAGGTGGTCTCCTCTCAATTCGATGACCCTTAGCAAATCGTCTTGTGCGGGGCCCCAAAGGTTCATTTCCTTGTAGGCCAGGGCCCGGTTAAAGAAAGCGTTGAAGTGGGTTGGATGCACCCGAATGCATTGTCCAAAAAAATCAATGGCTTGCTCAAAGCGCTTGCCCATCAAGTGAGCGATACCAACCCCCAACAAAGCATCCGATTGGAGAGGCTCATTGGAGAGCGTCACGCGAAATTGATCAATGGCCAGGTCATAATTTTTTTCTTGAACTGAAATTCGGCCCAGTAAATTGAAAACACTGCCATTGCCCACACCTCGTTGGCTCAAAGCCATCAATTGCGCTTTGGCCGACTCCAGTCGACCCAACTCAAAACAGACCAAGGCCAGGTTAAAGCACACATCGTTGCTCAATGGTTCCAATTGCCCAACACTCAAGGCGTCGGCCCATGCCAAATCGCGCGCGCCCAAGGCCAAATAAGCCTTTGCCCGGTTGACCAGTGCCTGGGGCAAGTCGTGCTTGGCCTGGATGAGTTTTGAGAAGATATCGACCGCTGTGCTCTCTCCTCCCGATCCCAGTAGCACCAACCCATAGTTGGAGAGCAGACCCAAGTGCTCGGGATTGATTTGATGGGCTTGGCGAAAGGAGTTCAAGGCTTGCTGCACCATGTTGAGTTGGGCTTGAACAATACCCAACAAATGCATGCCATCAAAATGGAGGGGACTTCTTTGAAGCAACATCTCCAAGTGTTGCAAGGCCTGACTCCAATCGTTTTTTTGAAACGATTGGAGTGCCAAGTTAAAGAGGTGAGACGCCTCAGAATCACCTTTATTTTTGCTATAAGACTTGACCTGCTGTGCCCTTTTGGAATTCAAACTACTCTTCACTTAAAAAGGTCCAAAGATCAAAATGGCAGCCAAACAGGCCGATAAACAAGTCGAGAGCGTCCCGACCAACAAAGACTTGGCTCCCATTTCAATGATCTCTCGTTGTCGATCTTTGATCATGGAGCCCAAGCCCGCAATCACAATGCCCAGGCTTCCAAAGTTTGCGAATCCACACAGCACATAAGTCAAAATAACGCGACTCTTTTCCTCAATGGCGTTGGGCGGTAACTTTGACAAATCCAAGTAAGCAATGAATTCATTCAAAACCAACTTTGTACCCATCAACTCTCCAGCCACTCCCGTGTCAGACCAAACAATGCCCATGCTCCAAGCCAAGGGTTGCATGAGAACACCCACAACCCTTTGAAGTGTGATGCTTGATCCCATCACATCGGGTAGCAAGCTCAAAATGCCATTCGCCAAAGAAACCAATGCCACCAAGACAATCAACATCGAAGCCACGCCTGCAAACAGTTTGACGCCTTGTTGGGTACCCTCGGCAATGGCTTCCATCAAACTGTGGTATTTTTTGGCTTCCAACTCCACCACCATCATGCTCTCGGACTTTGAATGCTCCAACTCCTCGGGAGCGAGTTCAGCCCTTTCATGTGGAATCACCATCAAACCCAAAATCACTGCACCCGGCGCACTGATGATGGAGGCAACCAACAAATGACTTGCAACATTGGGAACGCTTTGCTGCAAAAAACTAGCATACAACACCAATACGGTTCCAGAAATGGTGGCCATGCCTGAGCTCATCACGATGAACAACTCAGCTCGACTCAAGCTTTGCAGATAAGGTCTGATGAGCAAAGGGGCTTCAACGAGCCCCACAAAAACAGAGGCAACCGTTGCAAAACTGGTTGCACCTTTGACTTTGAGCAAACGGCCCAATAACCATGCAAAAACAGTGACCACAATGGGCAAAATTCTCCAGTGATAGAGCACCGCAGAGAGCGCACTGAAAATGATAATCATGGGCAAGGCTTGAAAACCCAAAATAAAGGAGGCGCCTGGGGTGATTTCTTGAAACGGCAGCGAGCCCCCACCCAAGTAGCCAAACACCAAGGAGGTGCCAGCAGCACTGGCTTTTTGTATGGCACCAACAGCTGAGTTAAGACCTTCAAACAAATACTGAAAAAAGGGAATCTTTAGCAACGCCCAACAAAGCAAAAATTGAAAGACGAGTCCTTTGATCACCTCCAAACGGTCGATGTCGTGTCTTCTCTCTGAACACAAGGTCGAGATGAGCAGTATCAATGAGATGCCTACAATTGGCTGTAAAAATTGCAGGTCAAAGTTCATGGTGAAGGCTTGATTTGAATGATTTTGATTAACTTTATCATGCTTTTATTTGCAACTTGATTTCAAAAGACTATGATGCTTTAAGTTCTTGGCAACAGTTCTTGATTTTATTTCTTGCTTTCATTTCTTATTTTGTTCGATTCTTTTAACTGCACCCTTTAAGGAGCAACCCATCATGAAAACTTTTATTCTTGAATGGCCCCCTCTTCGTTTGAGAAAAGCACACGCGCTCACGCTCACGGTTTTTCTTGGGACCCTCTCTTTGGGTGCTCACGCCCAAAGCAACTACTCCAATCAATCCAATACCCCTCACCCCAACAACGGCGTGACCAATCCCATCCAAGCGCCTGTGCGAGTGGTGATCGATGGCAACCAATTGATCAATCAACAAGCCTCTCAACCCAAAGCCAGACCCACTCCCAGCGACACCCTGTCCTCAACTCCTGCGCCCAACAATGTGAGAATTGGCTCTGGAGGTCAATACTCAGATTCAAACTCGGGTAAAACCGAGCAAATCAACTCCAGTGGGCAGTTGTGCCAAAGCAATCAAGGTTTGAAAAAGTGCTATTGAAACTCTGCCTGGCCAAGCAATCAATCTTCCAGGCGAGCTGAGGACCGCAAGAATTGAATGGTCCCCCAACTGGCCAGGGCACTTGAGAGCACAAGGACCCACAACTGGGCTGGATCCTTGAGAGGGCTTAACCAATGGGCCATGGCCATCACCCAAAAAATCAGCACAATGCTTCTTTGCAAATTCACCTGGTGCTGCAATTTGGGATAACGGTTCACGGCGTAAGCACCGCACATGGCCGACAAACACCCCACACCCGCGCCGGCCAAAACGTCCCACGGCCAATGCGCTCCCACCATGATCCTGGATAAACCGATCAACGAAGCCAGCAGCACCAGCGCATAGGGGCACCCTTTACCCAAAATCGTTTTTCCCCACTTGATTCCTAAAATAAGGGCAACGCATGCAGCAAATGCGGTGATGGTGTGACCAGAGGGGAAGGAATGCTCCGTCAATGTGGGACCAATGATCGTCAAGTCCCCCAAGTCCAACACGCCTGCAGGGCGGGGTGAATTGAAAGACCATTTCAAAAGCCAAGACAGGCACCCACCCACTGGAACTGAGGCCACGGCACAAATCACCGCCTTGGGATGGCTCTTCATGAGAGGTAAAAGCATCGGCCACAGCAAAGAGGTGTCACCCAGCCAGGTCAAAAAGCTCCACACCATGGGGTCCACCCTGGATGATTCATGGTTGATGAGTTGAAAGTAGGCCGTGTTTTGCGCTTGAGCGGCGAATTGAAGACCCACACCCATCAAGAGCATGAAGCCCGCAACCAGCACGGCCCAGGGTGGAATTTGAATCCTGTCATCCCTTGGCTCAGACAAGCTCACATCCTCAGTGCTCGAGATCATCTTTGACTGGGCTCCTCTAAGCTTGGGCGCGAATCAAGGGGAGCTTGCCAGCCCTCACAAATTGAAAAATTAAAATGCGATACGACTCTGCCCCAATGTACAACGGGGAACTGCTCAATCAAGTGACAGGATTTGAACTGATTCTCGGCAACAGGAGGCAAGAAAGTCATCATTGACCAATCCACCCAAAGCACACTCTCATTGGGTTTTAATTCTCCAAACCACAAATTGAATTGGTCGTGGTGATTTTGAATCACTTTGACTGGCATGGGCCTGGCGTACCAAGCCAGTCGACTCGCGAGTGTCCAATTCGTGACAGCCAAGGTCTGGATGTGATTGATTTGCGCGAGTTGCTGGGCGACTCTGGCGCCCTCTGACCAGCCAAATAAATCTGCAAAGGGATTGACCCTGAAATCCTCGCTTCTCATGCCTGGACTTGCAATGGGTTGCTCGCCTACCTCGCGTCCAATGCCCGCACAGAGCATCAGCGAAAAAAGACCTAAACAAAAAAAGACTTGCAAGTACACCAAGGTTTTAAAGAGACGCTTGGAGACCCATCTAAAACGCTCCAGACCCAAAGAGGCCAGAGGAATCAAACTGACCCACGCTGGCGCGGCCCAGTGCGGGAGTGTGCTACCTCGGCCTGAGAGGAAAACCAACAACAGCAACAAGGGCAAGCCAAAAGCAGAACAGAAAAACTCAACACTGACTCGGGGTTTGTTCAAATGCACGTAAGGCTTGGACTCAAGGACCACATCCCACCTGGTGCGATCTCGCAAATACAAGAGCCCCACGACCAACAAAGGACCGTAGGCCAAAATCAGCACCAAGAAGTAGGCAAAACTTTTTCTAAATACCCAATCTTGCTGACCACTTGCGTGCCCAAATTGGTAGGCAAATGAGATCCAGTGATGCATCACATTCCAGTACAACACTGGCACGATCATGACTGAGGAGGTGAGCACACTGATCCAGAGTCCAGGTTTTTGAACCACCCTCCACCCCAAGCCTTTGAGCAAGACCAAGGCAACGGACAACGCCAGCACAACGGCGGTGTATTTGGAGAGCCCAGCCAACCCCAACAACACACCTAGAACACACCAAGTGCCTAGCTTGTCTTCTTGGATGTCAGGAGACTGGGCCTCGCCCGTGATCCTCCAAGTGATCAGCATGATGGCACACACCAAGGGCATCAAAAGGGCGTCTGGCACCAACGCAATGCCCAGCAAGTGAAGCAAAGGGCTCAAAGAGATCAAGAGCAAAGGACTTGAAATGCTGGCCAACCCGCCCTCTCTCTCATGCGCTTTGGGCACACCGTCCATGACTTCGTCTTGGGTCGTTTGAACAAAGGATTTGAAGCGTTGATGGAGCTCTATGAGCAAGAACGCGCTCAGCGCCCAACACACCATGGGCACCACCCTCAAGCTCCAATCGAGTTGTGGCCAATGTGCAGGTATCCACTGCACCCACCCCACCAAGGGCGGATGATCGTAGTAACTCCAATCCAAGTGCAAACCGTACAAGGCGTAATGGGCCTCATCGGGGGAGAGTTCGACTCCAAATGCGAGCAATAGGTGCAAGCAAAGCGCAAGCGAAAAACACCACCACTCTTGGCGGTTGAGTTGGAGCGATTGAATGTTTTTCTTTGCAGTCAATAGGGTGGCCATGGATCACTCTCAACTCAAGCGCTTTTGCGCTTGGGCCAAACGATGAGGGAGGTGGCCAGGTAATTCCAAACCAGACCCACCAAAATACCGGCCAAGCCTGAAAAGAGCCAATAGCCGTATCCTTTGTAGATGAAGGAGGCCACGCCCACGTTGGCCGCAGCGCCCACACCACACGCCAAAATGAATTTAAACAAACCCAACCAAAATTCTCGTCCCGCGAGCTTTTGATCTCGGTAGGTGAGCACATTGTTCAAATAGTAGTTAAAGACCATGGCGATCAACACGGCACAGCTTTGTGCTTGCTCAAAGGCAAAGCCCAACTCTTTGAGCACCAAAGCCAAAACACTCATGTGCACCAAAACACCCAAGGCGCCAATGGTTGCAAAAGAAACCAGGGAGGTCGGAATGTAGCCGCCCACCGTCTTGTCCACCAAGAGCAAGTAGTAGTCCCAAATGACCTTTTGATCCAACTTGCTCTCGCCAGAGAGTCTGACCCTGAAGTGAAAAGGCACCTCAACGTAGGACAAAGTCTTGGGAGAGGAGACGACGATGTCGAGCAAGATCTTGAATCCCATGCTGGACAAACGATTCACACAGGGCTCAAAGGCTTGACGAGAGATCATGAAAAAACCGCTCATGGGGTCGTTGAGTTTGACGCCCAACATTTTTTGACTCACCCACGTGGCCAATCGACTGCTGGATTGACGCGCAGAGTCCCACTCCCCCACTCCACCACCCTCCATGTAGCGCGTGCCAATGGCGAGCTCGTACTTTTGTGATCTCAAACTCTCCAACATGAGCGGCAAGATGCTTTCATCGTGCTGCAAGTCTGCGTCCATGACAGCCAAATAAGTGGCACTCGTGCTGAGCATGCCCTCGATGCATGCACTGGAGAGTCCGCGTCGACCCACACGCTTTAAACAACGAATGTGCGCGTTTCTTTTGCCCATCTCCATCACGGCCAACGCAGTACCGTCGGGTGAGTCGTCGTCGACAAAAATCACCTCCCAACGCACATCCTTTAGGACGACTTCCAAGCGTTTAACGATTTCTTGAACATTTCCCACTTCGTTGAAAGTGGGAATGATCACGGCAAGCTCTGGACCCAAGTCAATTGGGGACTGTTGCCCTGAATCAGCAGCGTGCAAGGGTTCAGGCATCAAGGCATCTTGTGTGGGGCTCATGCTTTGGAGGGGTGTTGGTTCATGTTGAGCATTCTAAGCCCACACCAGTGAGTCTTTGAGACTCAACAATTCCCACACGAAGGCCCTACAAGGCTCTCACCATGACCCATTCCATCACCCACTCAGGGTATGATCGAGCTCCAGAGATTTCCAACCATCCCTGTCCCTATTTCTTCATGCTCTCCACCTCAAAGACTCCCCACTTCACTTTGGGCTCACCGCACCATAGCCCCTCAAGCCTTCGTGAATCTCCCCACCCCTGGGAGCAGTCTCTGCGCTTGGTACAACAAAGACAAACCAAGTTGCGCGAGACGCAAGGAGCTTTGAGTGCAGATGAATTGGCCCAGTTATCGGGTTTGGATGCGATCACGGCGCTCCTAGAGGGACGAGCACCGGTGCTCGCCATGGCGCGAACGATGAATTTCCATCTCATTGAGGTCAAACCTGCAGAGGTCACCTTTCAAGGCACCCCAGGAGAGAACACCCTCAACACACTGGGAATGGTGCATGCGGGATGGTACGCAACGCTTTTAGAGTCAGCACTCTCAGGTGCGGTGCACACCTTGCTCTCAAGGGGTCAATGGTTCACCACCCAGAATTTGAATGTTCACTTGGTACGTGGCTTGCCCGCTCACGGCGCGCCTTTGAGAGCCAAAGGCAGTGCTTTGCACCTGGAAAGCCATTCAGCCTCCGCCCATGCCGAGTTGATCGACATCGAGGGCGCTCTTTATGCACATGCCAGTGCATCCTTCAAAATCCATTCTGTTACCAAGGACAGCAACTGAGGCGACCCAAGTGAGGCAGCTTGCATAAAAAAACCCACTGAAAAAATCAGTGGGTTTTTTAGGGTGCTCGTTGAGAGCTCGCCAAGAGAGCCCCTCAAGAGAATAGCAAATTAAGCTGCTTTTGCGCTGTAGGCACTGCACCAACCAGTGGAGGCCACTTGTTTGCCACCAAACAAGGGGCATGCACCAGCTGCATCGGTGGGCTTGCCTTGGAAGAGTTGGCAGTTCTTGCAAGCCTGAGTGGCTGCGTGCTTTGGAAATTTAGCTTGGTCCACTTTGGTGGTGTCTGCTTTGTAGCCCAAAGCGGTGGCTTGAGGATCGTTCTCAGCCACTTTGGCAGCTTGAGCGTACACGTGTCCACCAACCAGAGCTGTTCCAATGAGGCTGATGTTGACGAAAAATTCGCGACGTGATGTCATGAAAAAACTCCATTCAAAGTTGATGTTAAAAGTGCTCTTTTGCTTGCAATTGAAGCAAAGACCAACTCATTATAAATACCTTTTTAACCAGACCTTGGGGCTCTCTAAGTAAAGCCCTTGGCTGATTTGGGGGCCTTCGTGGCGACCCCACCTGCGACTTAAGGCGTGCTGGAATTGGCTGCAGGGGCTGGAGCCGCAGGAGCTGAGGTGGTAGCTGGCGCCACTGGGTTGGAGGGCGAAGCAGAACTTGCCATGGCGGGGGCTTGCGTGGGAGAAGGGACAGGCGATTTTGAAGCTTGGGGTGCAGCTTGAGGTGCAACTGTAGGGGCTGCCACAGGCGTTGCTCCACTTGAAGCGCCAGCCTGGTTGAGAGTAGGCTCAACGGGTGTATCGCTCTGGGTCGAATCCACAGGAGGTGCAACTGGGTTTTGTTCGGCTGCTTGGGGGCTGGAGGGCTCGAGGAGCCCATTTTGACGACCCATCTCGAGCAAGTTGTTTTTGACGTCAGGAGACAAAACAACAACAGCTGCAAAAGCCAACAAAGCAAAGAGCAAGAATTTGAACCCATTGCTCATGGCTGGGGTGGGGGTGTCTTGGGTGATGTGGCTGTCCGCATTGGATAAGAAATTGGCAGGCGCCATGGACTCGGGACGCACGTCTTGAGAAGGCGTCTTAAGAGCAGCTGCACTCACCAAAGGCTCTTCGTCATGAGGGGTGCTGTCTTGGGCTTGCTTGGTGTCTTTATCTTCTGTGGCAACTGGGTGCGATGCATCGGGAGCCAGGGAGCTTGTCTCCACCTTTGATGGGGCATCAACTTTGAGAGTCTCCCCGGCAGAGACTTCCTTTGAAAGATCAACGGTTTTGGTGGGCTCGTCCTTCAAAGGTGGCACCACAGCGGGGAGCTCAGTCTTGGTGTGATCGTCCTGTGCTGGAGAGGGGTCCGACTCAAAGGAGGCCAACAAAGCCAACTGCTCGGCTTCAATGTCCTCGATGGATTCGTTCAGGGTTGAGCCCTTGGGGGACTTGATTCTAGAGAAGAGCTCGTCCTCGGTCACCCCTAGAATTTGAGCCACTTTTTTGGCCACATTGAGCTTGATCGAGAGGCTGTAAAAAGCAGTGTCACCACCCTCTTCGAGTTGCTTGATCTGCTTGGGAGAGAGACACGCTCTGGCGGCCATGTCAGCCAATGTCCAACCCATGCTCTCGCGTTGATGACGCAACAACGTACCGTTGATATCTGAATCGTTCGTCATCTAGCTACCTTAGGACATTAACAATGAGACTCTGCTTGAAGGCACAGGATTATTTATCCAGCAACAACTCGCCCTTGATCGAGGCGCCCTTTTGAACCGAGAGAGTCTGATAGACAACGTGCCCATCTACAGAGGCTGAGGAAGTCACAATGAGCTCATTGCAAATGGCAGTGCCAGCGAACTTGCCCTTGATGTGCAAACTGTGACAGCTCACCACACCTTCCACAGAGCCCTTGGCTCCGATGGTGAGTTCATTGACTTGGATCTGTCCATTCAAAGAACCTTCAACGTGAATGGCTCCTTTTGCGTTGATTTCACCGCGGAAAGAAAAACCCTCACTCAGGATGGAGGGCTTGCTGTTGGCAGGGGCCAACATGTCCATCATATTGGTCCTGGGAGCCGGAGCAATCGGGGTGCCTGAGACAGGCAAATTTTCAATGGGCGGTGTAGACATGGCGATTAAAGGAGGTTCAGGATTGAGCTCGTTGATGACAGGGGGGGATTCAATTGCAAGGGGTGTATCGGGTTCTAAAGAGTCTGGTGTGGACGTGGTTAAAAGTGACGAAGGTGCTTGTTCTTGAACGTTATTATTTCTGATTTTCGATATCTTGAACATACTGTGCCGTTCGGATGACCTTTTGTGGATTCACTGGATAGCCGCCCACTAAAATTTCGAGGTGAAGATGCTTTCCAGTGGACACGCCTGTGTTACCCACATAACCGATCACTGACTCTGGCGTCACGTGGTCGCCGACTTTGACCATCATACTCGCCAAATGCGCGTAAAGCGATTCAATGCCGTTACTGTGGCGAATAACCACCGTGTTTCCATAGCTTGAATGAACCTGAGACATGACCACCACTCCGGATTTCACCGGATGCACCCGGTCGTCGGTGGATTCGTTCAACAAATCCACACCGGTGTGAAAGGTGGGCTGGTGGGTAAAGGGGTGGCGACGAATGCCAAAATCTGAGGACACTGTGAAATTGGGCAAAGGCATCGTGGAAGGCATGGCTGCGAGCACCTCGCGCATGCTTCGATTGGTTGCAATTTCGTCACCGACCTTGCCACGCAGCAATGGGTTTTTCAACAAATCGTTGCTCGAAGTAAAGCCACCGTTGGCTGAGTTTCTTTGAATGATCTCGATCACCTTCTCGGTCAAACCGGAGGCATCGAGTTGATTTTTCATGGATTTGTTTTCTTGCTCGACCGCCACCACCGAGGTGTCCACAAAGCGACGAATGCTCATGTCGCGATCGCGAATGGTTTGGGCCAATGCAAGCATCTGGTCCTCGCTCATGTGCAAGGAGTCACTGGCATCCAAATCTTCAGATGAGCTCACCAAGGCTTTGAAAACCGCTTGGTGCGAACGCTCCAGTTTGACGGTGTCAATGTACAGATTCAAACTCACCAAGAACAGACAAAGCACCATGAAAAGCAAAGAGCCCGTGAGCACAATACCACCACGGACACAAAACCTTTGAATTTTTCCGGAGATGTTGAAATACCTTAAATCTCCGCTTTGCTCCCAAATGATGCGAGCATCTTGGTAGTCACGAGTCCACCCCCCAACCACCATGTGTGGTATGGAGCGCAACCACATCCGCAATGTGCTGGAAGAACTCATGAGGTCAGAAAATCAGACTGTAATCAGGTGACTGGCAAGGTCTGTGTTGGGGGCAACGCAACCGGAGCGCCAGGACCAGATTGGTTCAAGGAGCCTTCAATTTCCCCACCTTTTTCAATCTCAATCTCAACGTATTGGATTTTTCCAGCAATTTTGCCAGTGGAGCGAACGATCAAACTCTTTTCGCTGATGATGGTGTTGTGCAACTCACCTCTCACGTCAAGCACTTTGGCCGATACACGTCCGGTGATTTTGCCTGTGGGGCCAACCAAGACCTCTTCGGCTGTCAAATCACCCTCAATGACACCGTTAATCACGGCTTTGGCGGGAACAGTGAATGTTCCTTTGACAACGACGCCGTCTCCAATGACGACGCTTTCAAACGATTCTGGCTGATTGGTCATGTTAGCTCCTTGGCGAAAATTTTAACAAACAATTGGAACTTTTTGATTTTTATTGGAAACATACTGTTTAATTGTCTCTCACAAAAGCCACATTTTCGATTTTGACTGAGTTGAAACAACCCCATAGAGGTCAAATCGACTTGGACGGGACCCTTGGACTTGAGTCAATGGGCACAAGACCCAACTCCACTCAAACGCGTCAAATCGATAACCAAGGGATGCCATGAAGTTGATAGAACTTCAAAAATAAGGCTTCAAAATGAGGGATGAAAGTGAGGCCTAGGCAGCTGCGTGTCCAGTGGCGTACCAGTCGCTTAACAATGGCATGACAGTCGCTTAACAGTAGCATGCCAGTGGCAAGTTCATGAAAGGAAGCTTGTTGTGCGCTCCTATGGTACCCCTGATTCGGGATGAATTTAAGCGTTTTTGATGGTTTGAGCGTTGTGAATGACCGTCTTGGCATCCGTTTGTGCGTTGGCACTGCCTGAGTTTTGGATCACCAAACCGAGCAATTTGGCGCCATGCTCGACGGCAATCGAGCCGTAGGAGATGTCGCCGTGCACGATCGAGTCTTTGTGAAACTCAACTCGCTCGTCAGCGTAGATGTTGCCCTCAATTTTTCCAGCCACCATGACACGGTGTGCCGTGATGTCACCCTTCACCTCCCCAGTCACACCAATGGCGACAGAGACCTTGTGATCAGGCGCTGTCTCAATGTTGCCAATGACTTTGCCATCAATGCGTACAGAATCCAGCAGCACCAAGCGGCCGTGAATCTGAGCAGATTTTCCAATCAAAGTGTCAAACCTCTCGTTGGAGGTATTCAAAGACTTGTCTTTCAGCTTTTCAAACATCATGCGGCCGTTCTTGTGATGGGAATCATCCCGAATTAACTGGAATGATTTGAATGGGGTTGATCAAGCGTCCACTTTTGAACATTTCGTAATGCAAATGGGGACCCGTGGAGCGACCCGTTGATCCCATCTCGCCAAGAGCCGTGCCACGTTGAACGTGGTCTCCCTCTTGAACCAAACGCTTTCTCAAATGACCGTAGCGAGTCACGTAATCCTCTGCATGCCTGACTTCGATCACATTGCCAAAACTGGAATCCCATCCCGAGCGGATGACAACCCCGTCGGCAGAGGACACCACTGGGGTACCCGCTTCTGCTGCAAAGTCAACGCCCTCGTGCATGGCCAATTGACCCGTGAAGGGATCATTTCTAACGCCAAAGCCACTGGCGTAGCGAAAGTCTCCCAGGACCGGAATGCCCAAAGGCAAGGCATGAAGCCAGTTGAGCTGATCTTGCCACTGCGTTTGCATGCTCACCACCGCTTGGTGGATGTTGTTGATGTCCTCTTCAGCCGACTTGATGTCCACATCAAGAGGCTGCCTGAAAAAGCTCGCCGTTGACTTCAAAGGAACCAAAGGCCCTCCTAAGCTTTCCCCCTTGGGGTTGGCCTTTTCTTTGAAACCCTGAGGGACAGCGATTTCCATGAATTTATTTTTGATGGTCTCAAGCTGCTTGATTTCTTTGATCGTGCCTTGGAGATCGTTTTTCATCTGATCGAGCTTGTCTCGGTAGACCGACTCCATTCTGAGCTGCTCCGACTCAGTGGTGACACCTCCCAAACTTCTTGCCAGCTCAGGACTGTGCTCCACGGCAATTCTCAAACCCAACAAATTCAACAAAAAGCCCATGATCACAAAAAACACGCCAATGGCCAAAGCAACACGAATGATCGTGGCGGCCGTGATGGAGATGGTTTTGATGCGTCCGGTGGGCCCGGACAGCCACATGAGCTGCATTGCGAAACGTTATCTGTTAATAAAAAGTGGGAAGATCATTTTAGGCAATTTGGTGGAATTTGGAACCCCTGTGAAACCATATTTGTCTGTTGAAAAAATGAAAGATTAATGAAACTGAATTCTTTAGAATTAACTATATCACCATAAAGTATTCACTTTAGATTTTCAAAATATCTTTTCAAATTCAATTTGCTCATTTGGAATATCGTCAGATGGAGCGCCAAACTTAACCCTAAAGGCTAGAAAAAACCAATCGGGCTATCCGACCCGGGCGATTGGGTCTCCCCACGTCAGATGGAAAGCGGAGATCTAGGGTTGGGGATTTTGGACAAAGGGCCTTCTCAAACCCGCTTTAGGGCTTTGACTGACCTTCTGAAGAAGCTTGGGAGGCCAAAAAGGCTTGAATGGACTCTTGTGTGGCGGCAAAGAGCGCCAATTGTTGCACCTCACTGCTGGGAGCGGGAATGCGCCGACCTTGAAAGAACAATTGAAAAGAGGACCAATCTTGGGACTTCAACTTCCAAGGTGCTGCCCCAGGCAAGGTTTGAGACTGCCCTGCTTGCAACTCGAGCCAAGTCATGCGATTCTTGCCATCCTTCACGCACAACTGACCACCTTTGAGAGCGACGATGTAGATGTAATTGGCGGGCTTGCTGTTGCTCACTGAAGTCAAGGGCGTTTGCTCCAATTCCGCTCGGCACCATTTCTCTTGCTCTGAGGTGAGGGAAGCCTGAGCGCCTTGGAGATTGAAGATGGGCTCCAACACGGGTGCAATAGGCGTCGTCAGTTGAGGTGAAGTCTGCTCAGGGACCACTCCTTTTGAGGGATCCATCACCACGGGAGTTCTCATCACAGTTTGAGCAGGAGTAACACTCAAGGCTTGGGGCGCAATTGAAGGCGCTTTTTGCTCAGATTCAAAGGCCAGTGAACTTTTTGCTTTTTGCCATGCCAAGTTGAGGGTCGAATCTTCACCCAACCAACTCACCGTTGGCGTCTGGCCCAATTCCATGTTTTGGTGATCCCATTTTTCATACATAGAGATACCCGCCATCGCCAACAGCATGGCGAGAGAAGCCAGCACGTATTTGGATTGAAAAAAGATCTGACCCTGGTGTTTGAACCAAAAAAGAGCGTCTGAGAGAGGTCTTGCGTCTAAATTGCGCCGACTCATCTCCTCTATGGCTTGGAGCTCCTTGCTATATAAATGGGTGCTTGAATGAATTTTCTCATCGATCAAGGGCGCTGGGCCACTCCCCACGCCCTTGGTTTGAATCAACAAAAGCATCAATCTCTTGCCCACCGAATATTTGATCATGGGCGAGTAAAACAAGGAGTCTCCGCCCTCCTCGAGTTGACTGATTTGAGCTGCAGAGACAGCACTTTGCCTGGACAACTCAGGCACGTCCATGCCCGCTTCAAGCCTGAGCTTCTTTAAGCGTTGCGCATCAGCATCGGACCAAACCACGTCATCCATTCAATAGCTCGGAAAGTAAAAAAACCATCGTCTCTATGGCCATTCGCTCAAACTTAAACCGCTAATCATTCGTTCACAACGGCAACAGTAGACCCCGAAGTGAGTGCTTCCACTTCGTTTATACCGCAATTTCGTGTCTTCATGATTATCGTTACCGCCAATGAAAGCCTTTACTGCCACCAAATTAAAAGTAAAAAGTGATTTAAGATCTAACTTCGGTTGCTCAGTCAGCAGCTTGAGTTTGACTCCCTTCTCTCACCCCAAATAGCTCTAATTCACCCTTTCATGCGCGCCAAATCCATTGCATTTGAAATCAAAAATGTAGACCTGTCTGCACTCTCGTTCATTGTCAAAAGCACTCAATTGGGGGACATTCAAAACGAGCTTGCACTCAAACTCAAAGACAACCCCGATTTTTATGGCAATGCCCCGACCCTGATCGACTTGGATCAGTTAAGCCCCGAGGACGCCCCCAAGCTGGACTTGAAGCACCTGTGCGAGATCCTCAAAGTTCACCACCTGAACCCCATGTTCTTAAAGTCAAAGGATTGTGAAATTCAAAGCTTGGGCTCCTCGATGGGACTGGCCGACTTGGAGGGCTTTCTCTCCACCCCCTTGGCTGCTGCCCCAGTCGAGATTCGTGAGGTCGAGGTGGTTCGAGAAGTGATCAAGGAGGTGGTTCGCGAAGCGCCAGCCTTGCCAACCTTACCAGTGGCAGCTCATGCCGCAACCATGGTGATCACCAAACCCCTCAGATCAGGTCAACACGTCTACGCCAAAGGCGGAGACTTGATCGTCTTGGCCATGGTCAACCCTGGAGCTGAGGTCATGGCCGATGGGCACATCCATGTCTATGCACCTCTAAGAGGTAAAGCCATTGCAGGAGCCAAAGGAGACACGAGCGCTCGCATATTCACCTCCTGCTTGGAGGCCGAGTTGCTCTCAATTGCAGGAACTTACCGCACCAGCGACACGCCTCTTCCCAAGGACGTTCAGTCCCAATCAGCCCAAATCTCCTTGGAGGGCGAAAAATTGGTCATGCAACGATTGGGCTGAAATCTATTTGGATTTTTCACTGAAACAGAGTCCCTGATCCGTTAAACTTACAGCTGTTACTTTTCGTTCAAAAGGCGTATTTTTATGGCAAAGATTGTTGTGGTCACCTCCGGCAAAGGTGGAGTCGGTAAAACCACTACCAGTGCAAGTTTTTCATCTGGCTTGGCACTTCGCGGCTTTAAAACAGCGGTCATCGATTTTGATGTGGGCCTTAGAAACTTGGACCTCATCATGGGCTGTGAACGTCGGGTGGTCTACGACTTGATCAATGTGATCAATGGCGAGGCGACTTTGAACCAAGCCCTGATCAAAGATAAACAATGCGATAACCTCTTTGTGTTGGCCGCCTCCCAAACGCGGGACAAAGAGTCCTTGACCCAATACGGGGTTGAGAGAGTGCTGCTCGAATTGCAAAACATGGAGTTTGACTACATCGTTTGCGACTCACCCGCTGGCATTGAGACCGGAGCCATGATGGCCATGCACTATGCCGACGAGGCCTTGGTGGTGACCAACCCTGAGGTCTCCTCCGTTCGCGACTCTGATCGCATCTTGGGCATGCTCAGTAGCAAAACCAATCGTGCCATCCAAGGTGCAGACCCCATCAAAGAGCATCTTTTGATCACGCGCTACAACCCCAGCCGAGTCGAAGAGGGACAAATGCTGTCCTTGGAAGATATCAAAGACATTTTGCGCATTCCTCTAATTGGCGTGATCCCTGAATCTGAAAGCGTCTTGCAAGCCTCCAACCAAGGCTTGCCTGCGGTGCATTTGAACAACACCGATGTCTCTGACGCATACAAAGACGTGGTGGCTCGTTTCCTTGGGGAAGATGTCCCCATGAGATTCACAGAAGCTCAAAAGCCTGGACTCCTCAAACGCCTGTTTGGAGGTAGATGATTCATGTCCATTTTGTCCTTTTTACTCGGTGAAAGAAAAAAGACCGCAAGTCAGGCCAAAGAGCGACTTCAGTTCATTTTGACCCATGAGCGGGGCACCGGGAGAAACAATTCCCCTGACTATTTGCCAGACTTGCAACGTGAATTGGTTGCAGTTCTCTCCAAATACGTATCCATTGACCCCAAAGACATCAAAGTCAATTTTGAAAGACAAGACAATTTGGAAGTCCTGGAAGTCAAAATCGAGTTGCCCGAATCTTAAAGATTTCTTTGTAAAGAACCCCTGTCTCAGGCTTGCAACAAGTCAATATTTCAGGGGTTTTTAGCAAAAGCCCTTAAACTTTTTGTGCATTTGAATTATCATCTCCTCTAATAACAACCCTACTGAGTCCACCAAATGAACGATAACACCTCCAAAAATAGCATTTTTATTGGCCGTGGAGTCACTTTTCAAGGCTCAATCAAAGCGCCCAATCAAGCCAAAATCGATGGCCACATCGAAGGTGACATTGAAGCGCAAGATGTCTTTATTGGTCCTTCAGGCTCAGTCTCGGGTAACACCACGGCCAATTTGGTTGATGTTCACGGCCAACTCAATCAAAAAGTCATCAGTCGTGAGTTGTTGATCATCCGCTCCACTGGAAAAGTGGCTGGATCATTGCAGTATGGTGATATCCAAATCGAGCGTGGTGGTCAGTTCTTGGGTGACATGGACTTGGTGTAAATTCTCCAAGGTCCCCATCAATTCTTTATTTACTTAGACCTATTTAGATCGAGTCACTCGAACGGAAAAGTGGCAGAGTGGTCGAATGCGCTGGA
>CAIKYO010000052.1 GCA_903831655.1 uncultured Burkholderiales bacterium
CTGCTTGCGAATATGCTCCCAGAATTTAATTTTGTAAAAAGCATCGCACCAACCTTTCATTTCTCTAAATTTCTTGTCCACAAAGGTCAGCTCAGAGAGACACGCCATTGTCCATGCATTGGGCAATGTCCATAAACGCTTAGTAAATTGATCGAGAGGTTTATTATAAAGAAAAACGGCTTGATTGGGTCTCGGAGATGGTAAATAGAGGAAAGCAAAGAACTTCCTACGCATAAGATTTTTTATGAGAGGATCGCCAGCCAAAACATAACCCACGCAATACTCATCCTCATCGAATATTTCCCGGTGCCTCCGCGCACAAATCTCTAGCTCCTTAGCTATATCTTCTGTGAGCGCATGACCAACCTCAAGGCTGTCATAAGAAGTAGAATCATGCGAAGCCTTATAGGACAAACTTCCTGCTGTGAAGACTTTATTAACTTTATCTGAAGGCGTTAGAGGAAAGCTCAAGCAATGTTCTCTTTTCTTTCTTTCATTCGAATTAAGTTGCTACTACAAAATTCGAATACTTCCATGGTTGCCAATTCTACTTCTTCTTTAGGAATGGTATAAACAGCGTCTTGTTGATCCCAGTAACAACTCATCGCATGCATAAAATCTTCTTTGGCCACTGAACACGATCTATAAACGTCTACTACTTCTCCGGATAATAAAGCGACAAGTTTAGGATAACCAAAAACTCGAAGCATATTGTGCATTTTAGTGCGCATTTCTAAGACAATTTTTGCATCTTTGGCAGACAAAGCAAAAAAATCATCTTCGAATCTTTTTTTTGGTTGGATCATATCGGATTCTTCATATCCATTTTCATTCATCAATGATCTTCCTTATTTACCTTAATATAGACTGTTTTTCGGTTAGTTGGATTCTTAGGAGCAAAGTCCGATCCCTCAGTAGCTTCCATATTCTTTGACGGCTTAGAGACGTCATAGTGCTTTTCCCAATGAGTATTAGGAACAGCTCTCTCTTTCTTTTCTTTCTTAGCCATAATTCCTCTTAAAAGAAGAAGGCAAACTTGCCGCCATGTCTACAGGTCAGTAACATTTATCACTTTTTAGGTGAAGTGCGCCTGCACGCTTGGAGACTAACTCCACGGCTCCCGCCAAGACTTGCCTACTTCAAATTTAATATTTCATTTGGTTTTTTTTAGCATAAGAAGCGAGCTTATCTTGCGACTCTTTCAAAGCTTCAGGATTTGGCTTATCAGTGTAACGAAGATCGCTCTCTTCACCCATTTCGGATTGAGACTTTTCCCAATGCTCATTTGACATCTTGGATTGATGATTGGACATTCCTTTCATCAATGGGACGTTTTTTCCTTTCGCCATATAGCCTCCTTAAGGATTTAGGGCTTGTTTCTTCATCATCTCAAATTTTTCATTTGTCAACATCCCTATTTTCATAGTCCAGTCGCTACTATCTGGCATAAACATGAGAAGTGGATCGGTAAAAACGTACTGTTCCACATATAGATTTTCCAGAGATTTTAGGATGGAATTGAAAATGACACATACTTCCAACATAATTCTATTCTCTGATGTAATGGTAGGATTTTCAAATCCTCGGATAGAAAAAGCTAGAAAATGATCATAACCCATATGATAGGGAATAAGGTATTGTAAATTAGTGTCCTGCTTCACTCGATCTACCATCCACATCATAGTTATTGACCCACAGCTTGCGGTAAAGGCCCTGATTGATTGGCCAATTTGATGGATTGCGCCATTTCAAACGCGCTCCTCATTTGATTGAAATCCATATCTTCTAATTCAATCATCATTTTGACAAGGCCAAGATCAGATTCCATCCGTTTTCTCTCAGCATCGGCCTGATTATCTTGAATCTTACTTATTTTCTCTTGAGCTGAAGCCAAAATCTCTTTTTCACGAGCAAGATCGCTCTTCGCTTTTGCAAACGACGCCATAACTTTAGCATTCTCAACCTTCGATTGCTGCTCGGCTTGAGCTTGCTGAGCTTGTTGCTGTTGTTGAGCCTGCTCGGCTGCGTCTTCTTCAGCCTGTTTCTTATTGGTTAAGAACGCGGCTCTCCAAATAGTTTTGTCCGCGACTGTCATTCCGATTTCACGGAAATGGAGAAGCTGTTGAAGCTCCATTTGTCTTTGGGAGGCGGAATAGTTACCCTCTTCGACAAAGACTGAGTATTTGAGGGAGTGTGAGGTAAAGAATCGCTCACTAGGAGCATGTCCCAAAATGCTAGAAATCTTACCTTTGCTGAAGTTTTTTCTAATGGCTTGAAGCCTAATTTTTCCATATAGTCGTTGAGAGTAGTCCAATTTATCAAATATGGTCTGAAGTGTAGTAAGGCCAGCACCTTGTCGTAACATGGAAAGAATTCCAGATTTGTCGTCAGTCGCTGCCCCAAGAAGCTCTTCGTTGACTCCTGAGATTCGGGTGATGTCTTCACTTAAGCTCCTGGACAGTTCTAAGAGAGATTGAGGGATGGAGGCCGCTTCTATGCGTTGTATCTCGTTGGGTAAATGGCCTGCTTTGAGAGGAACTAAGAATCCCTGTCCCGATTGTCTAAAAGACTTGGGATCTACTACTGCATCAACGGGATAAATCCAACCAGAATTTATTTGAGACTGGAGTATGTCCATCTCAATGACCTTGCGCATGTTGTACAAGTACTGGCAATCACGGAGATTTCTTACTACACCCTGCACCCTCCACGCATAGGATTGGATATCTGGTTCATAATAGGTGAGCAAAGGCACAAAGGGGTAAGAATCTATGTTAAGTAGATTTGGCCCATCGTACAAAACGCGACCTCCTAAACGAATACAGAGCCTCACTGTAGGGACTTGTGTTTTTTTGACTACTAGCCATGGCTGCTGTCTGAGCGTGCGCTCCATTTCATCTTCTGAGTCTTCCTCATCATCTTCCCATAGCACTGCTTCGCCGGAAATAGGATCTAGGATAGTTGTTGCTTCGCGGGTATCTCGATAATGGAATTCGTCATAGGCAAAGAGTTGATTGGTTGCCATATTGAGCAGTTCGGCTTGAAGAGGAAATCTCCCATCTTTAAGGCCGCTGGGTCTCATTTTAGCAATCTCTTTGGCGTGGCCCGGTAGAAGGGCTTGAGCTTGCACATTCGTAACCCACCGTCTGCGCCAGATAGCCGAACAATCGGTTAAGTCCTGCTTGCGGAAATAGGGATCGATCAAGAAGTTATTGTAAGCTACCTGGTCAGTAAAAAGATCACCACTGATAGGGTCCAAAGTATAATCGGGATATAAATGTAATAAAGACATGCCGGTGTCACACGCGCCTTCAAAACCTTCACTAAGATACTCTTGAAATCCATCTCTCTCTTCACTCCATTTTAAACACGCATTAAATTCGTCAGCTAACGGATCAGCATCGTGATTAGGAATAGTGATGGTTGATTTGCGATTCTTGCGCTGGAAACCACAGATCATATTGATCTGACGTCGTATGAGATTAAAGAACCACCGCCTAGTCTGGTAGTAGTTATTATCCCCGTACATCATCGATAAGAGAGTTTGATCGCCGACCTTGAATCTCTTATCAATGGAACCTTGAACCCAATAGGCCGCGTTAGCGGGGTAGGTCTTTTGATAGAAGTTATCCATCATCTGACCTTTGTTCTTCCCCTTTACATCGCTTCCATCTAGATAGCCTGAAGTTCCTCCTAAGCTATAGCCGGCGGACGCATTTTCGTAACTACCCATTTATTACCTGGTGATAAATTAATGTTTTATAACATATCAAAGATTTTAGTCATCACAATCTTTGGATAAATCAATGGGAAATAAATGAGATTATCTTTCTATATAATCTGTAAATTCTGTATAATATTTAAATGGTAGTTGGGGAATGGTATGATTGGAGACGAGCTTTTGCGATTTCACAATATTCAGCTTCTTTCTCGATACCGATGGCTGAATAGCCCAATCGTTTAGCCGCTAATATTGTAGTGCCTGATCCCGCGAATGGATCTAACAGTATACCATCTTTAGGAGGCATTACGAGTTTGATGAGATATTCCATGAGC
>CAIKYO010000053.1 GCA_903831655.1 uncultured Burkholderiales bacterium
GAAATTGGACCCTTTTGTCTGCTTGTTTTTGGGCTCTGGCAAGTGCTGCTCAAGCAGGAACGCCTTTGTTTGTTTTGAATTCCTTGGATGCAAACATCAGTGTGATTGATCCTCAATCTTTGGAAGTTGTCAAAACCATTCCCACGGGCAAAGAGCCCCATCACTTGTACCTGACGCCGGATGAAAAAAGCATGATCGTGGCCAATGCCGGTGGCGATTCACTCACCTTCATCGATCCCAAAACGGCCCAAGTCCAGCGTGTGGTTAAAGGGACATTGGATCCGTATCAATTGAGATTTTCCCCAGACATGAAGTGGTTTGTGACCGTGGGTAACCGACTCAATCATGTGGACATCTACCGCTGGGATGGAGAGAATTTGAGTTTGGTCAAACGCATTGCCTCTGACAAGACACCCAGTCACTTGTGGATCGACTCCAAGAGCACAACGGTTTATGCGACCATGCAAGACAGCGATGAATTGATCGCCATCGATTTGGCCACTCAAACGCTCAAGTGGCGCGTCAAAACAGGATCCACACCTGCGGATGTCTTTGGAACCTCGGATGACAAAAAGCTCTTGGTGGGGCTCACTGGAGGTCATGAGGTTCAAGTCTTTGATGTGAGCCAAGGGCCGGCCAAGCTCACTGGGTCGATTGCGACAGGGCTTGGAGCGCATGCCTTTAGAGCTTTGGGTGATGGGTCGCATGTCTTGGTGAGCAACCGAGTTGCCAACACGGTGAGCGAGATTGATTTGAACACGCTCACCGTCACCAACACCTTCAAAGCACCTGGAGGGCCTGATTGCATGGAGGTCTCCAGCGATCAAAAAACGCTCTACATTTCATCGCGGTGGATCAAAAAAATGTCCATCGTTGACATGAGCACTGGTAAATTGATCAAGCAAGTGAGTGTGGGGCGCTCGCCCCATGGCATTTGGACCTTGGACCACGCCAAACGGTTTTGAGTCTTATGCGCGCATTCTCTCTTTTGTTGTTCTTGAGTGCATGCAGTTGGCTCTGTCTGGGTGCACAGAGCCTGACTCCACCATCCAAGGAAGGCGTGACTCAAGCTTGCTCTCAGCCCTTGTACTTGACCTTTGACACGGGGCACATGGGAGTGGCTCAGGGGATTGCTCAGGTGCTTCGAGAGGAGGGCGTGAGGGTCACTTTTTTTGTGGCCGATGAACCCACCCAAGAAGGAGACGGGACCTTGGGAGAGTCGTGGAAGGGGTGGTGGCAAGAGCGCGCAAGAGAGGGTCATGAGTTTGCCTCTCACACCGATCATCATGTGTATTGGCTCCAAGACATGCCCACTCCAAACGGGACCATGCGCTTCAAAGTTCGTGCCAGCGCAGGTCCCGATCAAGGCCGTGTGCGTGTCCTCACAGGGCAAGAATATTGCAACGCGGTTCAAGGCGCTCGCACTCGAATTGAATCCATCACGGGTAAAGCGGCTTTGCCCTTGTTTCGTGCACCAGGTGGTAAAACCTCTCCTGCTCTCTTGGCCCAAGCGCAGTCTTGTGGCTATCTGCATGTGGGCTGGAGTGATGCAGGTTTTTTGGGCGACGAGTTGCCCAGCGAGAAATTCTCTAACGCTCTTTTGTTAAGCAAAGCGCTTGCGCATATTCGCTCGGGTGATATTTTGATGGCCCACTTGGGGATATGGTCCAGGCACGATCCTTGGGCGCCTGCTGACTTAAAGCCTCTCATTGAGGGATTGAAAGCCAAGGGGTTTTGCTTTCGTACGCTCTCCGAGCATCCCTTTTATCGGTCGTGGATTGAAAAACACCCCGCTTAAAGGGCCCTTGATGATCGCTTTGCCACACGTCTTGCTGGGAAACGGTAAGATGATTTCATTGTCAGCGAGGATTCAAGTGAGTTTGAAGCCCTTAAGTTCTTGGCAAGCCTTGGTCAATAGATAGAGAAGTCGCACATGTTCGAAGCTTGGCTTGATTTTTATGCACGCGCCTCTGATGCCTTGCTCGAAGGCGTGGTGCAGCCGATGCTCTTTACCTTGCATTTGGGGGGCTGGGTTGAAGACGCTTACTCGGTTTGCGATGGTTTGGTTATGGGTATCTTGCAACTCCTCCTCATGGTGGCTCTTTTTACGCCGTTGGAGCGCTTTTGGCCTGCCGAGAAGGAGCAAGACCGCTCTCAGGTTTTGGTTGATGTGATCTACACGCTGATTCACAGATTGGGTCTATTTAGATTGGTCTTTTTTTTGATCTTCAATTGGCCTATCGATTATTTGTGGGGTCACTTGCGTGTTTTGGGCGTCCCAACACTGCAACTCGATGATTGGGTGCCTGGGGCGAACGAGCATCCAGTGCTTGGTTTTTTGTTTTATTTGGTCGTTTTTGATTTTGTTGGCTATTGGCTTCACCGCGCTCAGCATCAGTGGAATTGGTGGTGGTCGCTTCACTCGCTTCATCACTCCCAGCAAAGCATGACTTATTGGAGTGACAGCAGAAATCATTTGCTAGATGATGCAATCATGGGACTCTTGGGTGTGGTTTTGGCTCAATGCTTTGGCATGCCCCCCTCTCAATTTGTGGTTTTAATTGCCTTGACTCAAATCTCTCAAAGTTTTCAGCACGCCAACGTTCGCCTGAGCCTAGGCCCATGGTTAGAGAGGGTGTGGGTGAGTCCTCGCTTTCACCGATATCACCACAGCGTTGGGGGCGGTCATGAGTTTGAGAGTGGTGTGCTTGGCGGGCACAACTTTGGGGTGCTTTTGCCTTGGTGGGACATCTGTTTTGGCACTGCTAATTTTGAAGACCGCTTTGATCCAACGGGAATTCGAGACCAAGTGGAGGGTGGTGTTCAGTACGGCCGTGGTTTTTGGTCACAACAAGCCCTGGGTCTGAAGCGGATGGTGCAGGCATTGCGAAAATAGCCAGACCTTGGGACAAAAGCCAACAGGCCTCTGGGCTGGGGAGGAGCGGGTCCAGACCTGGTGTGGTGTCATTTGAGTGCTTTTCGTGCGAAATTTGCGCTGGGGCTTAAAATAGTAGTCTGATACTTTTTTTACCCAACATTTAGGCCTTTTGTGTCTGTACCGCCCAACCCCAATCCCTCCCCACAGCCCCAGAGTTCTCTTGAGACTCAGCCAGAGCCAAAACTTCGCGATTTGTTCTCCAATGGCATCTTCATGCGCTACTGGTCTTCCAGAGTTGCAGCAGGCATTGCCTCTCAAATGTTCGAGGTTGCACTGGCTTGGCAAATGTACCAACTTACATCGAGCGCTTGGGACTTGGGATTGGTGGGTCTTTATCAATTCTTACCTGCGTTGGCTTTGACTTTGGTGGCTGGGCATGTGGCCGATCGATTTCCCCGAGAGAAAATCATATTGCTCACTTGGATCTGTCAAGGTCTCGTGGTTTTACTGGTTTTGGTTGCATTGCAAGAGGGCTTTTTAACTCGATCGCTCCTCTTGGGTGTTTCATTGGCTTTGGGTGTGTTCAGGGCTTTTCAAAGCACCGCTCAACAGGCCTTGCTACCGAGTTTGGTTGATCACGATATTTTGCCCAGAGCGACTGCGCTCAACTCCATGGGCTACCAAGCCAGCGTGATGGCGGGGCCAGCGATGGGTGGATTGTTGTTTGCCATCAATGCATCCACGGTTTACTCCGCATGTTTTGTCCTTTATTTGTTGTCTGGCTTTTGGCTTTGGGGCTTAAAGAGCAAACCACTGGCTCATGCCAATGAACCCGTGACGATTGAGTCTGTGTTGGCTGGGGTGGTCTTTGTTTGGAAGAAGAAAACCATTTTGGGCTCAATGTCATTGGACTTGTTTGCGGTTCTCTTAGGGGGTGCCACTGCACTTTTACCCATCTACGCAAAAGACATCTTGCACACAGGCGCTTGGGGTTTGGGGCTGCTGCGTGCTTCCCCTGCTGTGGGTGCCCTGATCATGTCTTTGTGCTTAGCGCATTGGCCACTGACTCACAAAGTGGGACAAAAACTTCTTCTGGCCGTGGGTGTATTTGGTTTGTCGATCATCATTTTTGGACTCTCGCATGTCTTTTGGATTTCAATGATCGCTTTGATGGTGAGCGGAGCAGCGGACATGGTGAGTGTGGTGATTCGTCTGACCTTGGTGCAGATGGATACACCAGAGAGCATGAGGGGGCGTGTTTCTGCCGTCAATTCTGTCTTCATTGGTGCGAGCAATGAGTTGGGTGAATTTGAATCAGGTGCAACTGCCGCTTGGTTCGGGAGTGTGGAGTCGGTGATCATTGGTGGTTTGGGCACCATGTTGGTGGCAGTGATGTGGCGCTTTTTATTCAAAGAGCTCTACCAGCGCGATCAGTTGCGAAATGACCCCGCGCCAAGCGCCTGATGCACATGGACCCAAGGCTCTAAGAAGCCCAAATCCTCGGTTGGGTCGTGGGCATGTGCCACCACGACTCACGCCACAATTTCCAAATGCGTTTTAACAAGTTGAGATTGGCCTCAACGTCTTTGCTGAGCACGCGCACCACGATCACTTGAGGGTTGGGGGAGGTAACGCCCGCCAAGAGTTCACTGTGAAGGGGTTCCATGGCCAACTTGGCCAAGTCTATGTGACGCGAGACCAATTGCACATCAAAGGGCGAGCCTTGCGCCATGACCAGGGTTCCCATGCATTTTTTACCCGCCAGACCCAGTGGGCTTTGAAGGAGTCGCTCATCGCTGGCATGAATGCTGGCTTTGTCTAGCCATGTTTGATGGATCTCAAAGTGTTGTGAGAAAACACCCTGTGTAAATGGCAAGTTCGCACCCGGCAATCCAAGTTGAGTCACATCCCAGGCCAACATCTGTGCTTGAGGCTCGAGTGTGAAATGCATGTGGTTCAGGGCGTGGCAGCGGTTGTAGGCGATGCTCTCCAAAGGCAACCACTCCAGTCTGGCGTGTTGCCCAACATGGGCCCTCATGCTTTGAGTTGCCAGCAAATCCTCAGACCCATAAAAGCGCGTTGCACCGGGAGTGGTCACCAGTGCATGACTGTGTTGGCCCAACTCAAGTTCAATTTGTAAGGTGTCTCCCCCCACCAGTCCGCTTGGGGGGTGCACCAGCACGTTGTGACAAACGCTGGGGTCCTCGGGGTAGAGGCTTTTGAGAATTCGAAGCGGACCCTCGTGCGAGTCCCTCACCACCGTTTTAGGGGCTTGGAACTCGTACTTGAGGTTCAGTTTGGCCAGCCACACAGATCAAATTTCAAGTCGGTGCTGTGGGTGTTGGAGGGGGCGTTGCAGAGTGAGGGGCCTCTTGTTGTAAAGACGCGGCATGCATTTGCGCCTCATGAGTTGCCGTTTGAGCCGCGAGCTCTTTGGGATTGGCGTCGTGGAGCAAATTCCAAAGTGCAAACTCGGTTTGGGTCAACCTGTCTTGAGCTCGGGCAATGGCCTCGAATTTCTCGCGGTCAGTCAATATGCCCAGTTGTCGAATTTGAGAAACAAGCCCTTTGTAGTGCTCCACTGCAATTTCGGGCAGCTCAGCAATTCGGTTGAGCGACATGTGAGCATGAGCCTCATCTCGTGTGTTTTGCTCCTCAATGGCGCGGTCCAAGAGACGCTCAATTTCATGTTCGCTCAGGTGCAAACGCTTGGCTTCACGTTTGATTTTTTCACTGTCCTCTTCCGAAATATTTCCAGCAGCCAAGATTTTGAACAACTCGTCTTTGAGCTCCTCTCGCTCAATGACCAATTGATCGCTGAAGGCAGAGGACAAAAGGGCTGCAGGGATGGCAAAAATACCAATGCCAATCAAGG
Source organism: uncultured Burkholderiales bacterium (assembly GCA_903831655.1). GTDB lineage: Bacteria > Pseudomonadota > Gammaproteobacteria > Burkholderiales > Burkholderiaceae_C > Limnohabitans. The sequence goes on from CAIKYO010000053.1 coordinate 5,754, forward strand.
CCAAGATGATGGTCATGAAGCGGCCTGCTGGCGTCATGGGGGTGATGTCACCGTAGCCCACAGAGGCCAGCGTGATCACAGCCCAATACACCGCTTGAGGAATGTTCTCGAACTTGTCGGGCTGCGCATCGTGTTCAAACAAGTAACCTAGCGATGCGGTGAGCACCACCAAGAGCATCATCACAAAGCCAGCTGCCGCCATGACAGGCCATTCCCTGGCAATCACTTTGGAGAGAGTTGCTGTGGCACCGGTGTAGCGTGTGAGTTTTAAGAGCCTGAGTAGCCTGAAGACTCGCAAAAAGCGCAGATCAAACAAGTGGTGCAAGAACACTTCCAAGAAGAAGGGGACCACCGCCAAAAAGTCGATCACAGAAGATGTGTTCTTGGCTTGCTTGAGTCTTCCAATGATCCAGTGTTGGTATTGGGGCTCTTCCACACAACAATACATGCGCATCACGTACTCAAGTGTGAAGATGGTCACAGCCACCGTGTCGAGCAGGATGAACTCAAGGTTCAAGATGTAGTGAATGCCTTGAACCGATTCCAAAATCACAGCGATCACGGAGATCACCACCCACACCACGATGAAGCTGTCAAAGAGGTCGTGCAACTCGCCACCAAAGTCGGAGGGAAAGACCAGGGCATGGACCTTTTGTCTAAAGGTGCGGCCACGGTTGACTTCGATAAAGGTTTTGATGGCAGGAATCAACACCCTAAAGAGTTTGAGCATCCTGAGCAATCTGAGGAATCGCAGCACACGCAAGTCAATGGGGATGAACGCCTGAAAGTAAAAGGGCGCCACCGCAAAGAAGTCAATCAATGCAAAGGGACTGAAGATGTAGCGCAAGCGAGGGAGCTTTTTGGTCGAAAACTCCTCGTCCTCGGGGGCCAAATAAAAGCGCAGGAAATACTCAACTGTGAAGACGATGACGGAGAACACGTCAAAAATGTGGAAGTATCCCTTGTTGGGCTCAAATACAGCGGGAACGTGCTCAAAGAGCATGGCAAAGAGGTTGGCCAAAATCAAAAGGCCAATCCAATTTTCAACTTCCTTGTGGTAATTGGTTTCGTACTTGGGGTTCAACAACCAGTTGTACAGAAACTTTCTAACCCCCAGGCCTGAGGGGATAACTTCTTCGTGAACATGGGTTTTGCCGCGAAGCAAAGCGCGCATTTGATCGACTGAGTCCATGGTGTGTTTCCTTAGAATTCGATGTCAGCAACGTGAATGGGGTATGAGCCCTTGTCACAAATGGTCACGCTGATTTGAAGTTTTTGTTCAATGGAGTCACTCTCTTGCAAGTCCTCGAGAAAGGTGGGCGTTGGAGAGCCGGGAGGAGTGGGGCTGATTTTGTTGAAAACCATGGCGCCAGCCAAATTGATGTCTGAGGGGTCACACTTGTTGGCAAAGGTCAAAGGCCCGTTGGTAAAGGGGTTGTAGAGTTTGACCAAAGGTCCATTCTCAGTGGTAAGGGCTTTTAAACATCCGCCCCAAGTCTTTGCCGTGCTGGCAGGTGCTGCTGCGGGGGCCTCTGATTTTGCATTTTCTGCAGGTGCTTCTGCGCTGGGTTGAGCAGCAGCTTGTGTGGCCATCGCACTGGATTTGTCCGCCACCACCTCGCTCTCGCCTTCTCCCAGCGCTTTCTCAGAGTTCAAAGCCTGGGGTTCCTCTGTCTTGGGAGGTGGCATGAGGGTGTTGGGGCCACCACAGGCCGCAACTTCAAAATCGGTGTCCATTCTTTTGGCGGAGGCTTGGGTGAACCAATTGGCAAAGGCCTCACCATTTTCTTTTGAGATCTCCGTTTTCATGCCCTCTTCGTAAGAGAGCACTCCCACGTAGGCTGTGCCCACGATCACCAAGACGATGGAGCATAAAAACAAAAAATCCGAAAAAAAGAAAGTTTTCGAATTTTTGGGGTTGCTGTTGTTTGGGTTATCCATGTGTATTCCAAATGGGCAAAGGTGAGGAGGTCCTGGACTGATTCAATGAAGAACAGGTTCGACAAGGAAAGGTGAGCAACAAAGAGACGGCCGACCGATGGCCCCTCAAAAATCAAAGACCGATTCTATGGAAAAAAACCGCTTTTCCATCAAAAATGTAAGATTAAGTGTCTTATTTTGACCTTCAGGTCTCGTAAAACCAGTAACGCTCTTAATTGCGTTGCAGCTCGTGGTTCAATGGCAGAGAACAAATCGAGAACAACATTGAGAGGAGTCGCTCTTGATCAATGGTTTTGAGATCCGCGGTGTGCCCAAGCGGTGGTGTGATTTTCCACGAAGCTAAAGAGTTCGTACATGACCATTGCCATGGCACCCACCACCACCAAGCCTGCAAAGGCCAAACCCATTTGCATGGCAGAGCCAGCCGAGATGAGCAAGTAGCCAATGCCCTCATTGGCAGCGGTCATCTCAGACACGGTGGTGCCTACAAAAGCCAAGGTGATGGCCACCTTCAATGAGGCAAAGAAGTAGGGCATTGAGCGGGGTAGACCGACTTTGATCAGCACGTCCCACCTTTTGGCGCCAAGCACTCTGAGCACATCTTCCAGTTCGGGCTCGAGGGTGGCAAGACCGGTGGCGATGTTGACGGTGATGGGGAAGAAGCTGATCAAAAAAGCGGTCAAAATGGCCGGTCCAATTCCAATGCCAAACCACACAACCAAGATAGGAACAAATGCAGCTTTTGGCAATGCATTGAAGGCCGTCATGAGGGGGTAAGCTGCGGCATAAGCCAAGCGTGAGCTTCCAATCACAAAGCCCAACAGCACGCCCACCACGATGGCAATGCCAAATCCAGCCATGGTGACCCAAAAGGTCCTCCAAGCATGAGCGGCAATGACCCCTTTGAACTCAATGAGTTGAGAGAGGATGCGAAGGGGGCTGGGAAAGATGAATTCAGAGACATCAAACGCAGAGCAAACCAATTGCCACAGCAAAATGGTGGCAATCAATAGGATCCAGGGAGAGCTTTGCTCGAGTTTCTTGGAATTCATGGTTCGTGTAGGTGCAGTTTGTTTTTTTGAGTTCAGGTGGTCAAGGGGGTATTGGAGCGAATGGCACCAATGTGACCCCTGAGCTCATGAACAATGTCAGCGAATTCGGGCGTATAGGTGAGTTCCAAATCTCTGGGTCTGGGCAACTCAATTTCCCGCCTGACGATGAAACGTCCTGGGCTCTTGGACATCACGTATACGGTATCAGCTAAAAACACGGACTCTCTTAAGTCGTGGGTGACCAAAATCACGTTAAAACGTTGTTCGGTCCACAAGTCCCTCAAAATGCACCACAACTCCTCTCGGGTGAATGCATCCAAAGCTCCAAAGGGCTCGTCTAACAAAAGCATTTTGGGCTCGTGAATCAGGGCTCTACAAATGCTGGCCCTTTGTTGCATGCCGCCCGAGAGTTGCCAAGGGTACTTTCTCTCGTAGCCTGCCAAGCCCACGCGCTTTAAGAGTTCACAGGCACGGTGCTCGTATTCTGCTTTTTTCTCTTTGAATTGCTCTCTGTAGGGCTCGACAATCTCAAGGGGCAAGAGCACATTGTCAAGGGTGGTTCTCCAAGGCAAAAGGGAAGGCGCTTGAAAGGCCATGCCTGAGATCTTCAGAGGTCCAGTGACCTCCTTGCCCTCCACCTTGATCACACCTTTTGAGGGACGTCTAAGGCCCGTGGTGAGTTTCATGAAAGTGGATTTTCCGCAACCCGAAGGTCCCACCAAGGCGATGAACTCGCCAGATTTGACCTCCAAATTGATGGCCTCAACGGCAAACTGTTGCTGGGCCAGCAGTTCTTCGTTGTAGGCCAGCCATACGTCCTGGAACGATACGAAGCTATCCTGAGGGGATGAGCTCATTTGAGTTTGGGTAAAACGTTGAGTTCTTTGGCGCTTGGGAGGTACGCAGGTGTCCAAACGGCATCAGGGTTGACACGGGTTTTGGTCGCAAAGGCGTCAGACACTTGGCTGGCCATCAGGCTCAAACGAGGCATGTTGACTTGGCCAAACCCCTCAGCGTGTGCGTCAGGTGAGTTGATCACGGTGTTCAGTGCCAACTGCAAACGGCGAACTTCAAGGGGAACATTGATGATGCCATCACGTGCTTTGACGGTTTCAATGGCTTTTTCTTGGTTTGCAAAAATGTCTTTCATACCCAGGGCAAAGGCTCTGAGAAAAGCCTTGGCAGCAGCGGGATTTTCTTTCAAGAACTTGGGTGACGCGATGATGGCGTTGCCGTAGAGTTTCACGCCATAGTCGGGGTACTGGAGCACCACAACGTCGTCGGCTTTGACGCCACGCGCTTCAATGTTCAAGAGTGAGGTGAATGTGAATCCAGTGATCGCATCCAAGTCGCCTTTGACCAACATGGTCTCACGCAATGTGGGATCCATGGCCGTCCAAGTCACGTCGGTGATGTTATTGGCTTTGGCAAACAGGGGGAAGGCTCTGCGGCCAGCATCAAAGACTGGCGCTCCGAGTTTTTTGCCGATGAGGTCAGAAGGTTTTTTGATGCCAGACTTTTTAAGCGCCATGACCGATGCAGGCGTGTTGTTGTAGACCATCATGATGGCCACTGGTTTGTTGGGGGCGTCGGGATTGTTGGCGTGGAACTCCATGAGTGAGGCCAAGTCAGCAAAACCCATGTCGTAAGAGCCAGAAGCCACGCGGGTCACGGTTCCGCCTGAGCCGTTTCCGGTGTCCACGGTCACGTCCAACTTCTCGCTCTTGAAGTAGCCCTTTGATTCAGGAACTAAAAACAAGGCTGCAGGGCCTTCAAATCTCCAGTCGAGTTGGAATTTAACGGGTGTGTTTTGAGCCATTGATGCCGCACCGGTCATCGTGAGGGCAAGTGCCAAGGTGGCTCTTAGTTTTGAAAAATGCAATTTCATGACTGACTCCAAAGTTTTTTAATTAAACATCTCAAGCAATTTCGGTGCCCAATGGTGACGTACAAGCAAGGCTCATTGATTCAAAGTGGTGCATTGGGAAGTCCAATGCAGCTTTTGTGTCCTAGCCTTTGAACTGAAGAATCCAAAACGGTGCGTTGATTTTGGATTGATCCAGTTTGGTGCCATTTCCAGTTTAGCGCAATACTGGGGAGAGATTTTGCACTAAATTTGGAAGCTTTTTTAGTTTCTGAGCTTGGGGTTGCTCATTAAGTCGTAAAGTGTTCTGGCAACCACCTGGGTTGCTTTGAGCAAATCACTGAGCAGGAGTCGTTCATCGGCCCGTTTGGCCCGAGATTCAAGGACGGTCCTTGGGCCTGCCCCATAGATCACACCGGGCACGCTTTGTTCTGCGTACAGGCGCACATCGGTGTACAGGGGTGTACCAACCGCAGGGATCGTTTCACCAAAAATGGCGTGAGCGTGTTTTTGCAGTCCTTCGATCAGGGGAGCTTGGGCCGCTTGGGGCTTCATGGACTCGGCCAAAAGCATGCGTTTGATCTCTACTTTGATGGGCTCTTGGTTGGGGTGCAACGCGTTGAAGTGCTCAATGGCTTGTTGAATGGTTGCGCGAATGGACTGCTCAACCGCACTTGAGTTTTCCTCCGGAATCATGCGTCGATCGAGTTTGAAGCTCACTCTCCCGGGCACCACATTCGTGTTGGTGCCCCCTTGAATGGTCCCCACATTGAGATAGGGGTGTTTGATACCTGCAATCTCAGAGGAGATGGCTTTGTAATCCTCGTTCAAGGCGTACAAAGCGTTTAGAACATGTGTGGTGGCTTGAAGTGCATCAGAGCCCGATTGCGGAATGGCCGCGTGTGCCATCTTGCCTTGAAGGGTCACCTCCATTTGTAAGCAACCGTTGTGAGCGGTCACGACTTCGTAGCTAAAGCCGGCGGCTAACATCAAGTTGGGCTTTGTGAGTTGGTGTTTGAGTAGCCATCCAGGTCCAAGTTCCCCCCCAAACTCTTCGTCATAGGTGAAGTGCAACTCGACTTGCCCCAAGGGAGGGGGAGACGAGCTTTGTCCGCTAGAAGTGGCGAGTGTCTCACTCAAATGCTTCAAGGCTCTTAGCGCAAAGGTAAATGTGGAAAAATCAGATTTGCTCACTGCACTGGCTTTGCCGTATAAGTAGCCCTCTTCGATTTGTGCGCCATAGGGGTCGTGTTCCCACCCCTCGCCAGGTGGGACGACGTCCCCATGAGCGTTCATCGCCAGTGTGATGCCCCAGGGGGATTTCAGCTGAAGTGCATCTAGGGATTGGGGACCTTGGGAGCTGAAACCTTGGCGAACAATCAAATTGGTGATGGATTCAAGTCCTGCAGCTTTGACCACTTCATTTGGAACGGGGTGATGTTCAGCAGAAAATCCCATGTCCTTGAGCATCAAAGCCGTTTGCTCAGCATGAGGCGCATTTTTGCCAGGAGGTGTGTCCGTGGGTATTCTCACCAAAGCTTGCAAAAATTTCACCTGTTCTTCAAAGTGATTTTGAACCCATTGGTCCAATTGTTCGTAAGGAGTCATGACGTGGTCTAAGAAAGGTTAAGGGACTGGTGTTGGGCAAGGTCTAGTGAATGAAGGCTCAAGAGGAGCGCTTCAAAGGCGAGTTGCATGTCATCCGTCGTGGTGGACTCTAGGGGGTTGTGACTGATGCCTGCATTTTGGCCTCTAACAAAGAGCATGGCTTGAGGCAAGATGTCATGAATCTTCATGGCGTCATGACCCGCGCCGCTTGGGAGCTCTACCACCTTCAGGCCCAAGGCTTGGATTGCCTGTTTCCAATGTGTCATCAGGGCCTTGGAGCTGGGAGCCGCACTCACACTCAAGTTTTCTATTAATTCCAATTGAACACCCCTGCGTTCACAGATGAGTTCAGCTTGTCTGAGCACATCCGAGCACAGCGCATCTCTTTGCTCATTGTTGGGTGCTCTCATATCAAGGCTTAAATTCACACGACCGGGTACCACATTGATGGAGCCATTGGGAACTTCAAAAATGCCCATGGTCGCCACACTGTCAGCATCTTGTGCAGCTCTGGCTTCCATGAAAAGCGCCAACTCGGCTGCCGCGCAAGCCGCATCCTTTCGAGTCTTCATGGGCGTGGTTCCTGAATGAGAGGCCATGCCTTTGATCGAGCCTACAAAACGCTTGGAGCCATTGATTGACGTTACAAGTCCCAGGGGGGCATTCAACGCATTGAGCACAGGGCCTTGTTCGATGTGAACTTCCAAAAAACCTATGTATTGCTTGGGATCACGCTGGATGGAGGAAATTTGAGATGGATCCAAGCCAACTTGGCGCATGGCTTGCTCCAAAGTAACACCATGTGCGTCGCTTTGTTCGAGCCACTTGGGGTTGAATTGACCTGTTAACGCGCTGGAGGCCAAAAAAGTGGCTGGAAAGCGTTGTCCTTCTTCCTCAGCAAATGCCACTACCTCAATGTTGTATCCAAGGCGAATTTGTTTCTCTTTTAAATTTTTGACTGCGGCGATGGCACAAAAAATACCGAGCCGTCCATCGTATTTGCCACCATTTCTGACCGTATCGTAGTGCGAACCCATGAGCAATGTTTTTGCAGCATCTGCTGAATGTGGCTTGGCAAGGTACAGGCCAACCACATTACCTACGGCGTCTTGACTCACCTGGTCAAAACCAGTCTCTCTCATCAGCGCCTCAAGGTGGGCTGCGCACTGGCGGTGGGCTGGGGTGAGATAAGTCACGGTCAAGACAGGGGGATTTGAGACCTCATCTTCGCTATATTGAGCCAATTCTTCGTGCCAGTCCCAGATCATCTCGCCAATCACTGGGGAGGTATTCATTTTTTCATTCAAACGAATTTCAGCAATGCGGTGAATGTTTCGAATGGCCTCGGCCATCTCAAAATCCCGGGGGTTGGCCAATCTCCGCTCCAGCGTTTGAATGATCTCGGTTCGCGTGAGTCCCAATCCTCTTGGACCACGAACTGCCAAAATGAAGCCAAAGCTAAATCGGGATTTGTAGGCTTGATTCAAACGCGTCAGAGCAGCGTACTCCTCTTGTGTGCAAAAGGCCAGGCCAGCCTTTCGCTGTTCATTTTGAGAATCAAGAGTCAAAGTCGGATCAATTTGAGCTTTTCCGGTCAACTCGGGGTGCGCATTGATCAAATCCAATTTTTGCGCTTCGCTGGATCGCTCAAGCACCTCCACCAAGGCCATCTTGAAAGCGTGGATGCTGGCGAATGGCCTTTGCTGAAGTGCGGCCAACACGATCCAGTCCGAATGTTCATATAAACCTGACAAGCCCGTTGGGCCAGTAAGGAGATGTTCAGGGCTTGATCGATTGAGGTCTTCGAGTGTGAGTGACATTGATGAGCTGTTAAGTTGAGGTGGAGGATTAGGCCATCGGATGATGAGCTCTCCAATGGTTGGCAATATCGATTCTCTTGCAAACCCAAACTCGATCGAATTGGGCAATGTGGTCAAGGAATTTTTGCAGCGCAACAATGCGCCCTGGCCGACCCAAGAGCCTGCAATGCATGCCCACGCTCATCATTTTAGGGGACTCCTCACCTTCGGCATACAAGGCGTCGAAAGAGTCTCTGAGGTAGATGAAGAAGTCTTGCGCTTGAGAAAACCCTTGAGGAAGCGAAAACCTCATGTCGTTGCAATCCAATGTGTAGGGGACGATCAAATGGGGTTGGGTTTTTCCATGGGAGTCCTTGACCTGCATCCAAAAGGGCAAATCATCTCCATAGTAGTCGCTGTCATAAGCAACCCCACCTTGGTCGAGCAAGAGTCTTCGGGTGTTGGGGCTGTCTCTGCCTGTGTACCACCCAATCTGGTTTGATTGGGTGATCGCTTGGATGCCTTCAAGGCCAAGTCGAATGTGTTCCTTTTCCTCTTGTTCAGGCATGTTTTGATAATGCACCCATCTGTAGGAGTGGCAAGCGATTTCGTGCCCGAGTTCCACCAAGGCGTGAGCCAGTTCGGGGTGTCGTTGCAAAGCCATGGTGACGCCAAAAACGGTCAATGGGAGTGAGCGTTTTTCAAACTCCTTCAAAATACGCCAAACTCCTACCCTGGAGCCGTATTCATAAATGCTCTCCATGCTCAAGTGGCGGTCGGGATAAGAGGCAGGGTTGAACATCTCTGACAAAAATTGTTCACTTCCCTCGTCACCATGCAGCACCGAGTTTTCGCCACCCTCCTCATAATTGAGCACAAATTGAACAGCTATTTTGGCTCGATTGGGCCAATTTGCATGAGGAGGTTGTTTGGCGTACCCCACCAAATCTCTGGGGTAGGAGAGGGTGCTGTCGTAGGTTTTCATAGAGGAATGAAGCGTTACTTTTTTGGCAGTTAATGTGTTTTTTGGGTGATTTGTGTTCGATGTTAACTGAGAGCTTGGAGCATTAGAGCAAAAAATAAACCTAAAATGAAGTCCATCAACTGTGCTCTTGGCTTTTTGGGTCAAGAGTTTTAAGATCAACACTCACAAGGGATCCTTTTTATGGGACTTAGCACGCACGTTTTGGATACCATGAATGGGCGCCCCGCTTCTGGCATGAAGGTTACCCTTTTTGAGTTGATCAATGGGCAATATGAGTTGCTGCAAGAGCATGTTCTCAATGCAGACGGCAGGGTGCAAGGCGGATTGATTGACAACGACCACTTAAAGCAGGGCCAATACCGGCTCACTTTTGAGGTCGCCAGTTATTTCAAGGCTTTAGAGGTTGACCTGCCTGAGCCCAATTTTTTGAGCCTCGTTAACTTGGATTTTGGTGTTGCCAATCCGAAAGAGCATTATCATGTGCCTTTGCTGGTGAGTCCTTGGAGTTATTCCACTTACCGAGGCTCCTAATAGGTCACATGAAAATTAGTTTTTTGTCGTTGGCTTTATTTTTTTAATTGAACTTTTATTTGTACCGATCATGACCCAAGTTACCAACACTGTTCGCTTTGTTTTGGACTCTCAAATCGTAGAGGTCAAGGGCGAGCGTAGAACCACCACTGTTTTGGATTATCTGCGTGAGGAGTTGCGCAAAACAGGGACCAAAGAGGGATGTGCCGAGGGCGATTGTGGAGCCTGTGTGGTGCTGGTGGGTGAGCTGAATGCGCAAGGTACCGGCGTCGATTACGTACCCGTCAATAGCTGTATCCAGCTCCTACCTACATTAGACGGTAAAGCTTTGAAGACGGTTGAGAGTTTGACCCATGCAGATGGACGCATGCATCCTGTCCAAGAGGCAATGGTTGCTTGCCATGGTTCTCAGTGCGGATTTTGCACGCCAGGCATCGTGATGAGCTTGGTTCACATGGTCCAAAAAAATCAATCTCCATCACGAATTGAAATCACTGACGCATTGAGCGGAAACTTGTGTCGTTGCACCGGCTACAAGCCCATCATTGATGCCGCTCAGTTGGCTTGTCAGTCCAAAGATCGGTTGAGTTTCGATGACGCAAAGGATGTTGAATTGCTCAAAGAGATTCGTCGCTCTGAGCATCCCACCATGAGTTTGGAGGGAGAGGTGATCGTGCAACCGGTGGTCAGGACTCGCAAAGGCAATGAGTTCGTGTCCCCAGCTACCTTGATGGAAGTGGCCCACTACATGGTGGAGCACCCTCAGGCCACCTTGTTGGCTGGAAGTTCAGAGATTGGACTTCAAGTCAATAAAGAGTTCAAACGCCCAGATCACATCGTCTATTTGGGCAATGTCAAGGAATTGAGGGGCATCTCGGACACACCGACTGCTTGGCGCATTGGAGCCATGGAGTCAATTGAATCCGTTAAAGATTATTTTGCACGATCTTTGCCTGATTTCTCTGAAGTGTTGCGACGCTTTGGGTCGCCCCCAATTCGCGCCACTGCAACACTTGCCGGAAACATTGCCAATGGTTCTCCGATCGGAGACAGCATGCCTTGCTTGATGGCTTTGTCTGCTCAATTGGTGCTCAGACATGGAAAAGAGACCAGACGTGTGAGGTTGGATGAGTTTTATGTGGGCCAGAAAAAGACGGTCCTCAAGGGGGGTGAATTCATCGAAGCCATTGAGATTCCAAAATTAAAGCCCGCTCAGCACTTCAAAGCTCACAAGGTCAGTAAGCGCTTTGAGCAAGATATATCAGCGACTTGTGCAGCTCTTAGTTTTGAGTTGATTGAAGGTCGAATCAAAAATGCCAAATTGGCTTACAACGGTTTGGCTCCCTCTCCATGTCGAGCTCCAAAAATTGAGAGTGTCCTAGAGGGACGCTTGGTGGGTGAGATCTCAGCTGATGAAATCGATCAAGCTATAGCAAACAGTTTCGTTGCACGTGATGGTTTGCGCGCAACTTGGAAATACCGTTCTTTGGTCGCAAGAAATTTGGTGATCAAATTCATTGACTCCGTAAAAGTAGAGGAGAGCGCAGTATGAATGCACCTGAAAAAATCAAAGAGTTGATTGGCGCCAATGAGCTGGGCCGCGAATTGATCCATGAATCCGCACATTTGCATGTGACAGGTCAAGCTGTCTACACCGATGATGTGCCCGAAGTGGCTGGAACACTCTATGCGGCGCTGGTTTTGTCTCCAGTGGCTCATGGAGAGTTGATTGGCCTGGGTGTCGACAAGGAAGCTTTGTTGAAAGCCCATGGCGTGGTGGCCGTGTACACCGCGCACGATATTCCTGGTGAAAACAATTGTGGTCCCATTGTTCACGACGACCCCTTTTTAGCGGACGGTAAAGTTGAGTTTTTAGGCCAACCCGTCGCCGTTGTCGTTGCAAGAGAGATGCTTTATGCACGCGAGGCGGCCAAAGGCGCCAAAGTGTTGGTCAAAGAGTTGCCTGCAATTTTGACCATTGAAGATGCCATGGCGCAAAGTTCCTTCATCATGCCCTCTAAAGGCATCACCAGAGGTGAACCCGATCAAGCCATTAAAAATGCCCCGCATCAATTGAGTGGTCGAACCTATTGCGGCCAACAAGAGCAGTTCTACCTCGAAGGTCAAATTACCTATGCGGTCCCTAAAGAGGACGGGCAGTTGACCCTTTACGTGTCTACCCAACACCCTGACGGCAATCAGCGAGAGGCTGCTTCGGCCTTGAATTTATCCACCCATGATGTGGAGGTGATTTGCAGGCGTTTGGGCGGTGGTTTTGGTGGCAAGGAGGGCAATGCGAGCATTTTCAGTCAGAGTGCTGCATTGGCTGCATTCAAGCTTAAAAGGCCCGTGAAACTGCGCGCTTGCCGTGACGATGACATGACCATCACTGGCAAGAGACATGACTTTAGAGCCGATTACGAAGTGGGTTATGACGATGAGGGACGTATCCTTGGAGTCGATATTCAACTGTATTCAAGATGTGGCTACAGCACCGATTACTCAGGTCCAGTAAACGACCGCGCTTTGCTGCACATCGACAATTGTTACTATTTGCCTCACTTGAAAGTGATCACGTACCGTTGTAAGACGAACATGCAAAGTGCGACGGCTTTCAGGGGCTTTGGTGGTCCTCAAGGCATGTTCGCCATTGAGACGGTGATTGAAGAAATTGCCCAGCGATTGGGTAAAGATCCTTTGGAAGTTCGTTTGTTGAATTTGTACAAAGATCCTGCCCAATCTGGTGACCCACAGAGCATGACCACTCAGTACGGTCAGCCCATTGAGGACTGGGTTTGCGATGAGTTGATGCATCAACTTCGCGCGCAGGCCAAGTACGATGAGCGCCGTTTGGAAGTTCAGTCATTCAACGAAAAGCACACGCATCGCAAGCGTGGTTTTTCTCTGGTGCCTTTGAAGTTTGGTATCAGCTTTACCGCCACCATGCTCAATCAGGGCGGAGCGCTTTTGAATATCTACCAAGATGGCTCGGTGAGTGTGAACCACGGTGGTGTTGAAATGGGACAGGGTCTGAACACCAAAATGGCGCAGGTGGCTGCCGATGGCTTGGGTATCTCAGTAGAGAAAATTCGAGTCACTGCAACAGACACGCAAAAAGTTCCCAACGCCTCAGCAACCGCTGCCTCCAGTGGTGCAGACATCAATGGTGCGGCGATCAACAATGCTTGCCAACAAATGCGTGCTCGCTTGAGTGTGGTGGCCGCAAACATGATGGGAGCTAAACCAGAGCAAATTAAATTCTCTCAAGACAAAGCTTGGGCTGGTGAGCAAAGTGTGGCCTGGAAAGATTTGATCTTGCAAGCTTGGCTTGACCGTGTGGGTCTGTCGGTGTCTGGTTTTTACATGACCCCCGACATTGCCTACGATTTCCAAACCTTAAAGGGTCGTGCGTTTTATTATTTTTGCTACGGTGCTGCTGTAAGCGAGGTGGAAATTGATACCTTAACGGGCGAGTGGTGGCTCAAAGGCGTGGACATATTGCATGACGCAGGGCGTAGCATCAATCCCGCAATTGACAAAGGACAAATCGAGGGTGGGTATGTTCAAGGCATGGGATGGCTCACCATGGAGGAGTGCATCTGGAGTCCCAAAGGCAAGTTACTGACCCATGGGCCTAGTACCTATAAGATTCCCGTTGCTGGAGATATTCCAGAGCACTTCAATGTCGCCCTCTTTGATGGATCCAATGTCAAGCCCACACCCTTTAACAGCAAAGCAGTGGGAGAGCCTCCTTTGATGTTGGCGTTGTCGACGTACTTTGCCATTCGTGATGCGGTGAGTGCAACTCAGTCTCACCGCGTGCCTTTGCAAATGAGTGCTCCTGCCACACCAGAGCGCATTTTGATGTCCGTCGAAAGCTTGAAGGCTTAAGAGCCTCAACTCTTTAGTCTTAACAAGGGTTCAAAACGGTGGCCAGACACAGGCAATCATTGTTCGATGCGCTGAGTCAGGGTCACCATGCGGTGCTGGTGTCGGTCCAACAAGTACAGGGCTCAGCTCCTCGCGATGAGGGTGCTTGGATGGCCGTTATCGATGATTCTCGATTGATCAACACTTTGGGTGGTGGTCAATTGGAGTATCAAGCCATAGAGGAGGCGCAATCTATTTTGAGCTTGTTGCAGTCTTCAAAGCATTTTCAGCCCACCACCAAGCGCTATCCTCTAGGCCCTTCCTTGGGACAATGTTGTGGGGGTGTTGTACATTTGACTTACAGCGTCATCGCTCCCTCTGATTTAGCGCAACTCCAAATTCAGCTTGCTCAAGCGGAGCCGGAATTGGCGCTTTTTGGTGCGGGTCATGTGGGCAAAGCTTTGGTTGAAGTGATGTCGCAACTGCCTTGGCAAGTGACGTGGATCGATTCTAGAGATCATATATTTCCAGCAAGTGTGCCTCAGGGCGTCAAAGTCGAGCACTCTGAGCCCGTTGCCTTTGCGGTGGACCATTTGCCTGAACACACGCATGTGCTCATCATGAGCTTTAGCCATGCCGAGGATTTGGATATCGTGGCCCGCTGCTTGCTTAGGAGCAGGAGTGGTTTTCAATTCTCTAGCATTGGTCTCATCGGAAGTGAGACCAAGTGGGCCACCTTCCAGCACCGCTTGCTGGAGCGTGGATTTACCCAAGAGGAGTTGAACCAGGTGCGTTGTCCCATCGGGCTGCCAGGCATTGAGGGCAAGGAGCCCGAGGTCATTGCTGTGTCAGTCGTGGCGCAGTTGCTTATGGATGAGAGTCGGGCTTTGGGTGCCGTGGCTTAGGCTCAAATTTTTCTAGGACAGGAGTGTTATGAATATTGATCCCTACTACTTGGAGTGGGCGAATTTGTTGTTGCGATGGGTGCACGTAATCACCGCCATTGCTTGGATTGGGTCGTCTTTTTATTTTGTTTTTCTGGACAACAACTTGGAAAAACCAACCTCTCCAGATTTGCTTGAAAAGGGGGTTGATGGGGCCATGTGGGCAGTGCATGGAGGGGGCTTTTACAACCCTCAAAAATACATGGTGGCGCCGCCCAAAATACACACCAAGCTGCATTGGTTTTTTTGGGAAAGCTACTCTTCTTGGATGAGCGGCTTTGCGCTTTTTACTTTGCTGTATTTGCTCAATGCAAAGACCTTTTTGATCGACCCCTCCATCATGGTTTGGACTGAGGGGCAGGCGGTCACATTGGCGTTGGCATTTTTGCTTGTTTTCTGGCTCATTTACCACCGAGTTTGCCAAGTTTTTGGATTCAAAGACAAGGGTGAATGGGTGGTGGGCGGCATCATGCTGGTGGTGATCACCGTTGCCTCTTGGTTGGCTTGTCATTGGTTTGCAGGCCGTGCAGCATTTTTGTTGATGGGAGCCATGATCGCTACCACCATGACTGCAAATGTGTTTTTTGTGATCATTCCTGGTCAACGCAAAGTGGTGAGCTCCATGACCACTTCGGTGAAATTGCCACCTGAACAATTGGCCATCTATGGCAAGCAAGGTAAGCAAAGAAGTGTTCATAACACCTATTTCACCTTGCCTGTGATATTTGCAATGCTCAGCAACCACTACAGTTTTCTCTACACCCACCCTGAGCGTTGGATTATTTTGGTGCTCATGATGTTGGCAGGCGCACTGATTCGTCAATTCTTTGTTCAACGACATGCCTACCACGCAGGCAGAGCAAAAAATCCACTGCCTTATGCGTTGATGGGGGTGCTTGTGATTGCTGGTGTCGTGGCTTACATGAAGCCCGAGCCAACTCAAACCTCCTCTGATCAAGTTTCAACTGAAAAAGTCACTTACTCAGAGGTCCAAAAAATCTTCGAGTCCAGATGTTATGCCTGCCATGGAGCTCAAGTGCAAATGAAAAATTTGCGTTTTGATTCACCAGCTGAAGTTCAAAAGAATGCAGCGAACATGTATCAACAAGCGGTTGTGTTGGGTCAAATGCCCATGAACAACGCAACGGGCATTACGGCTCAAGAGAGACAAACCATCAAGAGATGGTTTGAGTCAGGCGCACCCACTACGCCTTGAGTCTCTCAAACGGACGAGGCCAACGTTTTGGCAAGTGAGTTGTGTTGCGAAATGAGTTTTGGCAGTTCGATAGTTTTCAACTCACCCTTTTCGACTATCACACGTCCATTGACGATGGTGTAGTCGGCGTTTTGACTTGAGCACAAGAGCAAAGCACCGATGGGGTCGTGAATGGCCCCACCTGCCATGCCCACAGTGTCGGTCCTGAACATGGCGATGTCGGCGCAAAAACCTTTCTCAATTTGCCCGACATCACTCCTACCCAGCGTTTTCGCCCCCCCCTTGGTGGCAAGCGCTAGCGCTTGCCTAGGGGTCATCTCTGAGGGTCCTGCATTGCAACCAAAGGGTTCAAGCGCTTTGGATACGCGAGCCAAGAGCATGGCTTGACGCGCCTCATTCAGAATGTGGGCAGAATCGTTGCTCGCGCTTCCATCAACTCCCAAGCCGACATTGACGCCTTGATCGATCAGTTTTCTGAGTGGCAATATGCCACTGGACAAACGCATGTTGCTGCATGGACAGTGGGCAATGGAGGTTTTGGTTTTTGCAAACAAAGCCATGCCGGGCTCGTCAATTTTCACGCAATGGGCATGCCAGACATCTGCACCTACCCAATCGAGTTGTTCTACATACTGAGTCGGTGTGCAATTGAATTTTTCCAGTGTGTAGGCAATGTCGTGATCGTTCTCAGCCAAGTGGGTGTGCATCCTGGCGCCAAAAGCCCGCGCAAGCTTGGCCGATTCCTTCATCAACTCTTGGCTCACCGTAAAGGGAGAGCAAGGAGCGACTGAGACGTGCAACATGGAGCCGTGACTGGGGTCGTGCCACGTTTCTAGTAGCCTTTGGGTTTCTTTTAGGATGTCTGCCTCCCTTTCAACCACTTTATCTGGAGGTAGACCACCGGCGGATTGCCCCACACTCATGCTGCCGCGTGTGGCTGTGAAGCGCATACCAATCATTTGAGCCGCTTCAATGCTGTTTTCTAAATTGACGCCATTGGGATAAATGTACAAGTGATCGCTGCTGGTGGTGCAGCCACTCAAGAGCAATTCCGCCATGGCCAATTGTCCTGAGACTTTGACCATCTCGGGCGTGAGGTGAGCCCAAATGGGATAGAGTCCTTTGAGCCAGCTAAAGAGTTCGGAATTTTGAACACTTGGAATGGCCCTTGTCAACGACTGCACCATGTGGTGGTGACAGTTCACCATACCGGGGATGACAACGTGGTTCTTGGCATCAATGATTTGATCTGCAGTACCGAGCCAATGTGCCTTGACGCGTTCAAAAGCCTCTTGAGTGAAGACCTCTTTGATGAGACCGTTTTCAATCAAAATGGAACCGTTTTGAATTTCTTGTTCAGCATTGTTTTGCGTGCTGATCATCTGCGCTTGGTGAATCAAAAGTAAACTCATAACGGCCTAAAGGGTAGTGGAGTGAGAATGTGCTAATCTACAGACAAGCACATTGAGTGTCAAAGTATAGACAAGCTTTTACACTTTTTGGCGTGCTTGGATTCGTGAACCTTTTACCCTTCAATCTCCTTAAAAAATACAAGACACATGATTGAGCCAGTTGATTTTTTGAAAAAGATGTTCAGCGTGGCTGTCGATCGGGCTCTTCCTCAAACCCATTTGGCCAATTTTTTACCTTCACCACCTAACGGTAAAACCGTGGTGATCGGCGCCGGCAAAGCCAGTGCAGCCATGGCTTTGGCACTTCAAGAGCATTGGCCGCAAAGTGCGGACTTATCAGGGTTGGTGGTGACACGCTATGGGCATGTGCCTGGTCTGAGTTTGAATCAATCCTCTCGCATTGAGATCATGCAAGCCTCTCATCCCGTACCCGATGAGATGAGTGTGTTGGCTGCACAAAGAATCTTAAAAATGTTAGAGGGTCTCTCGGATCAAGATTTGGTGATCGCGTTGATCTCGGGTGGAGGCTCCTCATTGTTGACTCTACCTTGCGAGGGTTTGACGCTAGAGGAAAAGCAAAAAATAAATCAAAGCTTGCTCAACTGCGGTGCATCGATTGATCAAATCAATTGTGTGAGAAAACACCTCTCCAAAGTCAAGGGAGGCCGGTTGGCGCAGGCCGCTAGCCCAGCGCGGGTCGTCACGATTTGCATCAGCGATGTTCCAGGAGATGATCCTCAAACCATTGCCAGTGGACCTTCATTGGCCGATACCAGTACATGCGCTCAAGCCTTGGCGATCATCGATCAATTTCAAATCGAAATTCCTCCAAGTGTCAAAGAGCGATTGCAATCTGGGCAATTGGAAACCCCCAAAAATATGCCTCTGGGTGCGAGCTCAGATGTTCGCATGATGGCATCGGCATCGGATTCTTTGCGAGCTGCGGCTCAATGGGCAAAGAGTCAAGGTGTTGAGCCCTATGTTTTGGGAGATGACTTTGAAGGTGAGTCCCGTGCTGTCGCATTGTTTCATGCAAGTTTGGCAAAGGGTGTGATAAAGGGTTTGGGGGGATTTAAAACACCCTGTGTGCTCTTGAGTGGGGGAGAGACAACGGTCACTTTGAGTGGTACTCCAAAAGTCAAAGGTCAAGGAGGGCGTTCCAGCGAGTTTTGTCTCTCATTGGCGCAAGCCCTGGATGGATGTGCTGATGTTTGGGGCCTCAGTGCCGATACCGATGGGATCGATGGAGTGAGCGAGAGTGCTGGGGCAATCGTGACCCCCACAACCCTCATTCGCGCAAGCGCCTTGGGCTTGGATATCAAGGATCATTTGGCCCGTCACAATTCTTTTGACTTCTTTGAGCGTTTAGGAGATCTGGTGACCACCGGTCCCACGTTCACAAACGTCAACGATTTCAGAGCACTTTTGATTTTGTAAGAGGGCTTCATTTTGGTGCACTGCAAAGCTTTAACCCCCCGGCTTGGTGCAAAAAAAAGAGACTCAAAATCAAAACGGTCAATTTTGATCATTTCTTGGCATATAGTATCTGCTAAAGCCCTTGCATGAGCCCGTAAAGTGGCACCAAGATTGCATTAACCTAGTATTGAAGAATTCACACAGGCGTATTTACAAATGACCGCACGATTGGAGCTAACGTCGATTACCAAGCGTTACCCCTCTGTCATTGCCAATGATGGCATTTCTTTGAAAGTCGAGCCTGGGCAAATTCACGCTGTTTTAGGTGAAAACGGTGCTGGTAAATCAACCCTGATGAAAATCATTTACGGGGCTGTCACGCCTGATGAGGGCCGCATGGCCTTGAATGGCCAAGAGGTTCACATCAAAAATCCTGCTCAAGCCCGCGCTTTAGGGGTGAGCATGGTGTTTCAGCATTTCAGCTTGTTTGAGAACTTCACGGTCGCCCAAAACGTTTGGCTTGGATTGGATCAGTCCTTGGATTTGAAGGCCGTGACGAGTTTGATCCATGAAAAAGCCGCTGCCTACGGTCTGGATATTGAGCCCTCTCGGGTGGTGCACTCCTTGAGTGTCGGTGAAATGCAAAGGGTGGAGATCATCAGAGCATTGCTCACCAATCCACAGTTGTTGATTTTGGATGAGCCCACGTCTGTTTTGACCCCTCAAGCTGTGGACAAGCTGTTTGAAGTGCTTCAAAAGATCGCCTCTGAAGGCTGCAGCATCTTGTACATCAGTCACAAATTAGATGAGATCCGGCAATTGTGTTCTGCCTGCACCGTGCTCAGGGCTGGGCGGGTCACAGGTTTTTGCAATCCTCAATTCGAGAGCAACGACTCTTTGAGTCGTTTGATGATTGGGGCAGAAGTTCCCACCTTGGTTAAAACTCAAAATACAAGTGGTCTTTTGGCGCTCAAAGTCTCCGACCTATCCTTGCCAAGTACCGAGCCTTTCGGGGTTGATTTGTCCCACATTGATTTGAGTTTGCACGCTGGTGAAGTGGTGGGCATTGCGGGCGTATCGGGAAACGGGCAGGGCGAGTTTTTGCAAGCGCTCTCAGGTGAGGATCGTCGTGCGCCCTCAACATCCATCTCCATTTTCAATGCCTCAGTGGGAGCACTTGACCCCAACGCGCGTCGTGATTTGGGGCTTCATTTTGTGGCTGAGGATCGTTTGAACAGAGGTGTCGTGGCTCAAATGAGTCTGGAAGACAACATGCTCCTGACCAGACGGGAAAGTGTTGGGAGCAACTGGCTGGGTTGGATTGACAAAGGGCGCCTCAGGGAACAGACCCAAGAGATCATTCGCCGCTTTAACGTGAAGGCGCCGGGTGCCCAAGCGCGTGCGAGTTCTTTGTCCGGCGGAAATTTACAAAAATACATTGTGGGTCGTGAAATCGACGCGAACCCCAAGGTTTTAATCGTCTCTCAGCCCACTTGGGGTGTGGATGTGGGCTCATCGATGCAAATTCGCAGTGAGATCATGGCCTTGAAAAACAAAGGTTGTGCGGTCTTGGTGGTCAGTGAAGATCTTGATGAGCTCTTTGAGATGTGTGACCGTTTGTATGTGATGGCCAAAGGGCGTCTATCCTCGAGCTTGGATCAATCTCAAATGGAGCGTTCAAGGGTGGGTGTTTGGATGAGTGGACTCTGGGAGGGCAATGATGCAGTGGCGTCTACAAGCGAGGGCTGAGCCATCCACATTTTGGCAAGTGGGATCGGTCGTTTTGGCACTTCTCTTTACGGTTGTGTTGGGCGTGATCATGTTTGGGGCGCTGGGAAAGGACCCTGTTCAAGCCTTGTTGGTCTTTTTTTGGGAACCCATCAAGTCCTCTTATGCCTTAGGTGAATTGTTCGTCAAAGCCACTCCACTGCTTTTGATCGCTTTGGGTTTGGGCATTTGTTTCAAGGCCAATGTGTGGAACATTGGCGCAGAGGGTCAGTACGTGATGGGTGCAATCTTTGCGTCCGGCGTTGCCTTGCAAGCAAGTCCCGAGACTTCGTCATGGATTGTGGTTTTGATATTGCTTGCTGGCACATTGGGCGGCATGCTTTGGGCAGCAATCGTTGCATGGCTATACGATCGTTTTAATGCCAATGAGATCTTGGTGAGTTTGATGATGGTCTATGTGGCCATCATGGTGCTCAGTTATTTGGTCTACGGTCCTTGGAAGGATCCCCATGGTTACAACTTTCCTCAGTCAAAATCCTTTGAGGCGGTAACCCATGTTCCACGTTTAATGTCGGGTTCCCGGTTGAGCATTGGAACCTTGATTGCTTTGGTTTTGGCGGGTCTGACTTGGGTGTTTTTGAACCGCACCCAGGCCGGCTTTTCGTTGCGAGTGAGTGGAATGGCACCCATGGCGGCTAGGCTGAGCGGAATGTCTGCGAAAGCCAACTTGTATTTTGCGCTCCTGTGTTCGGGTGCATTAGCAGGTTTGGCTGGCGCTTTGGAAGTCAGTGGTCCCATTGGGCAATTGACGCCTTATGTGCCCAGTGGGTATGGTTTTGCAGCCATTATTGTGGTGTTTGTGGGGCGCATGAATCCTTTGGGGATTGTTTTGTCTTCTTTGCTCATGAGCATGTTCTACATTGGGGGGGAGTTGGCTCAATCTCGACTTGGATTGCCAAAGTCACTTACAGGTGTGTTCCAAGGACTCCTTCTCTTTTCCTTGCTCACTTGCGACACCTTGATCATGTACCGAATAGAAGGCCCTGGCATTTTTAAGCGCAAAGTTCCTCTTGGCGTCGGTGTTTCAAAATCATAAAAATCGATAGAACATGGATCTCTACGCATTACTCATCGCTGCCACATTGAACGCAGGAACCGTTTTGGCCTTGGCTGCCTTGGGTTTGTTGATCAATGAAAAAGCTGGTGTACTTAATTTAGGTGCCGAGGGCATGATGCTTTGCTCGGCAGTTGCTGGGTTCATTTGTGTCGTGCACACGGGTCACCAAGTTTTTGGATTCGCGGCTGGTATGTTGGTCGGTGCGTTAATGGCTGGCCTTTTTGGAGCATTGGTGATTGGTTTGAACGCCAATCAGTATGCAACGGGCTTGGCTTTGAGTTTGCTGGGATCTGGGCTCTCTGCCTTTGTCGGAGTACCCTATGTTCAGGCCAAATTGCCCAGCAGCAATGGGTTTTCAGTTCCTCTACTGGATCAAATTCCTTTCATTGGCCCAGCCCTCTTTCAGCACCACCCCTTGGTCTACATCACCATCGCTTTGGCCGCATTGATTGCTTACGTTTTTCAAAAGACACGCTTTGGGTTGGTCTTGTTGTCTGTTGGAGACTCACCTTCCTCAGCCCATGCCCTTGGGTATCCAGTGCGCTGGATCCGTTGGTGGGCCGTCGTCGCCGGGGGTGCATTGTGTGGTTTATCAGGCGCTTATTTATCTTTGGTCTACACACCCTTGTGGGTCGAGGGGATGGTAGCGGGTAAGGGATGGATTGCACTGGCGCTCACAACCTTTGCAACTTGGAGGCCTGGGCGCGTTTTATTGGGTGCCTATTTATTTGGAGGCGTCACGATGCTACAGTATCAACTGCAAGCTTTGGGACTCGAGGTGCCAAGTCAATTCTTGACGGTCATGCCTTATTTGGCAACGATTCTTGTTTTGGTCTTGATCTCTAGTAACCCCAGATGGATCCGTTTGAATCGTCCCGCTTCCATTGGACAACCGTTTTTTCCCAACTCTCATTGAGAGTTTATTTTCTCAACCTAACTTACTTCACTTTAAAGGAAATTGATCATGACCTTGAAATCAAAACGCACATGGCTTCGACTTGGCGCGTTGACGGCCATCTCTTTGGCGTTGCTCACCGCTTGCGGTAAAAAAGAAGAGGCACCCGCCAAAACTGAGGCTGCCAAGGCTGAGCCTTTGAAGATTGCTTTTGCCTACATTGGTCCCGTCGGTGACGGTGGATGGACCTTTGCCCATGACAATGGTCGCAAAGCACTCGAAGCTGCGATGGGTGACAAGATCAAGACCACCTTTGTGGAGAACGTGCCCGAGTCTGCAGATGCAGAGCGCGTGATGAAGGACTTGGCATCACAAGGCAACAAGTTAATTTTCGGTACCACCTTTGGCTACATGGATCCTATGCTCAAAGTGGCTCAAGACTTCAAAGATGTGAAGTTTGAGCACGCCACAGGTTACAAGACCAGTGAGAATTTGCGCACCTATGACAGCCGCACTTATGAGGGTGCCTACATGGCCGGTATCGTTGCCGGTTCAATGACCAAATCCAATACCTTGGGTATTGTTGGCTCTGTGCCAATTCCTGAGGTGATCCGAAACATCAATAGCTTTACCATGGGTGCACAGTCAGTCAATCCCAAGGTCAAAACAAAAGTGGTGTGGGTCAATGAGTGGTTCAATCCACCCAAAGAAACAGAGGCTGCCACCTCTTTGATCAATGGTGGTGCTGATATTTTGTTCCAAAACACAGACTCTCCTGCTGTGCTTAAAACTGCAGAAGAAAAAGGCAAGCGTGCCTTTGGTTGGGACTCAGACATGACAGCCTATGGTCCTAAGGCTCATTTGGCTTCAGCTGTGATCAATTGGGGTCCATACTACATCAAAGCGACCCAAGACTACATGGCTGGCACATGGACCGGTGGAAGCAGTTCATGGTGGGGTGTCAAAGAGGGCGCCATTGATTTGGTCTCTATTGCATCCGATGTGCCTGACGCTGCTAAAGCCAAAGTTGATGAAGTCAAAAAAGGCTTGAAAGACGGTACCTTCTCCATTTGGAAAGGCCCAATCGTTGACAACCAAGGTAAAACCATTTTGGCCAAAGATGAGGTGGCAGATGATAAATTCTTGGGTGGCGTTCACTTCTATGTAAAAGGTGTTGAGGGCAAAGTTCCAGGCGACGACAAGAAGTAACTCACGCGCACCTGTTACAACAAGGTGTACTGAGATTCACCTTGTTTGTGCAACCGCAGTCAAGCCCACGCCATGCAGAAATGCGGGTCGTGGGCTTTTTTTATATCAACTGCCACAAGAGATGAGTGTTGAGATTGCATAATAGAGCTACGAATTATTTTGATCAGGAAGTTTGATTCATGAATGTGTCCTCTCCCCAATCTTTGAGCACTCGGCTTGAGACCCTATTGCGAGGCATGCCAAAAACCGAATTGCACATTCACATCGAGGGGTCCTTGGAGCCTGAACTCATCTTTGCTTTGGCCAAGAGAAATCAAGTCTCTTTGCCATTTCCCAGTGTCGAGTCGCTCAGGGCTGCCTATGACTTCAAAGACTTACAAAGCTTTTTAGATATTTACTACGCCGGTGCTAGCGTGCTCCTCCAAGAAGAGGACTTCTATGACATGACCTTGGCTTATCTCAAAAGAGCTCACAGTGAAGGGGTGGTGTATGCTGAAATATTCTTCGATCCTCAAACGCATACCCATCGTGGTGTGTCGATGTCGACTGTGATCGCAGGGATTGATCGCGCTTGTGTTGATGCAAAAGCCACACTGGGTATTGAGTCAGCTTTGATCCTTTGCTTTTTGAGACACTTGGACGAAGATGACGCTTTGAAAACTCTTGAAGAGGCCCTTCCTTATAAGGACCGATTGATCGGTGTTGGATTGGATTCAAGTGAGCTTGGACATCCTCCGGAAAAATTTGCCAGAGTCTTTCTAAAGGCTCGTTCTTTGGGTTTGAGAGCCGTTGCCCATGCAGGTGAGGAGGGCCCTCCTGCCTACATTTGGGGGGCGCTCAATGCGTTGGGGGCAGAGCGCATTGATCACGGAGTGCAGTGCATCCAAGACGAGCAACTCTTGGCTCATCTTAAGCAGACCCGTGTGCCGTTGACCGTTTGCCCATTGTCCAATGTTAAATTGTGCGTTTATGAAAACTTATCTCAACACCCCATGAAAAAGCTCTTGGACATGGGGCTGTGCGTCATGGTCAACTCAGACGATCCAGCCTATTTCGGTGGCTACATCAATGACAACTACATTGAGCTCTTCAAGGCTTTGGAGCTGGATGAGGAAGATGCCATTGCTTTGGCTGCGTGTTCGATTGAGGCAGCATTTGTGCCCCAGTCAAAGAAGGATCTGTGGATGGGCCAGCTTCACGCATTTCATCAAAGTTTGACTTGAATGATTTAAGTTAAGTGCTTCATGTCAAATCAACGTGTCATTGTCGGTGCGGGAATTGGAGGTTTGGGTGCAGCCATTGCCTTGGGGCTAAAGGGGCAGAGCACTGCACTTTTTGAGCGAAGTCCCTTGCATTCAGAGTTGGGTGCAGGTATTCAGTTGGGACCCAATGCGCTCAGGAGATTACAAGCGTGGGGTTTGATGTCTGAGTTGAAGCGTTATGCGGCAAGCCCAAAGTTCATTGAGGTTTTTGACTGGAGTCAAACGAAACCCTTGGCTCGAATGTCACTTGGAGATGATTTCAAGGCGAGATACGGTCTACCTTATTTGAGCATTCACCGAGCTGATTTGCATGCCGTGCTGTTGGCTCGTTTGCAAGCTGTGGGGCAAACTGAGGTGCGATTGGACTCGCAGCTTGTGTCCCTTGAGCAAAACAATTCCTCGGATTTGGTGCTGCAATTCAAAAGATCTTCTACTGGTGAATCTCTCCCACAGGTTCAGCCAGAAGCTTTGTTTGCTTGTGATGGCGTCTTTAGTTCAGTTCGACAAGCGATTTGGCCCCATCGAGTTCTAAAAAATACGGGTCATATCGCATACCGTGCCATGGTCCCACAGCACATGTTGCCTCTCAATTTAAGAAGTGAGAGTGTTCAAGTTTGGATGGGGCCAGGTGTGCATTGGGTGCAATATCCGGTGAGGGGCGGCGAGTGGCTCAATGTGGTGGTGTTGATGCAGGCAACACATCTCAATGTCGATAGACCACAAAGCCAAGCTGAATGGCAAGCTTCTAGAGATCCGCAACACATTCAAGCTGACTTTGCTCGCGCTTTGTTTCGTGCAAGCCCCGTCTTGCACGAGATGACCCGTGTGGTGGGCTCTTGGGGTGCGTGGCAGTTGTGGGAAACGGATCCCCTTCGTGGTCCTCACCAAATGGTGCAAGAGCGTATTGCGCTATTGGGGGACGCTGCTCACCCCATGCTTCCCTATTTGGCTCAAGCTGGTGCCATGGCAATTGAAGATGCGCAGTCTTTGTCTGAGTGTATGAGTGAGCAAGGTCGAAGCATCGCATTTCGCTTGGATCACTTTGCTCGGTTGCGCTGGCTTAGGAACTCACGTGTTCAAGCCAGAGCTCGCTTGCAAGCCAAGATCTACCATGCGCCAGGTGTGCTGGGTTGGGCTAGAAATTTCTCACTCAAGACCTTGGGTGAGCGCATCATGCAAATGCCTTGGATCCACGCAGGGTGAACTCAGAGGGACAACTGCCCAAGCCCTTTTCGTTGTCTGGCCTTGAGGCAACCATCGCTGTTGATGGAGAAGGACTGACAAGGGGTCGGGCGAAACTCATAGATGGCGCAGTGAACTTTGACTCCCAATTGGCCTTGTAGAGCTGAGCAACGGGGGTTGTGGTGATCGGTGCCTCTCATGCGATAAAGTCCATGCCCAATGGGCTCTCCCATGGAGTCTGGCGTTTTGCCCCCATTGGATTCCAATTCAGATTCGTCAAAATCAACTCGAAAATTGGCACAACACGCGCCACAACTTTGACAATCAAAGGTGAGTTCAGTCATCAAAGGGTTGCTCACCAAGTAGCAAATATTCCATCAAAGCCTTTTGAACATGCATGCGGTTTTCGGCTTCGTCCCAAACAACCGATTGAGGTCCATCAATGACCCCAGCGCTCACCTCCTCTCCTCGGTGAGCGGGCAAGCAGTGCATGAACAATGCCTCAGGTTTTGCCTGGGCCATCATTTCTTCATTGACGCACCAATTGGCAAAAGCGGTTTGTCTTTGTTGATTCTCCGCCTCATAGCCCATGCTGGTCCAAACATCTGTTGTCACCAAGTCTGCACCCATACAGGCTTGGTGGGGATCAGCAAAGATCTCACAGCTTTGTTTGGAGCTCAGTGCCACGATATCTGGATTGATTTCGTAGCCGGAGGGTGTGCTCACGTGAATTTTAAAATTCAAGAGTTGAGCAGCTTGTAACCAACTGTTTGCCATGTTGTTACCATCCCCAACCCATGCAACCACTTTGTCCTTGAAGCATTCCAATGCGCTGCCCCCTTGGCCTCTGTGCTCATACAGGGTGAATAAATCCGCAAAGATTTGGCAGGGGTGAAACTCATTGGTGAGGCCATTGATGACGGGTACTCGCGAGTGAGCTGCAAAACGCTCCAAACGATCTTGTCCAAAGGTTCTGATCATGACCAAATCAACCATGCGGCTGATCACGCGTGCACTGTCCTCAATGGGCTCACTGCGGCTCATTTGTGAGTCACCTGCCGTCAAGTTAACCACAGAGCCACCCATTTGGTACATGCCAGCCTCAAAACTCACGCGTGTGCGGGTCGAGGCTTTCTCGAAAATTAGCGCCAAGGTGCGATCCACCAAAGGTTGGTGCTTTTGGTAAGTTTTGAACTTGTGCTTGATGAAGGCAGCTCTCTTAAAGAGATACTCGTACTCACCCAGGCTCAGATCTGAAAATTGGAGGTAATGTTTCATTGCGAAGTCGCTAAAAATTCTTGAACCACGGGGGTCAGTCTGGCTACTATTTCATCGCACTCTTGGCGAGTGATGATGAGCGCTGGCACCAAGCGAATGACCGAGTCTGCTGTGACCGAGAGCAGCAATCCAGCTTCCAGCGCTTTTTGCATGATGACCGAGCAAGGACGGTTGAGTTCGATGCCGATCATCAAACCCTTGCCCCTGACTTCTTTGAAGCCCTCAAGAGGTGAGAGCGCTTTGTGCAACTGGGCTTGCAAATACTCACCCATTTCTTGAGCGTTCTCAAGCAAGTGATCCTCTTTCATGATCCGCATGGTCTCAATGCCCGCTCTCATGGCCAAAGGGTTACCTCCAAAGGTTGATCCATGGTTACCAGGGCCAAAGATGTGAGCTGCTTTTGGACCCGCCACCACCGCACCAATGGGCACACCTGAGCCCAGTCCCTTGGCCAAGGGCATAACATCGGGTTGAATGCCCGCCCATTGGTGGGCAAACCATTTGCCTGTTCTGCCCATGCCGCACTGAACCTCATCGATCATAAAGAGCCAATCGCGCTCATCGCACAAGGCTCGCACGTCGCGCAAATAATCGAGTTGCATCTCGTGAATGCCACCCTCACCTTGGATGGCCTCCAAGAAAACAGCCACCACATTGGGGTTGTTTTGGGTCGCCGCTTTTAGACTGTCCAAATCGTTGATGGGTACTCGGATAAAGCCCTCCACCATGGGGCCAAAGCCAGTTTGAATTTTTGTGTTCCCAGTTGCAGAGAGCGTTGCAATGGATCGGCCATGAAAGGCTTTTTCATAGACCACAATCTCGGGGCGCTCAATGCCTTTGTCGTGACCAAATTTTCTTGCAAGCTTGAGGGCTGCCTCATTGGCCTCTAAGCCCGTTGAGCAAAAAAAGACGTTCTCCATGCCCGATGCTTGTACCAACAGGTCGGCCAACGTTTCTTGGCCAGGGACATGGTAGTAATTGCAGCTGTGAATCATCAATGAGATTTGTTCTTGCAAGGCCGGTACGAGTTTTGGATGTGCATGCCCCAAAGTGTTGACGGCAATGCCAGCCAAACCATCGAGGTACTTCTTGCCCTCTGTATCCCAAACCCACAGCCCTTGACCGTGAGAGACCCTCATGGGCAATCTGCCATAGGTGTTCATGACGTGTGTGGGGGGTGTCGTCGGTGTGGCGGTCATCTTGATACTTTGGGTTGAGAGTGTTGAAAGAGCAAGGCAAGGGATCGATTCGCCCCGAGTCGGTCAAGGAACTTCAGGTGCTCAATTTTGGTGAACATCTGCCTTGAATGCTTGAACAAAGAACAATCCACTATTTTAAGGGGCAGCGCGCTTTTAGTGAAACGTCTCTAATTACAATGCATTTGAAAAAAAAGCCTGAACATTTACAAAACCGTTGTGTACAAATTCCTATGCTCTGGATACAATTTGATTGTGCACTGCAATATCGGGACTTGTGTTTCATGGCCCTTTGAGTGTTGCTTTTTAGAATCAATTTTTGTTTTTTGCAAATGACTTCTCCAGACCACCAAGAATTTCTGATCGTAGGCGTGACCTCAGCAGGTAAAACATTCCGTCCCAGCGATTGGGCGGAGCGCTTGGCGGGTGTGATGAGTTCCTTTCGTCCAGGCGGTCCTCGCCCTGGTAGTCACCTCAGTTACTCTCCTTGGTGTGTGCCCAACACATTCAAGGGTTTCAAATGCGTGGTGGTCAATACTCGCTTGAAATCAGCAGAGCCCATGGCTTGGGACTTTGTCATGAATTTTGCCAGGGACAATGATCTGTTCGTGAGCGAATCCAGTTTGTTGCCGGAAGTCTTCCCTCCCGTGTCTCACCCCAAAGTACCCGCTCACATTTGAGTTGAGGGGTCTTTTTTGCCTGCTTTCAGGCCTTTGATGTCGTTTTGGGCTGCTCTGATAGAGGATGGCCCACAAAAAAGCCGCTGATGAAGCGGCTTTTTGTTTTTTGCTTTTCTTTGCTGACAGCGCACCCTCTCAAACGGCAGTCTGATGAATCAGACCGGGCGAGGTGCGACCTAAAATGAATTAGGCTGCGAGGGCCAAGGCTTTGACCTTGGTTGAGAGACGGCTCTTGTCACGAGCAGCCTTGTTTTTGTGAAAGATGCCTTTGTCAGCAATGGTGTCAACCACAGCTTGCATGGTGGCAAACAATTCACTGGCTTTAGTTTTATCTCCCGCTAAAACGGCTTTTTCAACGTTTTTAACGGCAGTGCGGTATTTGGAGCGCAAAGATGTGTTGGCTGCATTGAGCTTGACGTCTTGACGCGCGCGCTTGCGGCCTGAGGCCAGGCGCGGGTTCTTTTTCTTGGGTTTAGCAGATGCCATGGGCAAGGTTCCTTAAATTGTGTCTGTGGATGATGTCAGCAAAGCCCAACATTATAGCAAATTGATTTCTTAAGGCTGTCTTGTGGGCGCTACACTTGGGGCGTGAGTTTATTCAAATCCGCCTCCACTGTTTCCCTCTTGACCTTGCTCTCTCGCATCTGCGGCATGCTTAGAGAGCTCTTGGTGGCTTCTATTTTTGGTGCTTCTGTCCTCACAGACGCCTTCAATGTTGCATTTCGAATCCCCAACTTGTTTCGCCGCCTTTTTGCTGAAGGAGCCTTCAGCCAGGCCTTTGTCCCGGTTTTGTCCTCGACTTTGGCCAGCGAAGGTGAGGAGAAAACCCATCTTTTGATCGCTCAAGTGGCCACCATCATGGTCTGGGTTTTGGTTGGGGTGAGCGCACTGGGTGTTTTGGCCTCCCCCCTCTTGGTTTGGATCATGGCCAGTGGACTCGAGCAGCAACCCCAGGGCATGCAAGCTGCCATTGTCATGACGCGCTGGATGTTTCCCTACATAGGCTTCATGTCCTTGGTGGCTTTGGCCGCTGGAATTTTGAACACTTGGAGGCGATTTGCTGTCCCCGCAGCAACGCCTGTGCTCTTAAACCTTTGCATGATCGCCTCAGCTTGGTTTTTGACCCCTTGGATTGAATCCTTGGGATACCCGGGCATTTATGCCTTGGCGCTGGGTGTGATGTTGGGCGGCGTGCTGCAACTTTGGGTGCAAGTGGCTGCCCTTAAAAAGCGGGGTCTTTGGCCCTCCATTGGACTGGGGTGGGGTACATTCCAGCAGGCATTGCACGCACCCGGTCCCCAAAAGATCTTGCACCTCATGGTCCCCTCGCTTTTGGGTGTGAGCGTGGCCCAACTCTCCCTTTTGATCAACACCCAAATTGCCTCCCACATGGTCACGGGTAGTGTGAGCTGGCTCAATTACGCAGACCGTTTGATGGAGTTCCCAACGGCCATGCTTGGCGTAGCGTTGAGTGTGGTGCTCACCCCTCAACTCGCCAAAGCCAAGAGCTCCAACGACACGCTCGCCTACTCCTCTTTGTTGGATTGGGGTTTGAGGTGGGTGTTTGTCTTGAGTTGCCCGGCGGCTTTGGCCTTGTTGCTGTTCTCAACGCCCATGGTCTGCATGCTCTACAACTATGGTCGTTTCAGTCCCCTCGATGTTGAGCAGACACAAATCGCCTTGATGGGTTACGGCGTTGGACTCATGGGCTTGGTGGCCATCAAAGTCTTGGCGCCGGGTTTTTATGCCCAGCAAGACACCAAGACCCCCGTCAAAATAGCGATCGTCGTCTTGGTGCTTACCCAGCTCATGAACTTCCTTTGGGTTCCACTTTTTGCTCACGCTGGATTGGCTTTGTCGATTGGCTTGGGGGCCATGTTCAATGCCCTTTGCCTGTGGTATTACCTTAAAAAG
Source organism: uncultured Burkholderiales bacterium (assembly GCA_903831655.1). Taxonomy (GTDB): domain Bacteria; phylum Pseudomonadota; class Gammaproteobacteria; order Burkholderiales; family Burkholderiaceae_C; genus Limnohabitans. The sequence continues at coordinate 36,853 of CAIKYO010000053.1, forward strand.
TCAGGCTCCTACCGGCCGCAGATGGGTTGGTCGGTCTTGTTTTTCCAAGTGCTTGGTGCGGGCAGTTTGATGGGCATCTTTTTGTATTGGGCCAATGCCCATTGGGATTGGATTGGCATGAGATCAGAGCCCCTTTTGCGTGTCACCCTGGCGCTGGGTGTCATGGGCTTGAGTGTTGTGATTTATTTGGTTACATTGTGGCTCATGGGTCTGCGCTTTAAGCGTTTCATCAACCCCCATCTTTGAAGTCAAAGGCCCCTTTGAGGGCTCCATGCTCTAAGACAACCCAAAACGGTGCGATTTAAATGGACTTTAAGCTTGAAACACCCTCAGCACTGAGTTATTTTTCACAATTGGTGCAAAGTGATGATTCACTCCCGTTGCTTGAAGCTGCGGCCAGTTTGGGGCAAGATGAGTATGCCGATTTGGATGTCCAACAAGTTCTCAATGAGGTCGATCAACTCATCTTCAGACTCAAGAGAAGGTTGCCCGCTGATGCGAGTGCCATGCACCGTTTGAGGGTGCTCAATAAACTCTTTTTTGATGAGTTGGGGTTTCGAGGCAACGTCAACCACTACTACGATCCTGATAACAGTTTCATCCATTGCGTGCTTAAGACGCGAAAAGGCATCCCGATCAGCTTGTCGGTCTTGTGGCTAGAGTTGGCGACAAGCCTGGGTTTAGATGCAACTGGCGTTAATTTTCCGGGGCACTTTTTGCTCAAAGTGATGTTGCCCTATCCACATGCAGGCCAAGTCATCATTGACCCTTTTACGGGCATGTCACTCTCCAAGGAGGCTCTTTTAGAGCGATTGAACTTGAGCCAGTTGCAGGAGTTTGAATTGAGCGGGCCCTCGGGCTCAGCACCGAGTGCTGAGGAGATGCTCAAGCATTTTTTGACCAGTGCCACTGATCGTCAAATTCTCACGCGCATGTTGGGCAATTTAGCAGATATTTACAGCAATCAAAGTGATGTTCCAAGGTTGCAACAAATCGAACAACGCTTGGCAGCCCTTACTCCCTATGCCCCAAAGGCTTAGAGGACTCGAACCTGAGGTCCTGATGGTGTGTGAGGCACCACACGGCCAATTTCATAAACTTGCTCGCCCAACGATTCCAATGCCGCTTTGCAGCCTTGGGCATGTGCAGCATCAATCACCAGCGCCATTCCAATGCCATTGTTAAACGTTCGATTCATTTCAACTTCATCGAGTTGAGCGCTTTTTTGAATCCAGTCAAAGAGTTGGGTTTTGGGCCAAGCTGCTCTGTTCAATTCGATGCCCACTTGAGCGGGCAGCACTCTGGGTAAGTTCTCAATCAAGCCCCCTCCCGTGATGTGTGCCAACGCTTTAATCGGGTGGTGCTTGAGGACTTCAAGAACGGTTTTTACGTAAATGCGAGTGGGGGCCATCAAGGCGGTTTTGAACGCCATCCCGTCAAGCTCTGTGGGCAAGCTTTGACCCTCGTTTTTGAGGTGAGAGAGGAGCTTTCTAACCAATGAGAATCCGTTTGAATGGACGCCGCTTGAGGCAAGTCCCAAGACCACATCTGAGGGCGCAATGTTTTGGCCTGTGAGTATTTTTGACTTCTCAACCACGCCTACCGCAAACCCAGCCAAGTCGTATTCGCCAGGAGGATACATGTCAGGCATCTCCGCTGTCTCCCCTCCAATGAGAGCACACGCGCTCAATTCGCAACCCTTGGCAATGCCCTCGATCACGGTGCTGGCGGTGTCAATGTCGAGCTTGCCGCAAGCAAAGTAGTCCAAGAAGTAAAGAGGCTCCGCGCCTTGAACCAAAATGTCGTTCACGCTCATTGCGACCAAATCAATGCCAACTCCAGCGTGCATCTGCCACTCGATGGCCAATTTGAGCTTGGTGCCCACGCCGTCAGTGCCAGAGAC
>CAIKYO010000054.1 GCA_903831655.1 uncultured Burkholderiales bacterium
ATTAAAAAGTTTAATAAATAATAAAATGACAAATATCACAAAAGAAATGGTGCTTAATAATCTTGACCAAGTCAAAAAATATATTGCAGAAGCGGAAATTAAAAAAGAAGAAAAAACTGTGGGCATAGCAATAATGTCCAGATATGGTGGTATAAAGTTTCAATCAACAAAGACGGTCTTCAAAGAGGCTGTAGTAGAGGGCAAAGCCGACCTGAGTGATGCCGACCTGAGTGATGCCAACCTGCGTGGTGCCAACCTGCGTGGTGCCAACTTGTACGGTGCCGACTTGCACGGTGCCAACCTGCGCGGTGCCAACTTGTGCAGTGCCGACTTGTATGGTGCCAACTTGCACGGTGCCGACTTGCACGGTGCCGATTTGCAAGAGACAATATTGCAAGATAAAGGCATGTTTACGTTTCAATTTAATAGACATACAGCATATTATTTCGGAAATCATGAGATCCAAATAGGATGCTATAAACATTCTATCGAGCATTGGTTGGAAAATTTTGAATCAATTGGAAAGTCGAATAATTATTCAGAATTGGAAATTGCAAAATATGGCAAGTTTATAAAAGGTTGTGCGAAAATTGAAAAAGAAATCAAATAAAAGCTTGATTTTAGCTAAAAAACGTGGTCCAATCTTATTAAGGAGATAGCATGATTACAGAAGAAAAATTAGTGCTACCTATAGGTAGAACTGAATTCGACGAGATGTCCACCAAAATCATTGAAATGTCTGGCTTACCGGATAACGACAGCGTACGCTGGGCGCTTGCTGCTGCGATAATACATTTTCCACAAGAGAAGCCGGAGCTGACTTTTGGTTACTTTGCCAGGGTGTTGCGCCGCGGAGCAGCCAACCAAGTAGCATCAGCCGTATTTCAAGAGCTTAAACTCAAACAACAATTGGCCGAAGAGGCCGCAAAGAAACTAGCTGAAGAGACGCCAGTTGCTACTGAAGGTGTCCAAAATGAGCCACAAAAAGGATGAGTTTCAAAAACTTCAAGCTCAATGGTACAAAAAGCTAGAAGAAGATGGATTTAAAGATATCGAGCAAGCAGACGGAAAGCTAAAAACATGGTCCAGCAGGTTTGTTCATGACAGAGTGCAAGAGCTTGGCGAAGAACGAGAGCCGTATTATGCGCTTTGCACCCAATTCCTTAATGAGCATTTGTTTGACAATAGGTTTGAGCAGATTATTTGGGAATACCACACCAACGGGCTCAGTTCGAAAGAAATAGCGAAAGTGTTTGAAAAAGCCAAAGTTTATAAAACCAACTACCAAACCGTCTGGCTAATTACCAAAAAACTTGAAAAAATCATGAAAAAACTATACCTTCCAAGTTGGCACCATGAGTGATTTCAAAGGCTTGTACGACATCCGGTTAGCTAAGCCTGAGGACGTGAACTTTATTCTAGCTACTTTTCTCAGGGGACTATACTACGGCGAGTCGGCATTTAGCCCAATGCCTAAAGCTGTTTTTATGGCAAATTATAAGCCTGTTGCCCAAGCACTTTTGGTGCGCCACAAAGTACACGTAGCCTGCCTTAAAGAGGACCAAGACGTAATCCTTGGGTACAGCATCGTCAGTCACGACTCTAGCACGGTACACTGGGTGCAAGTTAAGAGCGCCTGGCGCAGAAAAGGTATCGCCAAGTCCCTGGTACCGGCTAACCCGGCTCAGGTTAGTCATTTGACTAAGCTCGGCCTTGCATTATTACCAAAGTTTCCGAACGCAATTTTTAACCCGTTTTCACTTTAACAAAGGAGTTCTCATGAGTTCAAAGTCAGCAAAAAAACCAAAAAAAGTAAATCTACCCCCGGTGCCGCGCCAGCGCCCTCAGCTTGAGGAGGCCTACGGGCGCCTTGTAGCTCAATTGGGGCAGAACACATATCAACAATTCGTCTTAGCCGAGGACGCTAAGCGGCTGAATCAGGAGATCATGAACGTCAATCATGAAGCCAATGCCAGAGCCACTATGGATAAACAAGAGGCCGACGCTAAAGCTAAAGAGACCCCAACCATAACTACAGAAGAAGGACCAAAATCATGAAAGACGGTACCAAACTAGACTATTTAGTCGCACACTCAAACCTATTCGTCCCTGGCTTGGGCAACATTACCCCAACAATCGATTTGGCAGGCGCAGTCAATAGCAAGCTCCAAGGCGCCACATTGACAGTCGAAGGTGGTTTTGTTGTTCTGACCACCGCAGGTCCTCAAGGGCGGCGGTATCCTATTCCGCTTTCCAACATCGCATTCACGCGAGAAGCTAAGGTGTAACTTGGATTACCAGACACGGTTAGAGCTAGACGCCCTCAGCAACGACGTCTACGGTAACGCGAGCAGGTGGCGAAAGCTCCTTGCTTCTGGTACTAAAAAACTGATTTTGCAGGGCGAAGGCAAAACTAAGAATGTTCGTATTTATGAAGTAATTAACCATACTTATGAGTCCATAAAGCAGCACATGCTTGACCTTAAAGCTTCAAGGAAAGCAGCAAAGAAGAAATTTAAAGATGAGCAGACGCTTCGTAACCAAGCAGCCAGTAGCCTCGACAGCTGAGCTTGAAAAATATTATGGAAGAAAGTTTAATC
>CAIKYO010000055.1 GCA_903831655.1 uncultured Burkholderiales bacterium
ACTGAGATCCAATAAAAGTAGATTTCAAATCGACTAAAGTAAAGACATCAAATGATATTTTGAATATAAAAATATACAAAATTTATTTGATTTATAACTAATTAGAATTACTTACTTCAATATGATCAATGAATACGATGTCCACCAAACAATCATGGGGGCGAGTAGCGCGAAAATAACAGTGGATACGAGCACACCCGCAGCTGCAGTTTGCCCATAGGGTGTTAAACGTTGCGTGTAAATGTAATTAACCACAGCAATTGGCATCAACATTTGTTGAATAAATACTTGGCAAGCCAAAGGCGGTAAGTCCAAAGAGTAAACCAAAATTGAGCCACCTATCGCTCCTGTGAGCATTCTCACGGCAGCCAAAACAGCGCCTTGCTTGAAACTGCTTTTTTGAATGGTACAAAGGGCTACACCAAGGCTGATCAACATCAAGGGTATGGCGAGTGAGCCAACCAACTTCGTGCTCTCCAAAATAGGCCCAGGTACTTTGACCTCTGCAGCTCTCAAGATCACAGCAGATAAACCCATGAAAGCCACACCATACGGGAACTTACCATTCTGTTTTGAATCTTTGTGATTGGCCCAACCCAAGATGCTCACGCCCAGGGTATGTTGAAAAAAAGAAAAAATGGCAAAAAATGCCACAGCAATCACCAGCCCATCATCACCAAATGACAACTGAGCCATGGGAAGGCCCAAGTTTCCAGCGTTGGGAAATGTTGCACATGGCAACAAATACCAGATGGGTAATTTAAACAACTTCAATAAAACGATGGCAATCATGGCCATTAAAAAAATACACAATACCGCTGAACCACCCACTTTGAGCAATAGAGTGTTGTCTAATTTTGTTGAAACCAAGGTGTAAAAAACCAAACTCGGAGTAGCCAAAGAGATTGAGAGATTGGATACAAATTCACTCGGGAACTCTTTACCACTCAAACTCCAATATGCACCGATGAGTGCGCACACGATGACAGGTAAAAGCTGTGAGGAAAGCTGAACATAGCTCTGAAAAAAATCTAAATGGTTCATTGATCGCGCTTATTGTTCAGCTTTGATGTTATTTTCAAGCGCTACTTGTCGCCAAAGCGAAATCTCAGAATTGATCAACTTCGTCATCTCTTCTGGAGTACTACTGGTGGGGACGACATACAGTGTAGCCAGTCGTTTTCTCACATCTGGCATCGCAATGACTTTAACCATCTCCTCTTGAATGCGTTTCACAACCGGTGAAGGCGTGCCCGCTGGAGCCAATAAGCCAGTCCAAAATGAGACGTTTAAATCGATTCCCAACTCAGTCATGGTTGGTACGGTTGGTAAGAGCGCAAGTCTTGCAGATGATGTGAGTGCCAATGCCTTAACGCGGTTACCCTGCAGTGCGGGGGCTGCGGCGCCTGCATCTACCAAAGTCATGGTCACATCGTTGCTGATAAGCGCAGTCACCGAGTCGTTACTCCCCTTGTAGGGAATATGGGCAAAGCGAGTTCCCATTTTTTTGTTAAATAACTCGGTAGCCAATTGGAAAGCGGAGGAACTTGCACTGAAATTGACTTGTGATGAATTCCTTTTGGCGTAAGCAACCAAATCTTCCACATTTTGAAAATTTTGATTGCTTGATGTCAAAAGTAGCAATGGGAACGTGCAAATGAGTGAGACGGGTGAAAAGTCTTGAACCGTGTAGGGAAGTTTGTCATACAAAACATGATTGAAAACCATTGGCCCGCTTGCCCCCATCAGCAAGGTGTAACCATCTGGTTTTGCATGCGCAACATAGCTTGCTCCCACAATGGAACCCACCCCTGGACGATTCTCAACAATGACTGGCTGACCCAGTGAAATCGTCAGCTTTTCAGCGATGATACGAGCAATGACATCGCTGCTTCCACCGGCAGAAAATCCAACCACAATGGTAATTGGCTTATTTGGGTAATCAACTTTTACTTGAGAATGGGCAACGAAGCAGCCCATGCTCAATAAAAGTAGAAGGGATCGGTATCTCAAAAAAAAGTTCTTCAATGGACTCACTGCTGGTGTGGGTAATTGGCTCTAGAGGGTTACCCCAAAAGGGCAATTCAAGGGAAAGGGGTAAAATGAAATTTGAATTGAGTTTGATGGACGATGGACCCAAGAATGAATTCTACTTTTCCTCAAACTCACTATCATGATAACTGAATTGTCTATCCTCCTAGGCACGAGCCTTATTTTTTAGCAAGACTGCTTTGAATCAAAACGAAGACAAAGACCAAGGCCTGTTGGCACCGTTTCAACTCCCCGTGTTTCGCATGCTTTGGTCATGCTGGCTGATGGCAAACATTTGCATGTGGATGAATGATGTAGCGGGTTCTTGGATGATGAGCACCATGGATGTCACCCCTGTCTGGGTGGCTTTGGTTCAATCTGCATCCACCCTACCTGTGTTCATTCTTGGATTACCGTGTGGAGCGTTGGCAGATATACTGGATAGAAGAAAATTTTTGATCTTTACCCAAGTCTGGGTTGCAATCGTTGCATCTATCCTTTGCGCCTTGGTATTTTTTGGCAATTTGTCGCCAACCGCCCTTTTGATTCTGACCTTTGCCAATGGGATTGGATTGGCCATGAGATGGCCAGTTTTCTCCTCCGTTGTACCCGAGCTTTTACCCAAGAGTCAATTGCCCTCAGGGTTGGCCTTGAACGCTGTGTCCATGAACACATCTCGTGTGGTAGGTCCTTTGGTCGCAGGCGCTTTAATTGCCTCTATGGGTTCGGCATATGTTTATCTACTCAATGCCTGTTTATCAGTGATCTCGGCTTTGTTGATGTCAACTTGGAAACGCGAGGCAACTCCAAACCCATTGGGACGCGAAAAGCTTTGGAGTGCAATTCGGATTGGGGTCCAATACATTTCTCAATCTGATCATTTCAAGGGAGTTTTGGCAAGAATTGGGATATTTTTCTTCAGTTCAACCGGCCTGATTGCCCTCCTCCCTTTGGTTGCAAAACGACTTGAAGGTGGAGATGCTCAGACTTTCACAATCATTTTGGCTTCAATGGGCGTTGGTGCCATTACCGCTGCAACGGTGATCAACAGGTTCAGAAAACTATATTCAAGAGACGCACTGATCATAAGGAGTTGCTTTGTACAAACCATTGCCATGATCGTGATTGCATTCAATCACATTGAATTAATCACAATGGCGTGCATGTTTTTAGCAGGAGCTGCTTGGATTACAACTGCAAACACCTTGTCTGTCTCAGCTCAAATGGGATTGCCAGACTGGGTGCGTGCCAGAGGCATGTCCACTTATCAAATGTCAATCATGGGCGCATCTGCTTTTGGTGCAGCACTTTGGGGGCAAGTCGCAACATACTTCTCCGTACCCATCAGTCTGACTTGTGCTGCAATTGCAGGCCTTTTAGTCACAGCTCTTATCAATTACTTTCGACCTGACCCTGGTTTACAAGAGGATTTAACACCCTCTCACGCCTTAATACCACCCTCATTTGAAAAGCCTCCCGAAGATGGACACATCATGATGTCCATTGAGTACTTGATTGACCCCAAACATTCTGATGAATTCATGGACTTGATGTTGGAGTCACGAAGAAGTCGACTCAGACATGGCGCTCTTAGATGGGAGTTGTTGCACGATGTGACCCAACCTGGACGATATATCGAAATTGTGGAGGACGAGTCATGGACCGCTCACCTAAGGCGTTTTGACCGAATGACTCAATCCGATATTGCGATCAGAGACCGAAAATTGGCTTTCCATACCTCACAAAAACCTCCCGTTGTCCAGCGTTATGTCATGGAAGGCACGGTTCACCAGCATGCGCACAAGGATTAAATTTTTCCTATACGGGATTCTTTTTCTCACATGCTCTCAAAGTGCATTGTCTCAAAGCGATCCTTTTCAACCGAAAGTGAACACTTGGATTGCCAAAGACTTTGTGTTCCATACGGGTGAACACCTTGCAGAGCTAAAGCTTGCTTACACTACCCTTGGAGACCCAAGAAATCCCGCAGTTTTGGTACTTCACGGAACAGCGGGGAGCGCCAAGAAAATGTTGCTCCCCACCTTTGGGGGTGAGCTTTTCAAAGCAAGCGGTGTTTTGGATGCCTCTCGGTTTTTCATCATATTGCCTGACGACATTGGAGCGGGTAATTCAAGCAAGCCCTCAGATGGACTCAGGACTCGATTTCCTCAGTACAACAACGATGATATGGTCCAAGCACAGCATTTATTGGTGACTCAAGGCCTTGGCATCAAACACCTTAAACTGGTCATCGGTAACTCGCTAGGCGGTATGCAGACCTGGCTTTGGGGAATTAAATATCCACAAGAAATGGACAGCTTGGTTCCAATGGCTTCTTCACCAGGTCCAATGTCGGGCAGAAACTGGATGCTAAGACGTTTCATCATTGATTCCATCAAGCAAGATCCAGGCTGGTTGAATGGCAATTACATTGATCAACCTAAAAGTCTCAAATTAATCACTACTTATTTTTCTCTGGCAACGAGTGGCGGGACTCTGGGTCTTCAAGACAAAGGACCCACTGCAGACAAAGCCGATGCATACGTCGATCAGTTGCTCGAGCAACCCATGAACGATGATGCCAATGATTTGATCTACCAATGGTCAGCTTCAAGAGATTATGATCCCAGCGAAAACTTGAACAAAATCCAAGTTCCTGTTTTGGCTATCAACGCACAAGATGATGAGCGAAACCCTTCTCAACTGGGTTTCATGAATCAGGCTGCCAAGCAAATCAAAGAATTCAATCTATTCCTGATACCTGAGAGTGCGAGAACCTCAGGCCATGGAACCACCTCTCAAGCCAAGTGGATTACTGAAACACTGTCCGATTGGCTTCGTCAACATTAACGAAGACTTAAGGAAAAATCTCTTTAATTGTCCATTTTTAAATGGGCTTGATTGACTAACTTTTCGAATTTCGTAGCCTCAGAGCTCACATAAGCAGCGAACTCTTCGGGTGAGTTGCTAGGAACGGAAAGATTATCACTGTCCATTTGAGATTTGACTTCTGTCGATGCCAATATTGCGTTGACTTCCTTGTTTAAACTTTGAATGGCCACTTTAGGTGTGCCAATTGGGGCAAAAAGTCCACCCCATAAAGAATAATTAAAGCCAGGAATCGCTGCCTCAGAAATAGTGGGAACGTTCGCAAGTGAGCTCATTCGATGAGGGGTCGTTACAGCAAGGGCCTTTAACTTTCCTCCCTTGATCTGAGGCATAGCAGCTGAAGCACTGCTAAAAAACATATCCAAACGTTGTGACATCAAATCGGCCATCAATGGACCAACACCTTTGTAAGGAATGTGCACCATCTCGGCTTTGATACCTAGACTGAGCGCTGTGGCAGCCAAATGACCCGGTGTACCGGCTCCAACACTTGCAAAACTTAACTGACCCGGTTTACTCTTGGCCGCATCTATCAAATCGGTGATTTTGGAATACGGTGAATCAGCCGATACCAAGCAAACCAGAGGTGCATTGCCAATCAAAACCACTGGCGTAAAGTCTTTGACTGGATCAAATCCCATGTCCTTCATCATGGCGCGGTTGACAACGATCTCCCCAGTTTGCCCCAAGAAGAAAGTATAACCATCAGGTTTTGCTTTGACAGCAATTCTGGTCCCTACAACGCCTGAAACACCTGGACGGTTATCGACGACAACAGATTGTTTGTAAATTTGGGATAGTCGATCCGAAACGATACGAGCGAATGCATCTCCTTGCCCTCCAGGTGCGTAAGCAACGATGATGGTGATCGGTTTATTGGGCCATTCTGGTTCTGCTGCTTGAACAGACAATAAAAACGTTGATGCGGAGATAGCAAAAAAAGTTTTTAGGAAGTTAAGAAAATGAATCATTGGAGACTTATAAAAAAAATGAAAGGTCAATTGATGACGGGCTAATTTTCATGATACATCAGACAAGCCAAATCCCCCTCCCCCGGGAGTGTGAATTTCTATCACATCACCCTCATAGACTTGAATTTGATCGTTGTGCTTAAGGGCTTGTCTTGTTCCGCTCGCACGAACAATCCAATTTTCTCCTGGCGCTCCGTTTTGACCACCATTCAGTCCAAAAGCTGGAAAAATCCGACCATTTGAGAGAATAGATAAAGTCATTTCTTCTAAAAATCGAATTCTTCTAATACCGCCAAGCCCACCTGTGAATTGTCCTGAGCCGCCTGAATTTAATCGAATGCTAAAAGACTCTAAAAGTACAGGAAATCTTTTTTCTAAAACCTCAGGATCTGTCAATCTTGAATTGGTCATGTGAGTTTGCACCATACTGGTTCCGTTGAAACCTCCTACGGGTTGACCCACTTCGTCAAAAAGACCGCCCGCACCGCTTCCGCCGGCAATCGTTTCATAATATTGATGCTTAGCGTTTCCAAAGGTCAGATTGTTCATGGTTGGTTGAGAGCTAGCCATTACACCAAATGCACCGAATAAAGCATTGGTAATACACATCGAAGTCTCAACATTACCTGCAACCACTGCTGCACCAATGGTCGGATTGAGCATGGATCCCATCGGTACGATGATTTCAACATTCTCCAAGCATCCAGCATTCAATGGAATTTCATCATCAATCATCGATCGAAGCACATACAAAACAGCTGCAACTGTAACGGCTTTGGGAGCATTAAAATTATTTGCCAATTGATTTGAAGTACCAGAAAAATCAATAACGGCTGATTGCTTGTCTGTTTTAACCCGAACAGAGACAACAATTTTGGCTCCGTTATCCAAGTTGAAAGTGTAAGATCCATTTTGAAGTTTTCTAAACAATTTAGAAACAGCATCTTTAGCATGATCTTGCACAAACTGCATATAGGCTTTTAAAGTATTCATTCCATATTGATCAATACTTTTTTTAAGCTCTTGTATTCCTTTCTCGTTCGCTGCAATTTGGGCTCTTAGATCAGCCATATTTTGTTGAGGATTTCGACAAGGATATTTTCCTCCGTTCAAAATTTTCAACATTGAATCTTCTTGATAAACGCCATGATCAACCAATTTGAAATTGGTGATCATCACGCCCTCCTCCTCAATGCAATTAGAAAAAGCGGGCATTGAGCCAGGCGTTGTACCGCCGATATCGGCATGATGACCGCGCGAGCCAACATATAAAAAGGGTTGGGTTTGCGAGAACTCTTTGATAAAGCAAGGCGTGATGACGGTAATATCGGGTAGATGGGTACCCCCATGGTAGGGGTCATTTAATACAAACACATCACCATCTCGCATGGACCCAGCGTTGGCATCTATCACAGCCCTTACACTCTCGCCCATTGATCCCAAGTGAACTGGCATGTGAGGAGCATTTGCAATTAGTTTTCCGTTTCCATCAAAAATAGCACAGCTAAAGTCAAGCCTTTCTTTGATGTTGACGGAATGAGCTGTATTTTGTAATCTCAAGCCCATTTGTTCGGCAATGTTCATAAAGAGATTGTTGAAAATCTCAAGCCGAATTGGGTCAGATTTCAAAATTTCAATTTTTTCTTGTTTTTTAAGCTCATCTCGAGTCAGGATGATGTGTCTCAATGAGTTGACGTTTGCACTCCATCCTGGTTCTACAACAATTGTGGAGTAATTCTCTGTGATAAGCAGTGGGCCTTGAATCACATCTCCTGGCAACAGATCTACTCTCTCAATCAGTGGCGTCTCATGCCAACTGCCATCTGTATAAATTCTGACTTTTTCAGCAATCTCCTCCGACCGGATGACTCGTTTGGAGAGCTGGGATGAATCACTGATTGTTTCACTCAAAAAACCACCTACTATTAAACCCTCAGTGCTGATGGATTCAATAACAAGCGATTTGTCTTTCATTAAAAATGAAAATCTTTGCAAATATGCTTCTTCAAAGTTTTTTTGAATAGTTTTTAAATCACTAAAAATGACTTGAAGGCTGGTATCACTACCCAAATACTTGATTTTGAGATAAACCTTGTATTGAATATTCTCATCACCGTTCATCAGCAATTTCAATTCTTCATAAACAGTCTTTTGGAGTTCATCTGACGCAGACTTGGCAACACTTAAACTCAATGAAGTTAATGGCAATTCAAGCGTTTTCTCTTTGATGACACTTTGGTCAGCCAAGCCCATACCAAAAGCACTCAGTAGTCCTGCGTAAGGATGAATCATGACACGCTTCATACCCAGAGCATTGGCAACTAGGCATGCGTGTTGTCCTCCCGCACCCCCAAAGCATTGAAGAGTATATTTATTGATGTCATAACCTTTGGCAACGGAGATTTTCTTAATTGCATTGGCCATCTGTTCAACAGCAATGGATACAAACCCCTCCGCGACCTGCACAGATGAACGATTGCATAAACTTGAAAGTTCGTCAAAGGCAGCAGTAACTGGCTCCAAATTTAATGATTCTTGTGCGCTTACACCGAAAACTTTAGGAAAGTAATCCTTTTGAATTTTCCCTAAAAGTAAATTCGCGTCTGTCAATGTCAGAGGCCCCCCTCTGCCGTAGGCAGCTGGACCTGGATACGCACCTGCACTTTGTGGTCCAACTTTAAATGAATGGCCATCAAAGCTAAGAACCGATCCACCTCCAGAGGCCACGGTGTGAATACTCATCATGGGTGCTCTGATTCGAACGCCAGCCACTTGCGTTTCGTAATCGCGCTCGAACTCTCCCGCAAAGTGACTTACATCGGTTGAGGTTCCACCCATATCAAAACCGATGACGCGTGATTCTCCAGCCGTCATTGCAGTTCTTGACATGCCCACAATCCCGCCCGCAGGCCCTGAGAGAATTGCATCCTTACCTGCAAACGCATTTGCATGAGTCAATCCACCGGACGATTGCATGAACAACAACCTTACATTGGGCATCTGAACTTTTACGCTATCAATGTACTGATTTAAAACAGGAGTCAAATATGCATCAACGACAGTGGTGTCACCTCGACTGATCAATTTGATTACAGGTGCCACTTTGTGGCTTAAGCTGATTTGTTCAAAACCAATCTGATTGGCCAATTCAAAGGCTAAAAGCTCATGCTTAGGATAATCATAGGCATGCATGAAAACAATTGCCAAGCTTTTGATTCCCTGTGCTTTGATTTCTTTGAGCTTGAGAAATAAGTCCTTCTCATTGAGCACAGCAAGTACATTTCCCATCGAGTCGATGCGTTCTTGGGCTTCGATCACCGTCTCATACAAAAGCTCAGGCAGGATGATATGTCGTTCAAAAATCTTTGGTCTGTTTTGGTAAGCGATTCGCAGTGCGTCTCTATAACCTTGCGTGATCAAAAGCGCAGTACGTTGCCCTTTTCTCTCCAAAAGTGCGTTCGTTGCAACAGTAGTACCCATTTTGACGCAATCAACCAAAGAGCTATCAATTGGCGCGTTTGCAGTTAGAGTTAAAATTTCTCTAATTCCCTGAAGGGTTGCATCCTCGTAGTGACCGGGATTGAGAGATAAAAGCTTTCTAGTGATTAACTCTCCTTTGGGGGATCGTCCAATAATGTCGGTAAATGTTCCACCACGATCAACCCAAAATTGCCATTTTTTAATAGTTTCGGGTTCGTTTTGCGAGTTCATGTTTGAATCAAATAAAAGTGAGAATCTTGATTAAAAAATCAAAAAAAGATTAAATATTAGCTTATCATTTAAAAACACTACTTGAGTGAGAGTGGTACTCAAGAAGTTTAAATTTATTTATGTTGACACTTAAATGAGGAGCTTCGGCATGAGCATTGTTTCGCGTTTCATTTCTTTTTTGATTGCCCTATTAAGTTGTTCTGCATCCTTTGCGCAAACCAAATGGGATTTGCCATGTGCATATCCCGCCACCAATTTTCACACCGAAAACTTGATTCAATTCGCACAAGATGTGGAAAAAGCAACGGGTGGCAAACTCATTATCAATGTTCACGCCAACGCTTCATTATTCAAAGCCAATGAAATTAAACGTGCTGTTCAAAGCGGACAAGCTCAAGCTGGTGAAATTTTGCTTGTCAATTTCGAAAATGAAAATCCAATATATGGCATTGATGGAATGCCCTTTTTGGCAACAAGCTATGCTCAGTCGAAAAAGTTAGCCAACGTTCAAAAACCATTTTTGGATAAACTATTCCAAAATCAAGGACTCAAGTTACTCTATACCGTGGCTTGGCCACCCCAAGGCATTTATGTCAACAAAGAAATCAATTCGGTATCTGATATGAAGGGGCTTAAATGGAGAGCTTACAGCCCTGCAACGGGGAAAATAGCCGAATTGATCAACGCTCAACCCGTCACTATTCAAGCTGCAGAACTTTCTCAAGCATTAGCGACCGGTGTTGTCAATAGTTATATCAGTTCAGGGTCAACGGGATATGACACAAAAACCTACGAAAGCGTTAAATATTTTTACGATACTCAGGCATGGTTACCCAAAAACGCCATCATTGTGAATCAAAAAGCTTTTGAGGCTTTGGATAAATCATCGCAAGATGCCGTTTTAAAAGCTGCCTCCGAAGCTGAGAGCAGAGGATGGGCGTTGAGTCAAGAGAAGAATGACTGGTACTTAAAAGCTTTGACAGAAAAGGGGATGAAAATCATGAAACCCTCTACGCAATTGATGTCAGATCTCAAACAAGTTGGTCAGATCATGCTCAACGATTGGGAAAAAAAGGCTGGAGAAGATGGAACAGCTTTGATCGCCAATTTCAATAAAAAGTAAATCGAGATTTAATATTCATGAGACTTTTTTTAGATCGGTTGTACATCTACAGCGGAGCCTTGGGTGCTGCCTTTATTGCTCTCATTGCAATTCTCATGGTTGGGCAGAGCATTTTGAGGGAGTTTGGAGTCAGAACCGGCGCCGTTAATGATGTTGTATCTTGGTTTTGCGCTGCAGCCTCCTTTTTCGCCATGCCTCATGCTTTTAAGCATGGTGACTTTGTTCGAGTCACGCTCATATTGGAAAAATTAAATCCCAAAGTAAGGCGATATTTTGAGCTTTTCTGTCTTTCGATTGCCTGTTTGAGCGTGGCCTATCTCGCATATTGGGCAAATAAATTCACTTATGAAAGCTATCTTTTCAATGAAAAAGCTCAAGGTCTTTTGCCCATCTCAATTTGGATTCCTCAATCAAGCTTTGCATTGGGATCCATATTTCTTTTAATTGCCATGGTTGATGAGCTTTTCATTGTTCTACTTGGAAAGACTCCAACATATGTGATTGCAGTTGAAGAGCGTCATGCTGCTGGGGATTTTTCATCTGATGTCTAAGGAGTGATAGTGGATACTTTGGCCATTGGCGCATTGCTGTTATTTTTAATGTTTCTGCTATTGAGTGGTGGTGTTTGGATCGCCATGACACTGGCCATTTGCGGCTGGGTTGGCCAAGCTTTTTTTACTTCAACTTCTCCAGGCAACAATCTCTTTTCCTCCTTTTGGGAAAGTAATTCAAGCTGGGAGCTGGCAGCCCTTCCGTTGTTTATCTGGATGGGAGAAATCCTCTTTCGATCAAAACTCAGTGAGGAAATGTTTGAAGGTTTATCTCCTTGGCTGAACCGCATTCCTGGCCGACTTATGCACACCACCATACTGGGTTGCGGTATTTTTGGATCCGTTTCTGGATCATCGGCCGCAACCTGTGCAACCATTAGCAAAGTTGCCTTGCCAGAGCTTTTAAAGCGTGGCTATGATGAAAAAATGATTTTAGGGTCTTTGGCTACTGCAGGAACTCTGGGTATTTTAATTCCACCATCCATCACGATGGTTGTCTACGCCGTCGCTGCTGATGCTTCGATCATCAGAATTTTCTTAGCAGGATTTCTACCTGGATTTTTATTGATGGGGCTTTTTTCGGGTTACATCATGTGGTGGAGTTTGAAGCACCCAGATTTGGTTCCACCAAAGGATGCACCAACTACATTCTTGGAAAAAATTAAAAAGAGTGAAAAATTAATTCCTTGCAGTGTGTTGATTTTGTTCATCGTTTGGGTTTTGATCGCAGGATATGCGACAGCCACTGAATGTGCCGCATACGGCGTGTTGGGCTCTCTTGCCCTGGCTTATTGGAGTAAATCTCTGACTTGGCAAGCATTTAAGGATGGTTTGATGGGGACCATGCGCACGAGTAGCATGATCATGTTCATTTTGGCCGGAGCTGCTTTTTTGACAAAAACCATGGCCTTCACGGGTATTCCAAGAGAGCTGGCCGAATGGGTTGATCACATGCATCTCTCCCCTTATGCTTTGATTGCTGTATTGACTTTTGTCTACATTATCTTGGGAACTGCTCTTGATGGCATCAGTATGATTGTTTTAACCAGTGCAGTCGTTCTCCCCATGATTCAAAAAGCGGGCTTTGATTTGATTTGGTTTGGAATATTTATTGTGCTGCTCGTTGAAATTGCTGAAGTGACGCCTCCAGTAGGGTTCAATCTTTTTGTTCTACAAAACATGACTGGAAAGGATTCGAACACCATTGCAAAGGCAGCCATTCCATTTTTCGCTTGCGTGGTGGTTTGTATTGTTTTAATTACAGCGTTTCCGCAAATTGTGACCATTCTTCCAGATGTTTTGATGGGAAAGGCATAAGCTAAAGACTTTGGTCTAATTTGATTTAACAAATTCAACTTAGATGTTTCTTGAAGTGTTCAATCGTTCTTTCCCAAGATAGTTTTGCAGCTTGCTCGTTGTACCGTGGCGTTGAATTGTTGTGGAAACCATGTTGGGTTTCAGGATACGTGAACGCTTGGTATTCCACCTTATTTCTCTTTAGCTCTTGCTCATAGGCTGGCCA
>CAIKYO010000056.1 GCA_903831655.1 uncultured Burkholderiales bacterium
CCAAATACAACTGTGGTAAGTGAATATGTGCAAGGTAGCACATGCATGCAACACTGTGCCCACTAATTTCTGACCAACTCCAAAAGACCCCCCAACGCATTGGGCAATCCTGCTGCAATACCTGCAAAAATCAAAATCGAGATGCCGTTGCCCAAACCACGCTCAGTGATTTGCTCGCCCAACCACATCAAAAACATCGTACCAGCGGTCAAACTGACCATCGCTGTGATCCTGAATCCGAATCCAGGCACCAACACCAAACCCGCAGAAGACTCAAGCGCCAGGGCAATGCCCATGGACTGGAACAATGCAAGGCCAAGCGTTCCGTAACGCGTGTACTGCGTGATCTTTCTGCGACCCGATTCACCTTCTTTTTTCAACTGCTCCATGCTGGGCAAGACATACGTCAAGAGCTGCATGATGATCGAGGCTGAAATGTAGGGCATGATGCCCAACGCAAAAATTGTGAACCTTGAAAGCGCTCCACCCGAGAACATGTTAAACAAGCTCAAAATGCCACCCTGCTGGCCATTAAAGAGTTGTTGCAACGCATTGGGATCAATGCCCGGTACGGGAATGTGAGCGCCAATGCGGTACACCACCAAGCCCAACAATAAAAAGATCAAGCGACGACGCAAGTCGCCGTACTTGTCTTGTTTTGCTAATGTGGGTGAAGTGGCCAAGATCTCGTCCTAATCAATATTAAGCTACAGAGCCGCCAGCAGCTTCAATTGCCGCTTTAGCACCTGCAGTGGCTCCAATACCTGTCACTTTGACAGCCTTGGTGATTTCACCTGTTTTGATGACCTTCACCACTTTGATCTTCTCAGAGACCACACCCATTTGCTTCAAAGTCAACAAATCAACTTCTGTCACATGGAGTGCATCCAATTGAGCCAAAGTGATTTCATCGTTGTACTGTAGCAAGTGTGACTTAAAGCCACGCTTGGGCAAGCGACGTTGCAAAGGCATTTGACCGCCCTCAAAACCCACTTTGTGGTAGCCACCGGCACGAGACTTTTGTCCCTTGTGACCGCGACCCGCTGTCTTACCCAGACCTGAGCCGATACCACGACCCACGCGACGCTTGGCGTGCTTGGCGCCATCGGCTGGCTTGATGCTATTGAGTTCCATGTTCTTGTCCCTTTTAGAGCACTTTGACCAGATAACTGATCTTGTTGATCATGCCGCGAACAGCGGGCGTGTCTTCTAATTCTTTAACGCTATTGACACCACGAAGTCCCAAACCACGCACTGTGGCACGGTGACTTTCTTTGGTTCCAATGGGGCTGCGAACGAGTTGTACTTTGACTTTTTGTGTGCTTGAAGCAGTTGTCATGTTGTGCTCCTGGTCTTATACAAAAAGGTCTTCAACGGTCTTGCCACGCTTGGCTGCAACCTCTGAAGGAGTTGTTGATTTGGTCAACGCATCGAGTGTTGCGCGAACCATGTTGTAGGGGTTTGATGAACCATGGCTCTTGGCCACGATGTCAGTAATGCCCATCACTTCGAACACAGCGCGCATTGGACCACCCGCAATGATGCCGGTACCCTTGGGGGCTGGCGCCATCATGACGACTGCTGCACCGTGGTGTCCAGTGACGTTGTGATGAATAGAGCCATTGCGCAAAGACACTTTCATCATGTTTCTGCGGGCCTCTTCCATGGCCTTTTGAACAGCAGCAGGCACCTCTTTAGATTTGCCTTTGCCCATACCCACGCGGCCGTCTCCGTCTCCAACCACGGTCAACGCGGCGAAGGCCAAAATACGACCACCCTTGACCACCTTGGTGACGCGGTTGACCGCAATCATCTTCTCGCGCATGCCATCGTCGCGGGCGTCGTCTTGCACTTTAGCTTGAACTTTTGCCATGATTTATTCCGATTCTCTTAAAACTGCAAGCCAGCTTCGCGGGCCGCCTCGGCCAACGCTTTAACGCGACCATGATAGGCAAAACCTGCACGATCGAAGGCCACCTTTTCGACACCCGCTGCTTTTGCTTTCTCAGCAATGCGCGTACCAATCAATTGGGCTGCATGAGCGTTTCCGCCCTTGCCAGTTGCACCCAAACTCTTGCGAATTTCGGGCTCGACTGTAGATGCTGTCGCGATCACTTTGTGGCCATCGCCAGAGATCACGGTTGCATAAATGTGTAAGTTGGTGCGATTCACCGTCAAACGAGCCACGCCTTGTGTGGCAATGCGAATGCGTGTCTGACGTGAACGACGAATACGCTGCTCTTTTTTGGACATCATGGTGCAGCTCCTTATTTCTTCTTGGTCTCTTTGATCGTGATCTTCTCATCCGAATAACGGATGCCCTTGCCTTTGTAGGGCTCGGGAGGACGCACGGCACGAATCTCGGCAGACACTTGGCCCACGCGTTGACGGTCTGCACCTTTGATCAAAATCTCTGTGGGAGTAGGCGTTTCCACCTTGATCCCAGCAGGCATGTCGATGTTGACGGGGTGTGAATAACCCACTGCCAAATTCAATTTGTTGCCTTGTGCTGCTGCTTTGTAGCCCACACCCACCAAAGTGAGCTTTTTCTCAAAGCCCTTGGTCACACCAATCACCATGTTGTTGACCAACTGGCGAAGTGTGCCACTCATGGCATTGGCTTCTCTGGACTCGTCTGCAGGCACGAAAGTCATGTGACCATTTTCATTGACCACTTTGACCACCAAGCTACTGGCCACACTCAAAGTGCCGCCAGCGCCTTTGACGCTAATTTTGTCAGCCGCAATCGTCACATCCACTCCTTGGGGAATGGCGACAGGCATTTTTCCTACTCGGGACATGGTTTTCTCCTGGCCTTATGCAACGTAACAAAGGACTTCGCCACCGACACCGGTTGCGCGAGCTTTGCGATCTGTCATCACGCCCTTGGGGGTTGTCACAATGGCAACACCCAAACCATTCATCACGTGAGGAATGGCGTCATGACCTTTGTACACGCGAAGGCCGGGACGGCTAACGCGCTCGATGCGCTCAATCACAGGACGACCTGCGTAATACTTGAGCTCAATTTGAAGTTCAGACTTACCTGACTCCGTTGTTACGTGAAAGCCATCAATGTAGCCTTCCTCTTTCAAAACCTGAACAATGGCCACCTTCACTTTGGATGAAGGAACAGACACTGTGGGCTTTGCCACCATTTGTGCGTTGCGAATTCGGGTTAGCAAATCGGCAATTGGGTCACTCATGCTCATGTTGAATTACTCCTGCCTAAATTACCAACTGGCCTTGGTGATACCGGGAATGTTGCCACTGAAGGCCATTTCCCGCACCTTGGCGCGACCTAAACCAAACTGGCGGAATGTTCCGCGAGGACGACCCGTGATTTCGCAACGGTTACGCTGACGAGTGGGGTATGCGTTGCGAGGAAACTTTTGCAGTTCCAAGCGAGCTGCCATGCGCTCATCGTCAGACAATTTTGCGTTGTTAGAAATTGCTTTCAATTCAGCATATTTCTTGGCGTATTTCGCCACCAACTTCTCACGCTTGAGCTCTCGCTCGATCAAAGCTACTTTAGCCACGTGACACCTCAGTTCTTAAACGGGAAACGGAAACCAGTCAAAAGAGCTTTGCACTCTTCGTCTGTCTTGGCCGTTGTGGTGATGCTGATATTGAGACCGCGCAAGGCATCAACCTTGTCGTACTCGATCTCAGGGAAAATGATCTGCTCTTTGACACCGATGTTGTAGTTACCACGGCCGTCAAAAGCGCGACCAGAAATACCACGGAAGTCACGCACCCTGGGGAGCGCAACCGTGACAAAACGGTCTAAGAACTCATACATGTGAATGCCACGCAAGGTCACCATGCAACCAATGGCTTGACCTTCACGGATTTTGAAACCAGCAATCGCTTTTTTCGCAACCGTAACCACAGGCTTTTGTCCTGCGATCTTGGTCAAATCACCCACCGCGCTGTCCATGACCTTCTTATCAGCCACAGCCTCGCTCACACCCATGTTGAGGGTGATCTTGGTCAATCTTGGAACTTGCATGGGTGACTGATAGCCAAATTTGGCGATCAATTCAGGCACCAGCTTCTCACGATAAAATTGTTGTAAACGTGCCATGATCATGCCACCTTGATTTCTTCGCCGCTGGACTTAAAGACACGAACTTTTTTACCGTCTGCGAGCAACTTGATGCCCACGCGATCGGCTTTGCCAGTTTGTGCATTAAAAATAGCAACATTGGATTGATGAATGGGCATTGTCTTTTCAACAATTCCACCCGTGGTACCGGCCATTGGATTGGGCTTGGTGTGCTTTTTCACCAAATTCACGCCCTCAACCACCAAGTGCTCTTCGTCTTTTCTCAAGACCACTTTGCCGCGCTTACCCTTGTCTCGTCCTGCGAGAACGACCACTTCGTCGCCTTTGCGAATCTTGTTCATGGC
>CAIKYO010000057.1 GCA_903831655.1 uncultured Burkholderiales bacterium
AAACTGTCGAGCAGCGAAGGTTATCAGCCTGCGCGACTCAAAAATGACGCAGTTCAGTTCGCTGCCAATACTTCCGGCGGTGGATTGGCGACTATGACTTTGGCAACCGGCACTCAATCCGGCCTTCCTGAAGTTACCAGCGCCCCTCAATTCTTGTCCGGCGGCACTAAGGCTGGCAGTACTTCTGCGGAATGGTCTGATGCGATCGATGCTTGCGAAGCCATCACCACGAACTTCATGGTTCCGCTCGCTTCTCAAGACGCATCGTTGGACATTCCGCTGGGCCTGACTGATTCCAGCTCGACTTACAGCATTGACGCGATCAACGCCGCAGTTAAGTCGAACGTGCTCTTGATGTCGGAACTTTTGTCTCGGCAAAATCGAGTGGCGATCTGCTCCTACCTGGGCACTTACGCTCAGCAAAAAGCGGCTTCTGGCTCTCTGAGTTCTTTCCGTGTAGGTCTGTGCTTCCAAGAGATCATGGCTTTAGGCAGCAACGGCATCCAAACCTTCCAGCCTTGGATGGCTGCGGTTGTGGCTGCTGGTATGCAAGCTGCTGCTGGGTACAAGGGTATCGTCAAGAAATACGCGAATATCAGCGGAATCTTGCCAAAGCCTGATTTCAACCCTCAGCGTCCTGGCGATCGCGTAAATGCGCTTGAAGCTGGCTTGTTGATCCTCGAATCTGTCACTACCGGTGGTTATCGATGGGTGAGCGATCAGTTGACCTACAGCGCTGACAATAACTTTGTGTACAACAGCTTGCAAGCTGTGTATGTCGCGGACTTGATGGCCTTGACCTTGATCCAAGATTTCGACAATACGATTGTCGGTCAAAGCGTCGCCGATATCTCGGCGCAAGCTGCTCTGGCTTTCTTGGAATCGGAAATGTTCAACTTCCTTCGCCTGCGCTTTATCGCTCCTAGCGATGATGCCCCGCGAGGTTTCAAGAACGCCTCTGTCAAATTGGTCGGCGGAGCATTGCAGATCTACGTTGAAGTTAAGCTTGCTGGCTTGATTTACTTCGTGCCGATCCAATTCAACATCAGTCAAGTCTCGCAGACGGCGAATCAGTAAGGAGTAAATAATGGGACAAGCACAAATTTTTACGGGAGCGCGGGCGAAAGTACTCATCAACGGTAACGTTGTTGGTCTTTTCTCTAACTGCAGCTGGTCTATCAACCAAGCTAAGGTGCCCAACTTCATCTTGGGCCGGTATAGCCCCGGCGAAATCACTCCTGTGGACCAGGATGCGGTTCGCATGTCTCTCACCGGATATCGCGTTATCAACGCCGGTCCTTATAAGGTTGCTGATGCTACCTTGCTCAAGAACTTACTGAACGAAGAAGACTTCAGCGTTGCTATTTTAGATCGACAAACCAATCAGCGCATTTTCCAAGCTGATGGATGTCGAGTGTTGGGTTGGTCGTCAGGAGCAGCTGCTCGTGGCGTTTCCGATCTTCGTATCGATATTATCGGTATGATCGGTCAAGATGAGTACGGTCTGGCTCAAGGCGGAGATGCCGAGACGAACGGTGCTGCTAAGATCGACGACGGAGCTTAATTTGACTCTCTAGGCTGACCTTAAAACGGTCTCACTGGAAATCGAGCCCCAGTCGGCCATAGGCTGGCTGGGGTTTTTTAGTAAGTAGGGATATGCTTCAGGACAAAAAATTTATTTTAGAGAGACTTGGGGTTTTCTCAAACTATAATCCCGAAGGTCTTAACCAAGTTGATGTAGATACCCTGCAGCTGTTCACGGACGGCGAAGATCTATACATTCAGTCCTCTACCGATCTTACTCCCAGAAAAATCGGCACTGGTAGTCTTATCTTCCAGGGCACGTGGAATGCTAGCACAAACGTGCCTATGCTCCAATCTGGAGTAGGTTCTCCTGGATATTTTTACGTAGTCACAGTAGCTGGTAACACTAACTTAGATGGAATCACGTCTTGGGCTGTGGGCGACTGGGCTCTTTTTGGATCTACTGGTTGGGAAAAGGTACCAAACACTAACGACGTCAGCTCCGTAAACGGACAGGTCGGCGTTGTCGTACTCACGACTAGCGATATTGCCGAAGGCACAAACGAATACTTGACCGTTGCTCGCGCACAGTCAGCAGCAGTTCAAAATTCTATCTCTTCTGGAATCACGACTGTAGCTCCGAGTCAGGATGCGGTTTATCAAGCTCTTCTAACGAAGCAGCCGAATCTCACGATCGGGAACCTGACT
>CAIKYO010000058.1 GCA_903831655.1 uncultured Burkholderiales bacterium
ATCGGGTGACTCTCCACTCACACTCGTCACATGGTTGTCTTTAAGTTCAACCGCTATTTTTTCTTGAAATGGTTTTTCAAAGCCGATAGCCCACTGAGGGTACAGAATGCCATTGATTTGAATGTTCTTATTAACCTCGTTTTTCATGGCCGTGCTGTCCCAAAAATTGGGGCCATGGGTTGGCAAATAGTGCACATAACACCCATCTTCATCCGCACACATTTTTCCCCTCCAACGGTTTCCCGAGAACATGGCGTCCCGCATGGAGGCGGTGTATGGAATCTCCAATTGCGAGCCTCGATCATCAGTGAAAAGAAACTTGAAAGACTGATGTTCTGGAATTTTTCTGACTGTTGCTCGCAAAATCTCCCCCACCAATTCAATGGGAAACCGGGCTTGAGGGGTCATCAACAAATCCAAATCTCTAAAGTACGTGATCTTGACCCATCTTTGTCCTTTTTTTCTCATCGCAACGTTAAAGGGATCCTCAATGGAACAAAACCAAGTTGAGACGACAAAGTCGGCTTTTTCTATCAATGGCTTCACCTCATCTGGAACCCCAGGCAAAGTCGTGCTTGCAGCCATGAATTGTGTAACGGTCGCTCCCCTAGCATTGGCCAATCCAGTAACGGCGTCCACGACTCGCGTATCCAATAGCGGATCGGTTAAGCATAAAACTCTCTCACCTGGACGAATTGCAAATACTTTTGTGAAATTTTCAAGCGCTTTGAAATAATTTTTAACTTCCGTGACCTCTCTTCTCAATGGCTTGGGCGTGCCATTGAAGAGAGACGGATTTGCTTGGTATTGTTCGTACAAATTCATGATGTCTCCAATTTAATGATGGTTTCAATCAACCTTGGCGCCAGACTCTTTGACCAAACGAACCCACATGGGCATTTCTTTGGCAATGTGCCGGGCCAATTCCTCTGGTGTGCTGGGTGAGGGAAAAGCTCCCTTGGCATTCAAGCTCTCAACGACTTGGGGGTCTAGGAGTGCTTGCTTAAAAACTCTATTGAGCTTATCGATCACGGCTGGCGGTGTGCCAGCTGGCGCATAAAGACCATCGGTGGCGGCCATGTCAAAGCCACTCACACCGGACTCATCCAAGGTGGGAACGTCTGGAACCATGTTAACTCGGTTGATGGTGGTGACAGCCAAGCCCTTGAGCTTTCCTGCCTTGACTTGAGAGAACACATTGGCCATCAAATCAATGGTCATTTGAACTTCACCTCCAACCACCCCCATGAGGGCCGGACCTCCGCCTTTGTAGGGCACGTGCACGATGTCTAAACCCGTCATGCTCTTGAACTGCATGCCCGCCATGTGCGAGGTCGTCCCATTTCCTGCAGAAGCGAAGCTCACCTTACCTGGATTGGCTTTGACAAAGGCGATCAATTCCTTGACGCTATTGACCCCCATGCTAGGATTGACAACCAGCATAGCGGGAATGGTGGTTAAACGGGTAACGGGAGCAAAATCTTTGAATGGGTCAAAACCTGTCTTTGAATACAAGGCTTGATTGGTTCCGTGGGTCCCATTGGTTCCATAAAGCAAGGTGTAACCGTCGGGTGAGGCATGAGCCACCATTTCTGCGCCTACATTGCCCCCGGCTCCGGGTTTGTTGTCAATGAAGATGGATTGTCCCAAGATTTGCGCTGCTTTGGGCACCACCGTCCTGGCCAAATTATCAGCGCCACCTCCTGGAGGAAAAGGCACGACCAAGCGAACGGGTTTGTCGGGATAAGTGATTGAAGAAGCAAGTTGCGCTTTCGCTTGCCCCAAAAAGGTTACGAAACCCAAGAGGCAAAGAAAGGTAAAAAACCGCATCAGCCAAGATTTACTTTTCATCAGAAAAGGCTCCTTTAATAAATACTCAAAAGAAATGCAAAACTGTTGTGTACCGTGAAAAAAAGCTAATTGGGCTGAATGCCAGTGGCCTTGATCGCATCTCTGGTTCGGATCGATTCTGCGCGCAACACTTTGATGGATTCCTCTGGAGAATATCCACGCACCTCAACGCCCAAATCTTTGAGCGTTTTGGAGACCGCTGGCGTTTTCAAGATGATTTGAATTTCAGCATGTAATTTGTTCAATATCTCTGACGGGGTTCCAGATGGCGCATACAAACCAAACATGGGACCGGAGACGATATTGACCAAACCTGACTCAGCAAAAGTGGGTACCTCAGGAATGGCTGCAATTCGGCGATCCGAAGCAACGGCAATGGCCACCAACTCTTTGCTTTTGATTCTTGGAATGGCATTGATTGAGTCCGCAAACATCATATCAACTCGTCCAGTCTCCAAATCAGTGAGCATCGGAGGAAAGCCCTTGTAGGGAATGTGGAGCAACTGAGTTCCTGCGGCTTGGTCAATCATGGCGCCTGTGATGTGGCCCGTGGTCCCCTGCCCCTGTGAGGCAAAGCTGAGTTTGTTGGGTGCTGAACGCGCCACTGTCAAAAACTCTTGCACCGTTCGAAATGAAACGCCAGGCCAAGCAATGAGCACATTGGGCGCCTCAGTTACCACGGAAACTGGGGAGAAGGCATTCAACCCATCATAGGGTAATTGCTTATTCAAATACGGTGCAGCAGTGAGGGGTGCTTGTACGCTAAAGAGCAAGGTATAACCATCGGACGGAGCCTTCGCCACAAAATCAGCACCAATGACACCACCTGCACCCGCCTTCACATCCACGAAAAAGGACTGATTCAATCGATTCGTCAAGTTGTCGGAGACGATTCGGGCCATTTGATCCAACGCGCCACCTCCTAAAAAAGGCAAAATCACTCTAACGGGCTTATTGGGATAGTTACTTTGGGCCAATGAGGGCGACACGATACTCAGCGCCAAAAGCCAAGCGAAAAGCAAGGACTGGATTTTTTGAATGCGAATTGACATCATTCTTGGATCATGTGTAAAAGTTGCGACAAGGATTGGAGGATTAAAAAAGGGGTGTACCTTGGCTTACTCCAATTTTTAACCCATTATTCAAGCTCAGCTTGATAAATCAATGTGACTTACCCTAGATGGTAAAAGAGCTGTGAAACAGTACATTACTAGGAATCGTGGCTCATCGGTTTATAAAGGTTTTTGAAACATGGAATCCTCGGAACTTGGCTCCAATTTAACGGCGGCTAATCGCTTGCTTCGCCTGGCAACGCAACTCAACATTAAATATATTTTCACCAACTTGGGCAGCGATCACCCTGCATTCATTGAGGCATTTGCAGAGCTTCATGCAACTGGACAAGCCATGCCACAGGTCATTATCTGCCCTCACGAGATGACCGCGTTGAGCGCTGCACATGGTTACGCCATGATCACCCATCAAGCGCAAATGGTCTTGGTCCATGTGGATGTGGGCACACAAAATTTGGGATGCAGCGTGCACAATGCTGCAAGAGCTAGGGTACCAGCCATCATTGTGGCCGGCTTGTCGCCAACCTCAGTCTCTGGTGACCAAGTGGGCGCACGAAGCGAATTCATCCACTACACACAAGACACTTCCCGACAGCATGAGATCGTCTCTCAATACATGAAGTGGTGCTACGAAGCGAGATCGCCAGAAATGATGGAAGAGGTGTTGATGCGAGGACACCAAATCGCATCTTCCCTCCCCCAAGGCCCTGTCTACATCACGGGCACACGTGAATTGTGGGAAGGGCGTGCAAAACATAACCCCAAGGCTTTGAACACATGGGCTTCTGCTGAGCTACCAAGCCTGGGAATGGAGGACCTATCTCTTCTCGCCAAGACCTTGTCACATGCGCAAAGGCCCTTGATCATTACCACTTACTTAGGTCGCAATCAAGAATCTGTGAAAGCGCTTGTCCAAATCGTGGACCATTTAGGAGTAGCCGTGTGCGAGGTCAATCCGCACTACATGAATTTCCCTGGCGATCACGACTGTCACATTGGCTACCGAAGAAATTCTTTGGTCAATGAAGCCGATGTGATCGTGCTCATTGATGTCGATGTCCCCTGGATTGTCTCCAAAGTTGAACCCAACCCCAATTGTCAAATCTTCCACTTGGACAGCGATCCATTGAAAAGAGACATGGGCTTTTGGCACTTCCCAAGCCACCACACTTGGGCTTGCGATAGC
>CAIKYO010000059.1 GCA_903831655.1 uncultured Burkholderiales bacterium
CCGTATTTTTCGCTATTGACACAAAATTAGGAATCAAGCCTAATATCCCTTGTGCCTATATGCGGATCAATGTTCTGCATGTAAGAACAATAAATTTCGACTGTAGACCGCTCCCAAATGAGGTCTGGCTCTACAATGTTTCTGTGAACGTTTATTTGGAGAACTCCTAGTGCAAACTCCGGTTGCCCCTGCGCCCCTTGAGCACCTCAAAGTTGGCCTCGATCCCAAGTGGTTGGTGATTGGCGTTTGTTTGGTGGTGGTGGGCTTTTTGGCCTTGGTGCCCTTTGGCTTCATGGTTTGGCAGAGTTTTTTAACGCCGGAAACTGCCGATGCGCCTTCTACTTTCACGCTCAGCAACTACATCACCGCCTACACCGATCCCGAGACCATCAAAACCTTGGGCAACTCAGTTCAGTTTGCCTTGGGCGCCTCGGTTGTGGCCTTCACCATCGGAACCGCCTTGGCATGGATGAATGAGAGAACGAACACGCCCATGCGCCGATTGTTCTATGCGCTCTCCATCATTCCTTTGATCATCCCCAGCATTTTGTTCTCCATTGCTTGGATCATGCTTGCAAGTCCCAAGATTGGCCTCTTGAACATGGTGGCTCAATCTTGGTTTGGTTTTGAAAACCCACCCTTCAACATCTACTCCATGTGGGGCATGATTTGGGTGGATGGTTTGCACTATTCGCCGATGGCGTTTTTATTGATGTCTGCCTCATTCAAGGCCATGGACCCCTCGCTTGAAGAGTCTGCGGTGATGAGCGGATCGAGTGTTTTGAAAACCCTTTGGCGCATCACATTGAGGCTTGCCTTTCCAGCGATTGTGGCCACCGTGTTGACGCTCTTTGTGCGGGCCATTGAATCCTTTGAGGTGCCTGCTTTGTTGGGTTTGCCCGCTGGCATTCAGGTCTTCACCTCTGCCATCTACGAGGCCATTCACCAGTTCCCCAGTCAATTGGGTCTGGCCTCGGCGTTCTCTGTGCTGCTGCTGGTCATCACCTCAGGTGGCATCTACATTCAAGCTCGCATCTCTGCCTCAGGCAGCAAGTACGTGACCGTCACGGGCAAAGGCTTTAGGCCCAGGAGCATTGATTTGGGAAACTGGAGAATCCTCACAACGGGCATCTTCATCGTCTACTTCTTGTTGATTGTGGTGTTGCCTTTCTTTGTGCTCTTGTGGTCCTCCTTGCAAAAATTCTATGCGCCTCCCTCAATGGAAGCCTTGAACCACTTGACGCTGGATGGGTACCGCTACGTATTGGGTTCTAGCGACATTTTGAATGCGGTCTTCAACAGTTTGTGGATGGCAGTGGCTTGTGCAACGATTGTGATGCTCTTGTCTGCTGTGGTGTGCTGGGTGGTTGTGAAGACCAAGATCCCTGGGAGATGGTTGCTCGACAACATGGCCTCTTTGCCCATGGTCTTCCCAGGTCTGGTGCTGGGTGTGTCGATCATGATTTTTTACCTGACCTTTGACATTGGGATTTACGGCACGTTTTGGATCATTTTGCTTGCCTACGTGACCCGGTTCATGCCCTACGGCTTGAGGTACAACACAACGTCCATGATTCAAATCCACAAGGATTTGGAAGATTCCGCTGGCATGAGTGGTGCGGGATGGCTCACGGTTTTCACACGCGTCATTTTGCCTCTCTTAAAACCTGGCATGTTGGCGGGTTGGATCTACGTCTTGATTGTCTGTGTGCGTGAGCTCTCCAGTTCCATTTTGCTCTACAGCCCCGGCAAGGAAGTGATCTCCATTGTGATTTGGGAGTTGTGGGAAAACGGTCAATACGTTGAATTGTCTGCTTTGTCGGTGCTGTTCATCTTGATGCTCTTGGTTTTGGTGGTCATCGCCCAAGCCATTGGAAAGCGTTTCGGTGTCAAGGAAGTTTCTTAAAGCGTTGCACGGTTTTGTGTCGTGTCGCTTTGTTTGAATTGTCAAAAGGAAAGTAAGTCGTGCTAAAAGTCATTGGTCTTCATACCGAATATGTGAGCGACAAAGGGGTGGTGGTGCAAGCCGCCAAGGACGTGTCCTTTGAAGTGCCCAAGGGCAAGCTCTTCACCCTCTTGGGTCCCAGCGGATGTGGAAAAACCACAACCCTCAGATCCATTGCGGGTCTTGAAAAGCCAACCCAAGGCGTGATCGAGGTGAGTGGCAGAACGCTCTTTAGTTCTGAGCAAAACGTCTTTACACCCCCCAACAAGCGTGGCTTTGGTATGGTGTTCCAGTCTTACGCGATTTGGCCTCACATGACGGTGTTCCAAAACGCAAGTTTTCCCATGGAAGTGGGGCAAAAGAAATTCTCCCCCGGCGAGATCAAAGAGCGTGTGATGCGCGTGCTCGAGTCCGTGGAGTTGGCTCAATACCACGACCGCGACGCCACCCGTTTGTCGGGCGGTCAGCAGCAGCGTCTTGCCTTGGCCCGTGCCTTGGTGATGGAGCCCCAACTCTTGCTCCTCGATGAGCCGCTCTCCAACTTGGATGCCAAGCTCAGAGAGAAGATGCGCTTTGAGGTTAAAAAGATCCAACGCGAACTCGATATCACCACCATCTACGTGACCCACGACCAAGCTGAAGCCTTGGCGCTCTCCCACGAGATTGCGGTCATGTCTCAAGGCCGCATTGTGCAGCGCGGGACTCCCCGTGAGATCTACGAAACACCCAAAAACACCTTTGTCGCGGATTTCGTGGGCGCCATCAATTTCATCAACGCAAGCATCACCGCCATTCACGCGGGAGACAATTTGATGACGCTTGAGAGCGAAATTGGTGTGGTTCAAGTGCCCTTTGATCCCACCAGTCAGGTTGGAGACGCGGTGCAAATTTGCGTTCGCCCTGAGAACGTGCATTTGAGCGATGAAACTCCTCAAGTGCCTCACAACAACCGCTTCAACGGTTTGGTGGATCAAAAAATCTTCTTGGGTGAAGTGCTAGATTTCCAAGTCAAGTTGGGCGAGAAAGTGATCTTGGCCCGCGTTCACCCCAGCCACAAAACGCCCGTTGGGCACACCATTCACTTGCATTTTGATCCGCACAATTGTGTGATTTTCAAGACCACACGCAATTGAGAGCTTCCTTTCTTTTTTCTCTTTATTTATCCACCAAGGTTTAAACATGACTGTCAAAACGATTGAAACCAATTCAGCGGACTACGTGCCCAATGAATCGCATTACCACAGCAAGAAAGATCGCACTTTTGTGCGCGCGATTGCGGGTCCTTACAACCTCAAAGACGAGCTCGTGCGTTTGCGCGCCATGCCTCGCGTGAGAAAAGGCCGTGATATCAAATTCAGCGATGGTCCCCAGGCCTTTAGCCGCCACTATGTGGAGCCCAAGGACGGCATTACCCAAACCTTCCACATGCATTTGGAAGAGTACGGCCCAGGCGGTCACTCACAAAAGCACGGTCACGTGAACGAAGCCGCCTTCTACATTTTGGATGGCACGGGCTACGAAGTTCACGACGGCATTCGCTACGACTGGAAGGCAGGCGATGTTGCCATTGTTCACAACAACTGCGTTCACCAACACTTTAACGCCAGCAACGAGCGTCCTGCTCGTGCTTTGGTGATCAAAACAAAGCCCATGTACATGTTCATGAACATGCTCTTCCAACACCAAGTGGAACCTCGCCCAAGCGAGCCAGCACCTGGCGGAGAGGGCTTTAAAGCAAGACAACTCGAAGACAACTTGAACCACCCTGAAGGAGGGTATTGATATGGCATGGGACGAATCAAAATCATGGCTAGAGGGCTCAGCCCAAGGTGCTTACTACCAAGGTCTATTGGACGATGCTGAGCAAGCACCCGCCAGAAACTCAAAGAGAAAGAAAGTCATTCACCCAAGCGATATGCCTTGGGAGATGGCTCGCCAGGGCTTGCTCAAGCATTTGATCAATGAGCAAATGAACACACGCATTGAGACCGTGGATGCATACATGCAGATCATTCCTGCTGGATCACATTCAGGTCGTCACCGCCACTTGGCTGAAGAGTGTGTGTACGTCTTAGAGGGCAAGGGATACGACTTGCACCAAGATTGTGATGTTGAAATCACAGACACCTACCACTGGAAACCCCAAGACGAGATCAAGCGCTATGAGTGGGAAGCAGGCGATGTGATCTACATTCCACCAAATACCATTCACCAGCACTTCAACTCAGACCCCAATCACCCCGTGCGCCTCATCTCTTCAACCAACCGCATCTTCAAGTACTGCGGCTTGAACGACATGGAGCAACTGGACAATGCGCCTGAGTACGATCCATCGATCACTTTGGATGCACAAGCGATTTTGAAGTACCTCAAAAGCAAAGCTTAATTCCCCTTTAACCCCTATTGAACCTGTTGGACACATCATTCCATGAGTAAAAACGCATTAGTATCGGAAGACCTGGCGCAAAAGTTTGCCACTGAAAAGGAAACACCTTACACCCGTTGGGTCAAGGCAGAGGGCCTGGATATCATCAGTGCACACTATGTGCCCAGTTTAAACACAGTGGACGTGAAGCCATGGGCCAGACGTGGGGGCAAGGGTGTTTTCATCAATCATGAGGCTTCCAGAACCTCCAACGATTGTTACGTGATGGAGATCGCGCCGGGCAAACAACTCGAACCCCAAAGACAACTCTTTGAGGAGATGATTTATGTGTTGTCTGGACGTGGCTCCACCACCGTTTGGAATGACGAAGGTCATCGCATCACTTTTGAGTGGCAAGCGGGTGCTTTGTTTGCGATTCCTTTGAATTGCTGGCACCAGCACTTCAACGGCTCTGGCAAAGATGCAGCTCGTTATGTTGCCGTGACCAACGGTCCTCCCGTCATCAATTTGTACGAGGACTTGGAATTCGTCTTCAACACCAAGCACGACTTTGCCAATCGCTTCAACGGCGAGCCTGATTACTTCAGCGGCCAAGGCGAGCAAAAGGGCTTGTTGCTTGAAACCAATTTTGTTGCCGATGCGGTGAATTTGCCTTTGATCAGCGCCAAAGAGCGCGGAGCTGGAGGCGGACACATTCGGTTCAACATGGCACGCGGTTCCATGAACAGCCACATCTCTCAATTCCCTGTGGGCACTTACAAAAAGGCACATTGCCATGGTCCTGGCGCACACGTGATCATCTTGAGTGGAGAAGGCTACAGCTTGATGTGGCCCGAGGGCGAAGAGCCCCGTCAATACGATTGGCAAGTGGGCTCCATGATCGTTCCCCCCAATATGTGGTTCCACCAGCACTTCAACACAGGCACCACGCCTGCTCGTTACTTGGCCTTCAAGCACGAGGTGGTGTCAGTGAGAAATGCTCAAGGCGTGCCCAAAGCTTGGATTAGCCGCCGCGTGGGTGGAGACCAAATTGACTACGCCGATGAGAGCCAGTTGGTGCGTGACCGCTTTGCCAATGCATTGTCCGAGCACGGTTTGACCCCTAAAATGCAAGAGGCTTACGAAAATGAGTTGGCCACCTTGCCCGCGTTGACTTGATTGCTTAGTTAACGTTCGCAAAGGGGGCTTGGGGCCATGTGCCACAAGCCCTTTATCGTTTAGGATTTGATGTATTGTTTTTACCCACTCAACATGTCCATTCAGTCATTGGGGGTTGTGTGGTGATTCTTTGAGAGCATTTCAATGAAGCAAACTATTTCTCGCAGGCGTGTCATCCAATCGGGCTCAATGGCGTTGGGTGCTTGCCTGGCGCCAGCAGCTCTTACTCCCCTTTGGGCTCAAACCCCTACCCCAGCACAGGCTGGCTTGCCCACCGGAGTCGCCTCTGCGTTGATTGGTCCTGATCGCTTGAATAAATTGGTAGAGATGGGCAAGAAAGAGGGTTCAGTCACCATTTACTCCTCCATGCCCATGGATGACATGAGTGCACTCACCAGTGAGTTTGAAAAGCGCTATGGCATCAAGACCAAAGTGTGGCGCGCCGGCTCTGAAAACATTTTGCAGCGGGTCGTGCTCGAATCCAAAGCCAACAAAAACGAAGTGGATTTGATCGACACCAACGGTCCCGAGATGGAGGCCTTGCACCGCGAACATATTTTGCAAGTGTGCATGTCCCCCTATTTGGCGGACTTGATCCCCGCAGCCATTTTGCCGCACCGTGAATGGATTGCTTCAAGGCTCAATATTTTCACTTTGGCCTACAACACCAAAGTGCTGAAAAAAGCAGATCTACCCAAATCCTATAACGATCTTTTGGATCCCAAATGGAAGGGCAAATTGGCCGTTGAAGCCAATGACGACGATTGGTTGGCGGGTACAGTGACCCAAATGGGCTACGACAAGGGCGTTGCCTTGTTCAAAGAAATCGCCAACAAAAATGCTGTGACCGTGAGAAAAGGTCACACCTTGCTTGCCAACTTGGTGGCTTCAGGCGAGGTGCCCATTGCGCTCACGTTGTACAACTACAAAGTCGAGCAAATGAAAAATGCAGGAGCTCCCATGGATTGGTTTGCGCTGGAGCCCACCATTGCAAGACCCAATGGGGTGGGCGTCAACAAGAACGCTCCCCATCCTTATGCGGCTGTCTTGTTCCAAGATTTCATTTTGTCAGTGGGTCAATCCATTTTGAGCAAAAGAGATTTCATTCCCACCAACACCAAAGTTCCCTCCACGCTCAACAAAATGCCCTTGGTGTTTGCAGACCCCAAAGTCACGTTGGATGACAACGCGAAGTGGAGTCGTTTGTACGACGAGATTTTCAGCCACCGCGGTGGTGTTTGATTCTCCAAGGAGTGCTGTTTTGATCTCTCTCAAGCAATCCCTTCGAACCCTGTGCGCGGGGACCACGCTCCTCGGGGCCTTTGTTGTGCAAAGTTGCCTGACCCAGGCTTGGGCACAGGACACCACTCCAAACGCATCCACTTGGGAGGTTGTTAATACAGCTTCTCCCGATCGCACAACCAAGCTCATGAGTTTGGCAAAGGCAGAGGGTGGGAGTGTCACGATCTACACCTCCATAGCGGAGAAGGATCTGAAGGGTATTTTTGATCCCTTTGAAAAAAAATACGGCATTCACGTCAACATCTGGCGCGCCAGTGGAGACAGTTGTTTGGCCAGAACGATCACCGAGGCAAGGGGTCGTCGCTACACGGTGGACGTTTTTCATGCAGGAGCGGTCGAGCTAGAAGCCTTGCACCGTGAGAAATTGATCCAAGCGGTGGCGTCCCCGCATTTCGCTGACCTGATGCCGGGCTCTTTGCCTGCGCACAAAGAGTGGGCGAGTACTTTGTTTTCTCTTTGGGTTCAAGCCTACAACACCAATGTGATGAAAAAAGCCGATTTACCCAGCAGTTATGAGGATCTGTTGGATCCTCGCTTCAAAGGCAAATTGGGTTATGAGGTGGAGAACATCGATTGGTTTGTGACCGTGGTCAAGTCCATGGGAGAGGCCAAGGGGCTGCAGTATTTCAGGGACTTGGTGAGTAAAAATGGCATCACGGTGAGAAAGGGACACTTTAACTTGACGGCCATGGTGGCCTCAGGCGATGTACCCATGGCCCTCACGGTCTACAACTACATGCCTGAGAATTTCAAAAGGCAAGGCGCGCCCATTGACTATGTTGTGCTCCAACCGGCGGTTGCGAGAACCAACGGCGTTGCCGTTCTAAAGAACGCCCCCCATCCTGCCTCTGCTGCGTTGCTCATGGATTACTTGCTCGGAGAGGGCCAGGATGCATATGTCAAGATTGATTACATCGCAAGCAACACGAAGTATCCTTCGGCTTTGCGAAAAATCAAAATGAACGTGGTCGATCCCAACGAGAGTTTGGATCAACGCGACAAGTGGAAGCGCTTGTACGATGAAATCATCATCAAGGGAAATAAGCAATGAACACTCAAACCTTAGAGACGCCTTTGTCCGGCCAAGGTGGTCAGCCCGAGACCCCCAAAACGTTTAGGAACATGGGACTCATTACCTTAGGTCATTCTTTGACCCACTGGTACCCTGCGACATTTTTCATGCTCTTGCCTTTGATTGGTCAAGAGTTGGGCCTCAGTTACAGTCAAATTGGCTTCATCATGACGTGCCAGTATGCAGCCGGTGCAATATCTAATTTGCCGGGTGGAATGCTGGTTGACGTTTGGGGCAAAAAGGGCCAATTGATGGCCATGTCCTTGTTTTGGGTTGGCTTCCCCTACTTTTTAATGGGATTCACAACGACCTATTGGATGCTCCTGGCTTGCGCGATGTTGGTGGGCATGGGTAACAATTTGTGGCACCCAACAGCCATTCCCTTGTTGGGCAAGATGTTCCCAGACCGAAAGGGTCTGGCTTTGTCATTGCACGGAATGGGTGGCAACATGGGAGATGCACTTGCGCCCTTGGCGGTAGGAGCCCTGCTCTCAGCGCTGTCATGGCGTCAAATTGTGATGCTGAATGTGGTGCCTGGCGCGGTGATGTCAATTTTGATTTTGTATTTTTTAGGTGCTGTGACCTTTGCCCCCAAAGCCAAAAGGGTTGAAGCGGTAGATCAAAATGCCTCTCCCAAAGCCATTGAAGACACAGGTAAGCAACAAAGTCTGAGCAGTTACAAAAGAGGTTTGATCGATCTCTTTAAGACACCTGGACTTTTGCTCCTCATTTTGAGCTCCTCTTTTAGGTCCATGACGCAAGGCACACTCTTGACTTTTCTGCCTTTGTATTTGGCCAAAGAAATGCATTACAACGTGTTTTGGGTGGGAGTTACCATGGCCACTCTGCAAGTCGCAGGCTTCATCGCGGCCCCCATTGCTGGGCACTTGTCAGACAAAATGGGGAGACGCTCACTCTTGATGTCATGCTTTGCCATGAGTGGAGGCGTGTTGGTTTTGATGACTTTTGCAGGTGGTACCTCACTCTTTGTGGGTTTGATCGCTGTGCTGGGCTTCTTCCTGTACGCGGCAAGACCTGTCATGCAAGCATGGATGCTTGAAGCCACACCACCCAATATGGGTGGAACGAGCATTGGACTCATGTTTGGGATGCAGTCTGCCGCCCAATCGGTCGCACCGATTTTGGGTGGACTGGTGGCCGATCAATGGGGACTCATGGCGGCCTTTTACTTCTTGGCTGGAACCATTTTGTTGGCCAACGCCATGGTGGTGTTCATGCCAGCAAGCAGCGAACAAAAGGCCTAATCCATCCAAGTGGTGCTCTAAACCATTTAGCACCACTTGGTAAGGTTCTCAGTTGCAACCGGGTCAGATGACCTTTAAGAGATCGGTCAGACTGGAGCCTGAGTATTTGGGCTTGGGTCCAATCTCTTCAAAGGGATGACCCTGGCGGTTGACCCAAAACACATCAAGACCGAACCAAGCTGCTGCAAGTGCATCCCAAGCGTTGCTGGATACAAAAAGTATATTTTCTGCACTCACACCAAAACTTGTGCAAAGCAATTGGTAGGCTTGGGGTGCCGTTTTAAAGATGCGGGCCGGCTCAACGCTCACGATTTTGTCTAAAAATGGACCCAGTCCATTGCTTTGAACCACGGTGTCGAGCATTTGAGAGCTTCCATTGGAGAGGATGGCCGTGGGTATTGCCTTAGATTTGATGACTTCAAGTACGGGTAAAGCGTCCTTGAAGGCTTGCAACTTGGCGTATTGATCCATGAGCTTTTTTTCTCGCTCTGCAGTCAGTTCCAGTTTCATTCGCTTACAGCAATAGCGCAAAGACAAGACCGTGACATCCCAAAAGGGCAAGTAATGTCGACTCCCCGTGGGAGTGGGATCGCTCAAAGAGATGAGCCGTGTGTACTCAATTTGACGGTCTCGCCACATCAAAGAGAGTGGCTCTCCGTGACCTGGAAAAAGCGTCTCCGCCAATTGAGTCATGCTGTAGACATCAAAGAGCGTGCCATATGCATCAAAAGCAACGAGAGAGTACATGTCTGAGGTAGATAAAAAAGATGAAGAATGCCGCTTTAAATTGGGATATTGAAGAGCGGAGAAGACTACTTCGGATCATAATCGAAGTCAGAAGTTTCAACGACTTGACCTTGCTGGTTAAAGAAATGCAGCAATTGAAAGGGGCCTTGTTCTCGTCCTTTGGAGCGCGAGGCAAGATGCGATTAAAAAATTGAAAGAACAAGCAGATGATTGAAATCAAAAGAGTTGATTTTTCACATCCCTTGGAGCGTGAACATTTTTGTGAATTGCTCAATCACTACGCCTCGGACACCATGGGCGGAGGAGAGCCTTTGTCTCCTTCGGTGTTGGAGAGAGTGTGCTCAGACTTAGAACATTGGCCAGGTGCAGCCAGTTTCATCGCTTTTGAGACAAGTCAAAGCAACAAAGCCGTTGGATTGATCAATTGTTTTTTGGCTTATTCAACGTTCAAAGCAAAACCCATTTTGAATATTCACGACATCGTGGTTCGCAGTGAGTACCGAGGTCAGGGTGTGAGCAAAGTGATGCTTGAGCATGTTGAGGAGCATGCCAAACAGCAAGGGTGCTGCAAATTAACCCTTGAGGTGCTCACCGGAAACGCTCAGGCCTTGAGAGCTTATCAGACCTTTGGATTTGAGAACTATCAATTGCTGGCTGACCAAGGGCACGCCGTTTTTCTGCAAAAGTGGATTGCCTAGTCAACTCATAAGAGTTTGGTCGGGGTGAGAAGATTCGAACTTCCGACCTCCACGTCCCGAACGTGGCGCACTACCAGGCTATGCTACACCCCGAAAAAGCAGAGAAAAATTCTACTCCAACATTGACGCGCCCTTATGGGGATTTAAGAAAAGGTGGGGATGGGTCCTGGGTTTTCCAGGATGCAGATCCAAAGGATTCCAAGAGATGTCCAAGGCCATCCTTATTGCTCATTCAATAGACTTGGCCTTCAAAGCCACTTGAAGCCAGAGTCATCCATGAAGCCCACAGAAGGTTCTTGAGCCAGGTTCAAGACACAAAGCTTAGGAGTGGTAGGCGTGGGTATGAGCGTTGGTGAAAGATTGATTTGCGAGCTTATACCTGTGAACAGTGATAAAAAAATGTTTTTAAGCACTTGGAAGTGCTTGTAAAGCGCAGCTGTGGTATCTTGGGGCCTCTAAGAAGGGAGCCCGACTGATGAAAACATTCATGGTGACGCATCAAGTCAAAGATGCAGACTGGTGGCTAGAACACAATAGTTTGGAAGAGGTTTGGGGCCACATTGGAGTTAAGTTCAGAGTTTTTAGGCAAAGAGACACCAACTTGGTGGGCTACATTGCGGAGATTCCTAGCGAAAAATGGGTGGATTTCATGCTCAAAAAGACCACCCTTGCATCCGCCTCCATGAAAGCAGATGGAGTCCTCACAGAAACCATTGAATGGTTAGAGTTGGTCGACGCCTGATGTAGCTTAGAGTTTGTGTATTGAAGTGATCGGGTACTTCAAGAAAACCAAGGGTTACTTAAATACCCTTGGACTCTGAATTTAAAGAAATTCAAAACTGATATTTTTATTCAACTCACTTGATTGAAATCAATTGAATTGAATGGACGAGCACTCAAAATTAAGCAGATGCTTTGGTCATTAATTTTAAAACATGTGAGAAATATTCTTGAGTGGATTTTGTGGTGCGGAGGTATTTCGTTCTTCTGTTTCCACTTTTGTACTCTAGAGCGATGAAATCTTGATGCAGCAAAAGATTGATTTGCCGATGAAGGGTTGACGAAGATCCCAGGAGCTCCATTGCGAGTAAATCGCCCAC
Organism: uncultured Burkholderiales bacterium; assembly: GCA_903831655.1. Lineage (GTDB taxonomy): Bacteria > Pseudomonadota > Gammaproteobacteria > Burkholderiales > Burkholderiaceae_C > Limnohabitans. The sequence continues at coordinate 11,674 of CAIKYO010000059.1, forward strand.
GGTCAATGGAGCTGCTTTGCTTTCAGCCAAGGTGATGGTTTCCAAGATTTCGATGGAAAGAGGCGAAAGTTTTAAAGATGATAAGAAAGTTGATTTCTTTTTAAGTTCTAAAAACTTAATGTAGTTGCTCGGTATTGCCATGCAGGCAATATAGTGCTTTAACTTTTAGAACTAAAAATTAGGTTCACTTTGTGAATCTAATTGTAATTTGTCAAAATATTATTAATAAAATTTTA
>CAIKYO010000060.1 GCA_903831655.1 uncultured Burkholderiales bacterium
CCTCTCGAGTCGTTGATCCAACGCCATTCAATCGAAGTAGAAATTGAGATCGAATGAGTCGGCGCAATCTCCCCAAGACCCTGAGCCCTTGCACCTTTGTGCAACGGCTTGTGCCCTGCAGTGATGGCTCCAAGTCATTCAAAGTTTTGTTCCATTGTGGTGCGTTCAAACTGAAAGAACAGGTTTGAAAAACCACTTCACACACAACGCTTTTGCACGCGTTAGAGTTGAACACTTTGCTTTGAGTGCGGTGAACTGAGCTCTAAGGGTTTTCCATTATTTTTTAACTTTAACTTCAATCAACATGAGCCAAAATCAAACCGGATATCCCGATCTACATGAACACCTAGAGTCCCTAAGGGAGAGGGGATTGCTCCAAGTCATTGATCGTGCGATTGACAAGGACTCTGAGTTGCATCCCTTGGTGAGATGGCAATTTGTAGGCGGTATGGCTGAGGCGGAGAGAAAAGCGTTTTTGTTCACCAATATCGTCAACGCCAATGGTCGTAAGTACGATATGCCTGTGGTGGTTGGGGCTCTTGCTGCAAACCGAGAGATCTACAGTGTGGGCATGGGTTGCAAGGTCGAGGAAATTCAAGCCAGATGGGACAAAGCGATTGCCAACCCGATTGCGCCTCGATTGGTTGAGAAGGCCGTTTGCCAAGAGGTCATTCATGAGGGCGCTGCGCTGTTGGGTGAGGGCAATGGCTTGGATATGTTGCCCATTCCCATCTCCACGCCGGGCTTTGATAGCGCGCCAACTTTGACAGCAACCAATGTGATCACCAAGCACCCTGTGACGGGTGTGCAAAATATGGGTACCTACCGTTGTGCGTTAAAAGCACCTGATCGCTTGGTGGTTCGCATGGCCACGCGAGTGGGTGGAGCCGGTGGATATTTGCATTACCAAGAGTGGAAGAAAGCGGGTCATAAAACCATGCCTTGTGCGATTGTGCTTGGATGCCCACCACTCGTTGCCTTCATGGGTCCACAAAAGTTACCCATCGGTGTGGATGAATTTGATGTGGCTGGAGGCTTGGCGGGCGTGCCCATTGAAATCATCAAAGCGCATACACTTGATCTAAAAGTGCCTGCACAAGCTGAGATTGTGATTGAGGGTGAGATTGATTTGGAGTTCTTGGAGCCCGAGGCTCCCTTTGGCGAGTCCCATGGACACGTGGCATTGGAGGAGTTCAATTTGCCCATGCGCATCACGGCGATCACTCACCGAGCCAAGCCAGTGATACCATCTTACTTGTCGCAAGTCGCCCCCTCAGAGTCGAGTGTCATCAAGCGTGTGGCCTACGAGCCACTCTTTTTGTCTTACTTGCAAAGCACGCTGGGCATTCGAGGCGTTAAAAAGGTCTCACTCCACGAACCTTTGACTGGATTGTTGCGAGTCACGGTGATCACCGTGGATCACAGCACGCCAAGGACAGAAATTTGGCGCGCCCTCTACGGTGCGGCTTTCTTCAAAGGGGACTGCGGAAAAATTTGCATTGCCGTCAACGACGACATCGATTGCGACAATGCTGACGCCATTTTGTGGGCCATGGCCTACCGCATGAACCCTGTGGTCGATGTTCAAACCTTGGATCACCGTGGGCAAGGCCATGGTCCCAAGCGCGAGAACGATGGCGAGGAAGACTCAACCCTATTGATGGATGCCACCATGAAGTCCCCCATGCCCCCCTTGGCTTTGCCCACCAAAGAGTACATGGACCGATCAAAGGCCATTTGGGAGGAGTTGGGTCTGCCCAAACTTCGCCCACAAGCCCCATGGTTTGGCTATACACTGGGTGACTGGTTGCCCCAGTGGGATGAGGCTGCCAAGCGAGCAGCCACAGGCCGTTACTTGGAGAATGGCGAGATCAGTTTGAAGCAGCAACGCAATGACGTTAAAGCCGAGAGCAAGTTCAGGCCCGAATAAACCCTCCTTCGCTCGCATGTTGCGAGCGATCTCTCTACCTTTGAGCGCGCTAGTAAGACATGACTCCAACCACCTCTGCACCCCACTCTCAAGACGTCTCTCATGAAGAGGCCCCTGCACCCACCAAGGCACCTGAGCCCAGGCGCTTGATCGTGGGCATCAGTGGTGCTTCTGGCATCGTTTATGGTGTTCGAATTTTGCAGGTTTTGGCTGGCTCTGGCATTGAGACCCATTTGGTCATGAGCGATTCAGCCAAAATGACCTTGGCCACCGAGATGGATATGACCATCAAGGACGTTCAAGATCTGGCCACCCACGTGCACAACGCCAAGAACATTGGAGCGACCATTTCCTCGGGTTCCTTTAAAACGATGGGCATGGTGGTGGCACCTTGTTCTATCCGCTCTCTCTCAGAGATTGCGTATGGGATGACCACTTCACTTTTGTCAAGGGCTGCCGATGTGGCGCTCAAAGAACGTCGTCGCGTGGTCTTGATGGTGAGAGAAACCCCGCTGCATGCAGGGCACTTGAAGGCCATGACACAAGTCACTGAAAACGGTGCCATCTTGATGCCACCCATGCCTGCTTTTTATGCGCGTCCCAAATCCTTGGATGACATGGTCAACCACAGCGTGGGTCGTTGTTTGGATTTGTTTGGCATCGAGACCTCGCTTGTCACCCGCTGGGCTGGAATGGGGCAAGACTGAGACCGTTTTTTTTGATGAGCTATTTTGCATTTGATCATTGATCGCAAAACCATTAACCACCATTCAGTTTTTTTATACCATGATTCAATATTTTTCCACTTCCACACCATTGCAAGGTAAACGCATCATGCGTTCCTTGATCACAGTTTTTTCTACAAGTCTTTTGTTCTGTGCTTTTGCCAGTGGCGCAATTGCACAAAACGCCTATCCCAACAAACCCATTCGGTTGGTATTGGGTTATGGCCCAGGAGGCGTTGCAGACATCACCGCTCGACTGGTTGCACAAAAACTATCAGATGCATTGGGCCAGCAAGTGGTGGTGGACAATCGCCCCAGTGCCGGTGGTGTGGTGGCAGGAGAGATGGTCGCCAAAGCCGATCCAGATGGCTACACTTTGTTGCATTTGAATTATGGAAACGCTGTCAGTGCCGCGCTCTTTAAGAAACTACCCTACGACACCAAAAAGGACTTTGCTCCCATCACCGCAATGGGCTTCTTTGATGTCTTGATGTTGGTGGATAAAAATTCCGACATCCAAAACGTTCAAGATTTCCTACAAAAGGCAAAGACCCATCCCGAGCAATTCAATTTGGGCTCGGTGAGCATTGGCTCTGGGCAGCACATGTCGGCGACTCTTTTCAAGAGCATGAGTGGCATCTCCTCGACCTTGGTTCCCTACAAAACCACGCCACAGTTGTTCATGGCTTTGAAGAGCGGCGACATTACCGCAGCCTTTGAGATCATCTCTCCTGCCATGGGTTTTATCAAGTCGGGTGAAATTCGTGCAGTGGCCGTCTCCTCGAGCCATCGCTTTAGAGGGCTGCCCGATGTTCCAACCCTCTCGGAGGCGGGTGTCAAAGGCTATGACGTGATCGCATGGAACGGTTTGGCTGCACCGGCCAAAACGCCCAAGGCGATCATTGATCGATTGAACAAAGAGATCAACCTCATCTTGGCAAGCCCCGAGGTCAAACAAAAGTTCTTAGAAGTTGGCATTGACTCTAGAGGCGGCACACCCGAGGAGTTGGGGACCTTGTTGTCCAATGAAATCGACAAGTGGAACAACTTGGTCAATGCTCAACACATTGAGCGCATGTGACATGGTTTCTTCACACAAAACTTTGTTCGTTTATTACAAAGTGCCTTCAGATCAAAGGGGGCAGTTCAAAGCGTGGGCATTGAGCGAATTGGCTCAAAGAAGCCAGGCCCACCCAGGGCTTCAATCACAGTTGCTCCAACGCCCAGAGATCTCTCCTGAGGGTTTTGAGACGTGGATGGAAATTTATGAGCACCCCATGGAGGGCGTCAATGAGGCATTGGAGCAATCCCTGCGGCAATCGTTTGCGCGCTCTCAGTTGCCCTTTAAGAGAATGGTTGAGGTCTTCATCCCACTGCTTTGAGGCAGGAGGCCCCACGATGCGGGCGCTCACTCATCTTCAGTCTTCTTTTTTCTCTTTGTGCGCTCTTTTGTGAGCACCAGCAGGGGGGACTTGCTCGGACTTGGATTGCTCATTCTTTTTCTCCGAAGCCTCATCTTGGAAGTGCCTCCAACAAGACTTGGCGGCCAAGATCTCACTGGCATTGTTCAAGCAGTATTGCCTGTGAATGTGGCGTTTGGAGTCGGTCAAAATAAAGGAGCGATAAAGGGTCTTGTCCTTGACGTAGATGATGATGGTTCTCACCTGTGGGCACTCCTCGGTCAACACGCATTCACGCATGCCATCCGTTCCGGTGTAGAACTCAAGTGCAATGTAGGGTAGCTTTTTCCCCAAATGACTGGGGATCAGGTGCAAGGCGCAAGTTGAGCCCGAAATAGGGGTCAAATCGTCCTTGGCCGCCAATTTGTTGAAGTCTTCAACGTTGAGTTCTCGGTACCACTCACCCACATTGGCTCGGCAGAGAAAGAACTCTTCACCGCTTTCATTTTTGTGAAAAGGTTCACTGAAAGGGCGGTGCGATTCGTCAAGGTAGAAGAGTGGCTCAATCCCTTCAAAGGTTCTCTTGGGTCGCGCAGGCTTGTCCTTGGCTGCTTCGCCTTCCTTTTTCTCGCCTCCCTCCTTTTTTTCTCCCTCTTTCTTCTCGCCTTCCTTTTTCTCGCCGCCTTCTTTCTTTTCTTCTTTTTTCTCGCCGCCTTCTTTCTTTTCTTCTTTTTTCTCACCACCCTCTTTTTTCTCTTCCTTTTTTTCGCCGCCTTCCTTCTTTTCTTCCTTTTTTTCCTCTCCCGCATGGGCCGCTTGCAAGAAGGGTTGTCCCAAGTTGAGTGTGAGCAGCATCACCATGACCATCATGGCGGGAGCCCATTTGGACATCGCCCTTGACAGGCCCAAGACTGGGGAATGGGCGCATTCGCTCAGTTTAGAGGTAGGGGTGAATTGCAAGGGGTTCATGGAGTGGGTCAGAGTGGAGGTGGGACAAGTGCAACAAGGTGCTTGAAGATGGATTCGACATTTGAGGGGAAGTCTTGAGTCCTAGAGGGGAGCTTGCACAAACCCTGGCTCAGTCAAGGCTTGTGGGTGGAGAGCTGCCATCCCCACTTGGGTTTTTAGTCCACCGAGTAGCAAGAGGTGTCGGTAAAGAGTTTGCCCTTGGCTGTGACGCATTGCTGGGAGATGAGCTTTCGGGCCATGTCAGAGAGAAAATACGAGCGGTAAAGCACATCTTTCTTGGGTAGCAAGGTGACGGATCTGAAGATGGGGCAGACCTCATCTCGCACACAATCGTTCAATTGGCGAACACTGGAGTAGAACTGAAGACTGATTTTTCCAGGCGTCAAGCTCTTGTTGTTGTAGATGCCCACAACGCACGCGTTCCCTCTGATCATGGGCATTTGGACGAGTTCGTTGAAGTAATTCATCTCAGCTGTGACGAGCTCCTGAAACCAAGGCGCCACGATGCCTTCACAATCGTAATAGCTCAGTTTGTCGGACTCAAACACAGGCTCGGTGAAGGGCTTGTTCTTGGCTCCCAAGGTGAGCATGGGTTCTGGACCTGAGGTGGGGGGGTGCGCTTTGAGAGAGGCAATGGGCTCAACGCCAAAGGGCTTGTAAGTGGTGAGGGAGGTCGGCCCCGTGATCTTGGACTCGGTCTCGCTGGAGACAGATGCCTTGGGAGAGTCGGTGCTGGTCGCCGAGGGGTCGCTCTTTTTGACGGGGTAGGGTTTGAAATGACGCTCTGGGGGTTCTTCCCCATAAGCGAAGGTCCCCAAAACCGCTAAGCTCAAAGCCACAAGGGTGAAATAAATCCGCAACATGAGTTAAGTGTGTCCGAGGTTGTGTCGATACAATTGAAGCTCGTCGTTCAAGAGCTTTAGGTAAAGTTGAGACATTACCCATGCTGGCATTGCCACCGAGGGTGCTTTTCTTGAAGATCCCATTTGGCTCACCTGCACAACAATCCATTCTATACATGTATTTCTCCTCCCTCAAGATCAAATCCAGTGCGCTCCATGGGGTCCGCGTTGCCTTGAATCAGCAACTCATTCAATGGACCGCGGTGGTGGTGTCTGCTTTGATCTTGGGTGCCTGTGGGGGAGGGGCAGGGGGAGGAGTGGACCTCAGTAGCGCAAGTCCTCCCGTGACCAACCCGCCCTCACCCGGGGGCGTTGTCTATCCTGCGTCCTCGGTTTTCTCAACCTCCTACGAATACAAACAAAACGCCCAGTCTTTGTTGTATCCCGTGGTGAGCAGTGCTCAACTGTTAGGCAAAACCATCTCAGATCCGGATTCACGCAATACCGTGACCTTTGGGGATTACTTTCGCGAAGGCGCTGGCCATTTATCTGCCTTTGTCATGATCAACACGCCTGGAGGCCAGTCGGTTCCGCATTTTTTTAGATCCGTCAACTCCCTCTGGGTCGACCAAACCTCAACCATTTTGAGCGACACCAGCGGCTGCCTTGATGCGAGCTTTGCCATCACCGCTGATTTCAATGGAGACGCCAGGCACGATGTATTGGTCACTTGCAAAGGCACACCCAGTTCGGGTCCAGAGGCTCAGATTCTGTACTTGAGTGACAACTCAACTGGCATTTATCACAAAATTCTCCTCCACGACCCCTCAGGCAACCCGTTCAAATGGAAAGCCTACCAAGCCGCTGCTGCTGACCTCAATGCCGATGGTCTGATGGATGTGGTCTTGGTTGATCCCACCCAGTCCCAACCCTTGGTGTTGTTGGGCAATGGCAGTTACATCAACTACGACCGCTCCTTTAGCCTCAACACGACCCGCATCATCGATGCCTCACCCCCCATGATCCCCACTCAACTGCATGGTGTACAAATCATCCCATCGAGCAGTACTCGCTTGAACATGGTGCTGATGGGAGCGGTGAGCAACGGATACCCCACTCTTTTGATGTTCGGATCAAACGATACGGTCATCTCAAACCCACAGCCTGGTACTTTCTTTTACGGCAAAGATGCCAATTCAAAGTCCTTTCAAATTGCGGCCATGGAGGCCTCGGACGTGATCTATGAGTCTGGCTACTACTACTTGGACCTTCAAGACTACACCCACAGCTTGATGAGGGTGGCCAGGATTGCAGAGAGCACTTTGACCGAGGTCTTGCCCAGTATGATGGTCGCAACCCCTTTTACCGATGGTGTTTCATTAAAAATTCTCAGAAACAGTGCGGGTGTGATTGGCGTGTACGATGGGGATTGTTTGCCCCAACCTTTGGCCCTTGCTGCCAACCCCAGGAGCCGCTGCGCGCTCGCTTTGCATTGAGGGATCGACCCCACAGTGCGGACCCCTTGGGTTGCCTGAAAAGCCCCGCTGGCCTGTGCGCTTAGGGCCAAGGCTTCAAAGCCCTGGCCTTGGCTCATTGCCATGGACATGCGTTGAGCTCGAGACCAGTGGGAATAGGGGGGGAATCCAATGCATTGCCGCACCTCTAGGGTGCAGCAAAGTTCACTTTATCTTTTTTGGTATTGGGTTGAACCAAACAAGACCTCTTTGGACTTGTCATCTTGGAGCGGTTTTCTGAGGTGGGCCAGTACTTGCACGCCGCGCTGCACCGCCGGTCTTTTCTCAATCAAATCAAACCAAGCTTTCAGTTGGGGGTAGTCGGCCCAATCAATTCCTTGGTTTTGCCAACTTCTGAGCCAAGGGTAGACGGCAATGTCTGCAATGGAGTAGCTCGAACCCGCTAAAAACTTGGAGTGCTCCAAGCGCTTGTTCATCACGCCATAAAGTCGCTTGGCCTCTTGCGTGTAGCGGTTGATGGCGTAATCGATTTTTTCAGGGGCATATATCCTGAAATGATGGGCTTGGCCGAGCATGGGACCCACGCCACCCATTTGGAACATGACCCACTCCAACACTTCAAACTTGGCGCGGTCAGATTTGGGCATGAATTTACCAAACTTGGAGGCCAAGTAAATCAAAATGGCACCCGATTCAAACAAGTGAATGGGTTTGCCGTCTGGGCCATGGGGATCTACCAGGGCTGGTATTTTGTTATTAGGAGAAATCTTGAGAAACTCAGGCTTGAATTGGTCGCCTTGGCCGATGTTGATGGGGATGGCTTGGTAATCCCGGTCCAATTTCATGCCGCATTCCTCGAGCATGATGTGCACTTTGTGCCCGTTGGGCGTGGGCCATGAATAAACTTCAATCATTTGCGGTGTCCTTGTAGCTGGTCAATGTGGAAGAGTCAAAAAAAGAGACAAAGCGCAATAGGCTTGGGCTCAGTGAGCCTATGCACCCAAACGCATTGCATATTTCCAAGCCAATTGTGCCATGGGTAGCGCTTGCTTGCCGGCCTCCTTGGCCTGAGGGCTTGAGGCCGTTCCGGATTGGTCTCTCCAAGCGATGCCTTGCAAAATGCTGGCCATTCGAAAGAGGTTGTAGGCGAGGTAAAAATCCCAATCCTGCGACAAGGCACTGGGCTCATAGCGTTGGGTGTGTTCGCAATACCATTGAATGTAGGTGCTCTCTTGTGGAATCCCAAGGGCTTTTAAATCCAGGCCTGCGATGCCCCTAAAGAGTTGCGGGCTGATGTGCCACGCCATGCAGTGATAGCTGAAGTCCGCCAAAGGGTGTCCCAAGGTTGAGAGCTCCCAGTCAAGCACGCCCAAGACGCGAGGTCCATCGGGTGCAAAGACCAAGTTGTCGAGTCTGAAATCACCATGAACCAAACTCACACTTGGAGATCTTGCTGAGCTTGGAATGCACTGAGGAAGTTTGTCCATCAAGCGGTTCATCTCTGGCACGTCTTCGGTGATGGTGCTTTGGTACTGTTGACTCCAGCGTTTGATTTGTCGCTCGAAGTAGTCTGTGCCTTTGCCAAAGTCCTCCAGTCCCGCTTCTTGGGTTTGCAGGAGATGCAACTCAGAGATGACACGGTTCATCTCTTGGTAGTGAGCATGGCGTGTTTGCGCATCAAACTCTGGCATGGCGGGATCCCATAGGACTCGACCGTTGAGGTACTGCATGATGAAAAAGGCCCGTCCAATGATCGACTCGTCCTCGCACAAGAGGTGTACCCGAGGCACGGGAATGCGGCTGGACTCAAGCGCTTTGAGAACCCGGTATTCGCGCTCGATGGCGTGCGCGGATTTCAACAATTGAGCTTTGGCAGCAGGCTTGGTGCGCATCACCCAAGTGCCCTTGTGTGTCGTCAATCGATAAGTGGGGTTGGATTGCCCTCCACTGAAGGTGCTGATGCTTTCAATGGGTCCTTCAAAACCAGGCCAGTGTTGAGTTAGCCATTCACCCAAGCGCGTAGCATCGATGCCTGCTGCAAATGGGGGGTCAATGGAGGAGGTCATGGGGATTGAAGTGCACAGGGGCTTTTGTTAAGGTTCTAGGCCGTGAAGGAGGGTTTTTTCTTATCAAGGAATGCACTCAATCCGACTTTCGCATTCGGGTGGTAAAGGTTCTTCACAAAGAGAGTTCGCTCCTCGTCCAAGTGTGAGCTCAAGCTTTGGTCGTTGGCATGGTTCAAAAGCGCCTTGACACTTGCCAACGCGTTGGGAGCTCTTTCGTTGAGTCTCTTGGCCAAGGCCAATGCATGCTCGAGCGCTTTACCCGGCTCGGTGATTTCGTTGATGAGTCCATGATGCGCCAAAGTCTGAGCGCTCACTTTGCCCCCGAGCATCAAGATCTCTGAGGACAAAGCCCTGGGCAATTGGCGCGCCAAGTTCCAACTCCCCCCGCCGTCGCTTGAGAGTGCGATGGAGGTGTAGGCCATGACAAACATTGCATTTTGGGCACTCACCACAAAATCGCAATTGAGCACAACGGAGAATCCCGCACCCGCAGCAGCTCCTTCAACGCAGGCAATCACGGGTTTGGAGCACACACGCACACTCTCCATCCAGTGGTGCAAGTTTTGAATGTTCTCATCTTGTCCCTCGGGTGGGAGTTCAATTTGGTTCAAAAGGCGCGTGACGTTGCCGCCCCCACAAAAATGCTCACCCTCACCTTGGATGATGATGGTTTTGATGTGCTTGGAGGTGTCTGCTTGTTGGATGGCCTCAGTGGCCGCGCTCACCATCTCAGGACTCAACGCGTTTCGGGCGCTGGGGTTGGAGAGGGTAAGGACCAAGGTCTCACCCACTGAGGTGCTTTTGAGTTGAGCGGTCATGCTTGGATTTCCTCATGTAACAAACTCAAACCCAACGCAGCGCGTCTCCTCAGCCATGGACTGGGACGATAGCGTGGGTCACCATAAACCGTTTGCATGTTAAAGAGGATTTCAAATACATTTTGAACCCCCAACTCGTCCCCCATGGTGAGAGGGCCTTTGGGGTAACCCAGTCCCAAAGGAACAGCCCGGTCCAAATCTTTGGGTGAGCAAACCGCTTGTTGGCAAATGTCACTTGCAATGTTGACAATACAAGCCAACACCCTTTGGGTCACAAAGCCCGCGCTGTCTCTGAGGGTGCTCACGGGCTTGGAGTCTGCGCCCAAGAGGACTTGGGCTTGTTCCAACATGTCATGCCTGAGACTTGGGTTGGTGCAGATGACCCGTCTTTTGGTTTTCGAGTCTGACAGCAGCATGTCAATGCCAATGGTTCGGGAGGGGTCCAGTGCAAAGAGCACAGCACAGGTGCTCACATCCAAGCCCAAGGGGGCCACGATGCAAAGCGCTCTCTCGCTGGGTGAGGGGGCGCTCTCCAACTGAGCCCCCAATGAGACAAGCAAATCCTTGAGTTCTTCGTATCTTGCAGCCTTGGGGTGAATCCAAACGGGCGCCAAAGTCTTGGAGCCTTTGGTGAATTCGGCTTTGACGGTTTCGTTGGCGCCATTTGAAATGATGGGGTACTGTGGGACGCCATCCACGTATTGATAAAACCCTTCCCCCACTTTTTTGCCCACGATACCACCTGCCAAACGTTGGCTGGTGATGTAGTTGGGTCTGTAGCGGGGTTCTTCAAAGTACTGATGGTAGATGGATTCCATCACGGGATGGGAGACGTCAAGAGAGGTCAGATCCATTAACTCAAAAGGGCCCAGTTTAAAGCCCACTTGGTCCTTTAAGATGGCATCGATGGTGGCATGATCGCTCACACTTTCACTCAAAATTCTCAGCGCCTCTGTGGGGAACGCACGCCCTGCGTGGTTGATCACAAAGCCTGGTGTGTCTTGGGTCAAGATGGTGGTGTGTCCAAGCTCTGAGCCATATTGCAAGAGCGCTTGGGTGAGAGAGGGGTCTGTTTTGAGTCCCTTCACAACTTCAATCACACGCATGAGAGGCACGGGGTTGAAGAAGTGAAATCCTGCAAGTCTTGATGGCTCCTTCATGCCGGAGGCAATGGAGGTGACGCTCAATGAGGAGGTGTTGGTGGCAAAGCGACATGAGGGCAAACAAATGTCTTCAAGGCCTTTGAACAAAGCTTGTTTCAAGGGCAGTTGTTCCAAAATCGCCTCAATCACCAAGTCACACGCTGACAAGCCTTGGAGTGAATCCACCACTTCGAGTCGAGCGAGGAAGGAGTGGGCTGCCTCTTTTGTGATTTTGTTTTTTTCAACCAACTTGAGCCATTGGGACTCCAGTCTTGTGCGAGCCCTTTGAGCCGCGCCCTCTTGGGTGTCAAACAAATAAACGAGCGAGCCCGCTTGCGCGCACAACTGGGCAATGCCTTGTCCCATGGCGCCAGTGCCTACCAAAGCCACACGTTTGAATTGAGGATTCATGTCTTCTCTTTTTTTTCAGTGATGAAATGCTTTGGATCGCCTCTTTAAGCCTTGAGCGAGGGCAATCCCTTTGCAATTGAAGTTTACCGGCGCTTTTTCTCAAGCGCCAAAGGGTTGGCCACATGGGTGGGGTGGCCTTGGAGAAAATTGACCACGTTGTCAAAAGCCATTCCGAAATAAAGTTCATAAGTCTCTTGTTCCACATAGCCGATGTGGGGAGAGCAAATACAGTTCTCCAGCTTCAAGAGCGCATTGCCCTTATAGGTCTGTTGGAG
>CAIKYO010000061.1 GCA_903831655.1 uncultured Burkholderiales bacterium
GAATGGAAGCCAGCAGGAGATGTTCCCGCTCGCTTAACTGGTGGAACGTGTGTTCCCTATGGCTTAAGGCAATGGGGAGATCTTTTTACACAACGTCAACTTTTTGCGTTAACAACGCTAACTGATTTAGTAGAAGTCGCGATTGAGCGCTGTCGACAAGACGCCATTCAAGCAGGGATGGCAGAAGATCAACTGGGACTTGATGCTGGCGGCAGTGGAGCCTTAGCTTATGCACAAGGCGTTGGTGTTTATTTGGCATTTGGAATAGATAAAGCTGTTGACTACAACTCGACTATTTGCTCTTGGATCATCGGAGGTGAAACAATGCGCAATACGTTTGGCCGTCAAGCCATTCCTATGGTTTGGGACTTTGCCGAAGCAAATATCATCGGAACTGGTACTGGAAGCTACTCAAGTGGTATTGCGCAAGGTGTCAAGGTCATAAATCAAGGTCTTTCTGGTTTTGCATTAGGGCAAGCTATTCAATCAGATGCACAAACACAAACGATAAGTTCAAACAAGGTTATATCTACAGACCCGCCTTATTACGACAATATTGGATACGCTGATCTATCAGACTTCTTCTATGTATGGCTGCGCAGAAGTCTTCGCCCCATCTACCCTAACTTATTTGCAACTCTGGCAGTTCCAAAAGCTGAAGAATTAGTTGCAACTGCGTATCGTCATGGCGGGAAAGAAGCTGCAGAAATATTCTTTCTAGATGGAATGACCAAGGCAATGCACAGCCTTGCCGAGCAGGCACACCCTGCCTTCCCCGTGACAATTTACTATGCATTTAAGCAAGCAGAAACTAAGGGTGAAGCGGGTACGCACAGCACTGGTTGGGAAACCTTTTTAGAAGCTGTATTGAGGGCAGGGTTTGCTCTTTCTGGTACGTGGCCTATGCGGACTGAAATGGGAAATAGGATGGTTGGTTCTGGTGCCAATGCTTTGGCTTCAAGCATTGTCTTGGTTTGCCGTAAGCGAGCTCCTAATGCTCCAACTGTTGGTCGTAGAGAGTTTATTAGAGAATTAAACTCAAGACTTCCTGAGGCTTTAGACAATATGACTCGCGGTGGCGTTAACAGCCCTGTTGCTCCTGTTGATTTAAGTCAGGCAATTATTGGGCCGGGCATGGAAGTTTTCAGTCAATACACGGCAGTACTTGAAGCTGATGGCACAGTTATGAGCGTGAGAACAGCTCTTCAACTAATAAATCGATTCTTTGCAGAAGATGATTTCGATCACGACACTCAATTTTGTTTGCATTGGTTTGATAGCCAGGGCTGGGCGACTGGGAAATTTGGTGATGCAGACGTTCTTGCCAGAGCAAAAGGAACCAGCGTTGGCGGCCTCCATGACGCGGGCGTCGTTGAAAGCGGGGCTGGAAATTTACGACTACTCAAATGGGCGGAACTACCAAAGGATTGGTCACCTGAGGGTGATGCTCGCATACCAGTCTGGGAATCACTCCATCAATTAATTCGAGCTTTAAACCAAGATGGCGAAGCAGTTGCTGGCGCACTTCTCGCTCGTATGCCAGCGCGAGCAGAACCAATTAGAGCTCTCGCATACAGACTGTACACACTATGTGA
>CAIKYO010000062.1 GCA_903831655.1 uncultured Burkholderiales bacterium
GCTTTGGTCGAGCCTAAAGATGTTGTTTCGATAAGGCAGTTTTTCTCACTCGTGGGAAATTGGCCGAATGATTTACCTTGCAACGAAGGGAACACATTGGTCGTCGCGGGGCTTGAGGGTTGCGTTGATTTGATGGAGCCTGAAGAAGCGGAAGGCTGGTTGAAATCAGAATTCCTGCCCGCTGTTCTTGCATTTCAAGATGAATATAGTCTTGAGGCTGCACTAGTATTTTGGTTACCCACTGGCAAGAGCCGGGTCCGTATGAACCGTGCAACAGAGGCCTATACGTGGATTTGTTCTGCCCCACATAGTAATCAGCACCTCGACATTGGCCGAATACTTTGGGCTGGAGCTGAGACTGATGTTGGCCGAATCATTGATTCTGACAATACCAACCCAGATCCAGATGGGGCGGCTTGGATCGGACTTCATCATCCGAGGTTGTCTTGATAATGGCCGAAGAAGTCTTTACCCCTGGCGAGCGAATAACTCATCCGGAATACGGCCCAGGCGTTGCACTTGAAATTGCACGTGACGGATATTTGCGAGCATTTTTTGGGGTTGGTGAACGCAAAGTTCCACTGGGGTCTATACGCCGAGAACTATCGCGGACAGAGCGTATTTTGCGTGCTGTAGATGGAACAGCCGAAAGAACACGCAAGGCTTGGCTGTCTTATGAAGCCCACGCACTGCCAGTTATGGAGAGTGCATCGGCATTAACCTCAGCAAAAATTGATCTACTTCCTCACCAAGTAGTACTGACACACCGCATTGCGACTGCATCACCACGTCGTTACCTTATTGCTGACGAAGTGGGCCTCGGTAAGACGATCGAGACCGCTCTGATCTTGAGGGAGCTAGCAAGCCGTGGGGAACTGAGTCGAGCACTTATGGTGGTACCTGCTGGTTTAGTAAACAACTGGCATCGTGAGTTGAATGATGTCTTCAACCTTGATTTTGAGGTGTTCGGCTCTGAGGGTGACATTACCGATAGAAAAACGAACGCATTTGCTAAGCACGACCGCTTGATTGCAAGCATTGACACACTCAAAAGACCTGCACGCATCAAACGTCTATTAGACGCACCACGCTGGGATTTGGTGGTTTTTGACGAAGCTCACCACTTAACGGCTTACCGCACCGGTGGAAAAGTTAGAAAGACAGAAAACTACAAACTAGCGGAGGCCTTAAAAGACCACTCACGTGACCTTCTTCTGCTTTCAGCCACACCGCACCAAGGCAACCATTTTCAATTCTGGATGCTGGCACAGCTACTTAATCCGACTCTGTTTAGCAGTCCGGAGGAAATGCTTGAACATAGGCACCGCCTAAATACCGTGATGTATCGTCGAACAAAGGCAGACGCTTGCCAGCCAGATGGATCGCCTCTATTTGCTAGACGTTGGGTACACACAGAATCTTTCCTAATGAGCGTTGAAGAAAAGCTCTTTTACGAAAAGTTGCGGGAGTATCTCGAAGACGGTTTCAATCTAGCAAGACGTCAAGGTGGCAAAGGGCAAGCGCTTGGATTTTTGATGGCAATTTTTCAAAAGATTGCTGCCTCCAGTTTTGCGGCTGTTCGGCGAACACTAAAACGTCGCCTGCTAATGTTGACGCTTCACGAAGCCTTTTTAAGGGACAAAGAACTCGACATCGAAGGCCGTGAACTGTTGACAAATGAAGCCAGGGAATTGGTTCATGAAGAATTCAATCTATCACGTGACAGTATTGGTCGCAGCGAGGTTGATCGGGTCATTGCTGATCTGAAATTCCGATTAGTCAAAAAGCTAGATGCCGAAGCACTTGAA
>CAIKYO010000063.1 GCA_903831655.1 uncultured Burkholderiales bacterium
GTCGTGAAGGCGGCGGCGGCTACGGCGGTGGTCGTCGTGAAGGCGGCGGCAACGATGGTAATTTCCGCAGCCCCTACGGTGGCGCATCTAGATCTGGCGCAGAATATTAATTCTTAGCGACTGTCTCAAAAAAGGCTCCTTTCGAGGAGCCTTTTTTTATTCTATTTAGTTCGCTTTGGGCGCAAGCTGAGCGTGGACTTGTCCCTTCAAATTCAACACCATTTTGGTGTTGTCGTAATCCAAGCCCAATGCACGAAAGCTGCTCTTGCCTTTTTTGAGCTCTACAGGCTCATGAGTGAACAATTTATCCTCGTCAATGAGGAAGTCCAAGAATTCACTGCGCATTTCCAACTGTTCATTGGGCCGCTCGCCTTGCTTTGGGAGCTCCCTCACCACAACCGCTTGACCTAAGAGTTGTAACTCAGAGCCATCCGCGTTGGTGAAGGCTTGGTTGGCACTTGCGCGAGTCATATTTTGATGAATATCGAATGTTTGCAACTTGGGCTGGGTGATCTCCAGCACCAAAGTATCTGCAAAGTGTTTGGCCTTTTCTCCATAAATGATGGAGTGAAGCTGTCCATCAGGTTGATAGGATTTGACGGAGAAGTTTTTCAAGTAATAGTCAATGGAGTGTGACGGCGTCAAAATTTGTTGCGGGGTCAACTGTGAAGGTGTGTTTTTAACCAACCAGTACGTCATCATTGCCAAAATACCCATCAATATGACAGGTACAAAGGACAGCATTTGATCAATCGTGTGCCTCGCCTTTTGCCAAGTTGTTCTTGGACTGATTTGAAGCGCATCAGGCTTGCTTAATTTCACTTCGTGTATTGTTCTAAGATGGGTTGATATTGCCCTGTGGCTTTGAGTATTAAATCACATACCTCTCTCACGCAGCCTTCGCCACCCTTGTTTTGACTTAAAAGGTCAACCCTGGCTTTGACCTCCAAATGTGCATTTGGTGGTGCAATGGAAACAGCTGCTTTGAGCAATATTGGCAAATCTGGCCAATCATCACCCACGGCAACCACTTGGCTCCAGTCAAAGCCAAGCTCATCCAATAGGTTTTGAGCGATCAAATACTTATCGTGCACGCCCATGTGTATTTGCTCTATACCTAAATCTGTTAGTCGTTTAAACAAGGCCTGACTTTTTCTGCCCGTAATGATGACGGGCGAAACGCCTGCATCCAATAGATATTTCAAACCTTGGCCGTCCAAGGTGTTGAACCTCTTGAGGGTCTCACCGTGTTCGCTGTAAAAAATTTCTCCCCCGGTTAATACGCCATCAACGTCTAAAAACAAAACTTTGGTTCTTTTTGCTTTTTCAATAACCGTGGTTGGATGATTTTCTTGGTTCATCTCAAATCACCTTTGCTCTCATCAAATCATTGCTATTGAGTGCACCACATATTTTCTGATTCGCATCAATGACAAAAATACTTGTAATCTGATGCTTCTCCATCAATTCAGCAGCCTCCACCGCAAGTGCTGTAGAGACAATGACCTTTGGCTTTTTGGACATCACCTCACCCGCAGATAAACCTCTTACATCTGTACCAACCTCGATCAACCGCCTTAAATCTCCGTCTGTAAAAACACCCAGAATTTTTCTCTCTTCATCAATTACAGCTGCTGCACCGAGCTTTTTATCACTCATTGTTTTCATGAGCGTTGTAAATGGCGTCGTTGTCAACACGGTGGGCACGTCCTCACCCGATCGCATCACGTCTTGTACCAAAGTAAGCAACTTACGCCCCAAGGCTCCACCCGGATGTGAGCGGGCAAAATCATCTGCCTTGAATCCTCTTGCCTCTAATAGCGCCACAGCCAATGCATCTCCAATGGCCAACTGAACGGTCGTGGATGCAGTGGGCGCAAGATTCAAAGGACAGGCCTCCCTCTCGACTGCACACTCCATCACCCAATTGGCATGTCGACCTAGGGTAGAGTCTTGATTTGCAGTAATGGCAATGATGTTGACGCCAATGCGCTTTAATACCGGCAATATAGAAGTGAGCTCTTCGCTTTCTCCACTGTTGGAGATGGCCAAAACAATGTCCTCTTTCAATACCATGCCAAGGTCCCCGTGACTGGCTTCGGCAGGATGAACAAACATTGCAGGCGTTCCTGTTGAGGCCAATGTGGCAGCAATCTTACGGCCGATATGTCCACTCTTTCCCATGCCCATGACCACCACTCGGCCTTTTATTTTTAATATTTCTAGGACCGCGTTGATCCAGGACTCATTTATTTTTTCACCCGCTCTTTGCAACTCAATGGCTTCAATGTTCAAAGTCTCACGAATTCGATGCTCAATCGATACTGCGTCCGTGTTTGTCTCGATGTTCATGCTATTCATTTACCTATGCAAAACTTTGAAAATATCTCACCCAACAAATCATCCGCAGTGAATTCACCCGTAATCTCGCTCAGTCTATTTTGACCCAAGCGCAACTCTTCTGCAACCAACTCCAAATTTCTGTGCTCACCTCTGGTAAGCATCTGTGAAGTGCTCAGGTGCGACCTTACATCTTCAATCACCTGCACATGCCTGGTTCTTGCTATATAGAGTCCGCCTTCATCTGGCTCACTCCATCCAGCCATTGCCAATATCTTGGCCTTCATGTCATCGACTCCTGAGTGATTTTTAATCGAAATAAACACTTGGTCATCACGTGTGCTATTTCTTTGAGTCTCTCTTTGAAATGGACTCTCATTCGAAGTCTCACTCAGTAAATCATTTTTATTCCATATGTGCAAAATGGGCGCATCCTTTGCAAAATGCTCTACCTCTTGCATCAACTGCTCATCTTTTTTTAAATACTCTGGTGTATCCCTTTGTGAGGCATCATGAACCAGCAAAATCAAATCCGCTTGTTTGATTTGAGACCATGCACGGTCGATTCCAATTTGCTCAACCGGGTTCATTTCTTCTCCAAGATCGTGAATGCCTGCGGTATCAATTAAATTTATTGCAACGCCATTGACTTGAAGGTTTTTTTCGATGAAATCTCTGGTTGTGCCGGCTATGTCCGTCACGATGGACACCTCTTGTTCACACAATAAGTTCATCAAAGAACTTTTGCCAACGTTGGGTTGTCCAGCAATCACGGCTTTGATTCCCTCTTTTAATAGAACGCCATTCTTGGTTTGTTTAAGTACTTTATTTGTGGTCTCTAAAGCCGTTGCGAGTGTCTCATCAACTCGCCGAAAATCCAAGTCATCAAGTTCCTCTTCTGGAAAATCAATGTGCGCTTCAATAAAAATGCGTGCTTTCGTAATTTCTTCAAGCAAATGGTTGATTTCTTGTGAAAATGCGCCAGACATGGATCTGGATGCGCTTTTTGCAGCCAACTCAGTACTGGCATCTATTAAATCGATGATCGCTTCTGCTTGAAAGAGATCTATTTTGCCGTTCAAAAACGCTCGCTCACTGAACTCACCGGGTCTTGCCAAACGCAAATGGTTCAATAGCTCATTGTTTGTTTCTTGATCGATGCGTTTTGCCAGATCGAAACAATGTTTAACAATGCGCTCAAGCACCATGGCTCCACCATGGCCTTGAATTTCGATGACATCCTCTCCCGTGTAACTTTTGGGAGACTCAAAATACAGAAACAAAACCTCATCAATGAGGTCGCCCTCTTCGTCTCGTATTTTTAAGAATTCGGCTTGCCTTGGTCGAAGGGGCTTTCTCAATAAAGCCCAGGCGAACGCACGAAGATCCTTTCCGCTCAACCTCACCACGCCAACAGCACCTCGCCCTGGTGCAGTTGATACGGCGATGATGGGGTCTAGACGATCATGCATTTCAACTCATCTTAACGAGTCACGCCTAACTTCTTGTTGATCAGCCACTGTTGAGTGATCGACAAAATATTATTGGTTAACCAATACAAAACCAATCCTGATGGGAAGAAGAAGAACATGACACTGAAAGCAAGTGGCATGATCCACATCATTTTGGCTTGAATGGGGTCGGGTGGCGTGGGATTCAACCATGTTTGCAGCAGTGAGGTAAGCGTCATGAGTGCTGGCAAAATATAGAAAGGATCGGGTGCGGACAAGTCATGAATCCAACCAACCCAAGGTGTATTTCTCATTTCAACCGTTGATAAAAGAACCCAATACAGCGCAATGAAAACGGGAATTTGAATCATGATTGGAAGGCATCCACCCATGGGGTTGACCTTCTCCTCTTTGTAGATTCGCATCATCTCCATTTGAATTTGCTGAGGCTTGTCTTTTAGCCTTTCTCTCATCTCCATGATCTTGGGGTTGATGGCTTTCATCTTCGCCATGCTCTTGTAGGCTTGCGCATTCAACCAGAAAAAGGCTGCTTTCAACATCAAGACCAACGCAACGATGGACCAGCCCCAGTTACCCAGTGAGGTGTTGATTTTGAACAGAAGCCAATAAAGTGGCTTGGCCAAAATGGTAAGCCAACCATAATCTTTCACCAACTCAAGCCCAGGATAAATGACTTCCAAACGCTTTTCTTCCTGTGGTCCTGAGAAAAAACGCGCCTCAGTTGAAGTTTGCTCACCTGGATTTAAGGCCTTGAGCGTTGAGATCATTCCCACTGAGTACAAGTTGTTGTCTACTTTTTTCGCAAAGAGTTCTCTCTCGCGGCTATCGGGGAATATCCACGCGCTGGCATAGTAGTGCTGAACCATTGCCACGTAGCCTGCGCTAGAGTGGTTTTGAATATTGACATCGTTCTTTTCAATGTCTTTAAAATTGATTTTCTGATATTTCTTTTCGTCGGTGTAAACAGCTGGACCCGTAAAGGTTGAGTAAAAGGATGACTCACCTTCAGGCTTGTTTCCATCTCTTACCAATTGAACGTACAACTTGGGTTCAATGCTCTGATTGGTTTGGTTAATGACGGTGTGTTTAACGCTTAAATCATATTGACCGGGATAAAGCGTAAATGTTTTGATCAAACGCAATCCATCTTTTCCAACCGATGTGAATTCAATGACATTGGGCTCTTCACTTGTTTTGGACTCTTTTTCTCCCACCAGATCCATGTGCGTCTTGTGGTTGGGTAAATCGTTGGCACTCCCAGCAATCAAACCTGTTTGAGCCAAGTAAACGCGATTGGCCGATTGTTCCAACAGCGTGATGTTCTCTGTTGGATTTTTTTGGTCAACTTGCTTGAGGAATTTGGTCTTGACAATCGATGCACCTTCAGAACTGATGGTCACTTCTAGAACGTCATTTTTCAAAACATACGTTTTTTCGGCCGTTTGTGCTTTGCTCTCACCTTGTGCAATGAGTTCTGTTGGCGCTTTATCTGCGGCAACAGGCACATCAGCATTGGCCAATTGTCCATTTGTGCTCTTTGTCGCTTGAGCTTGCTCTTGTTTAGGCGGGAAAAATGTTGGCTTTTGTCCGTTATAAATTTGCCATTGGTCCCACAGGAGAACCATTGAAAAGCCAAAAACAACCCAAATCACCGTTCTTTTAATATCGTTCATAGCTTTACCAAGTGTTACTTCTTTTTTTGTGGAACCAAATCTACCCCGCCCGTATTAAACGGATGGCAGCGACAGATGCGTTTTACTGTTAAATATGAGCCTTCTATCATTCCGTGACTCTTCAGTGCTTGAATCGAATATTCTGAACACGAGGGGTAAAAGCGACAAGAAGGCATCAAAAACGGTCTGATCAAATACCGATAAGCCAAAACAAAAAGAATCAACGGGTTTTTAATCACAACGTTTGAACTTTCTCAAATAGCTCGGTTAAATCAGCATTGATTGTCGTTTTTAAATGTGACGAAGTTGCGCTAATGAACTCACTTTTACCAATTTCTTTTTTCAACCGAACGACCACCGCTTGTGATCTCGGCCAAAGTTGATGCTTTTGTTCTAAGTGAGCGTAAATTAATCTTTTGATCGTATTTCGTGTAACCGCTCTTTTTGCCCACCTTTTAGGCACCAACGCGCCTGCACGCATTTGTACTTCTTTTTTTTGAATCTGGGTGTTGGGTGGGTTTTGACTTAAGTTCAATTCAGAATTGAACTTTTCATCTGTCGCTAGATGAAGCACGAAATATTGCGAACGAGAAACAATTTCTCCTTCGCGCATTACCTTTTGAAAGTCATCCCACGAGCGCAAACGAATCATCAATCGCGCCCAAGAGCGTCTTGATTAGACAGCCAAACGCTTGCGGCCTTTGGCACGTCTTGCGTTGATCACGGCTCTTCCACCGCGAGTTTTCATTCTCACCAAAAAACCGTGTGTTCTTGCGCGGCGTGTTTTTGAAGGTTGATATGTTCTTTTCATTTTGATTCATCCAAAGGTCAAATTACCCCAAGTCAGGGAAACCTAGCATTATCTCAAAAAATCAATGATTTGTAATCACTTTTTTAATTGGCCACTGAAGTGTTGTTATAGTGTACTAAAGTTTTATTTGTGTTCATTTTCTCTCTTTTTCTCCGTTTTTTATTCCTTTTTGGACTTCTCAACTTCTGTGGATAATTTTTTGATAAAGTATCAAAAAACCACGTTAAACTACAAAGTATCCACAATTAAAAATAACAATGCCTCTCGGTCTTCCTCCCTCTAATGACGCCAATGATTTTGCTTTTGAGCAAAACTCTTCTTTGTGGAATCTGTGCATTCAACAATTGGCGCAAGAGTTGCCAGAGCAACAATTCAACACATGGATCAAGCCACTTAAGGTCGATGTGGCCTTGGATGGCAGCAAAGTCGTCATCTGGATCGCCAATCGCTTTAAACTGGATTGGATCAGAGCTCAATATTTCCAACATTTGAGTGCACTTCTTGAGAAATTTAACGGCCAACCCATCAAATTGGAGTTGGCTTTGCTTGCCAAAGAACACCCACAGCCTGGTTTCAAATCCAACTTAATACAAGAGCTCGAGAGCAGTCTTGAATCAGGGCCTCTGCCCGATGAAGATCAAGTTCACGGGCACAAGTCACGCCTCAATACGGCTCTTACCTTTGAGACGCTGGTTGAAGGTACCGCCAACAGAATGGCTCGTGCAGCGGCCATGCACGTGGCCTCTATTCCTGGTCAACTCTACAACCCATTGTTCATTTATGGTGGTGTGGGTCTGGGCAAGACGCATCTGATGCACGCCGTTGGCAATAAGTTATTGGCCGATCAACCCGACGCGAAAGTGCTCTACATCCATGCAGAACAATTTGTCTCTGATGTGGTCAAGGCCTACCAGCGAAAAACGTTTGATGAATTCAAACATCACTATCACTCTCTTGACCTTTTGCTCATTGATGACGTTCAGTTTTTTGCCAATAAAGACCGAACTCAAGAAGAGTTTTTCAATGCCTTTGAGGCTTTACTGGCTAAAAAATCTCACATTGTGATGACCAGTGATACCTATCCAAAAGGCCTCACAGATATTCATGAAAGACTGGTTTCTCGCTTTGACTCTGGGCTGACGGTCGCCATTGAGCCCCCTGAATTGGAGATGCGCGTTGCCATCTTGATCAGTAAAGCACGGGCAGAAGGCACCGAAATGCCTGAAGAAGTTGCTTTCTTCGTAGCTAAAAATGTCAGATCCAACGTGCGAGAGCTCGAAGGCGCTCTTCGCAAAATTTTGGCTTACTCGCGGTTTAACCAAAAAGAGATCAATATCCAATTGGCCCGTGATGCACTTCGAGATCTTTTGTCCATTCAAAATAGACAAATATCTGTAGAAAACATACAGAAAACCGTTGCTGACTATTACAAGATCAAAGTTGCGGACATGTACTCCAAAAAGCGTCCAGCATCGATTGCCAAGCCACGCCAAATTGCAATGTATTTGGCCAAAGAACTCACTCAAAAAAGCCTTCCAGAGATTGGGGAGCTGTTTGGAGGCAGAGATCACACAACGGTTTTACATGCTGTACGTAAAATCAGTGCTGAGCGCCAACAACTCAATGAGCTCAATCAACAGTTGCATGTTTTAGAGCAAACGCTCAAAGGATAACTTTGTGTATAAAAAAAGAACAACCCATGAGTTATCAACAGCTGCTTGTCCAATTGAAAAGTTATTCACTTTTCTGCTTTTAGCTCATGACACCAATTTTCCATGTTAAACAATTCTCAACTCGTTGATTTCAATCATAATTCATCTGTTATGCACAGAATTGTTGCTTGCTTATCTACTACTACTATTTAAATTAAATACATTAAGAGGTTAATGTGATCATCTTCAAAGCCACTCAAGACAAAATTTTATCCATCCTTCAAACGGTCAGTGGCATCGTTGAAAAACGTCACACCATGCCCATACTGGCCAATATCCTGATTCAAAAAGTCGGTAAAACAATTCAATTCACAACCAGTGATTTGGAAATTCAGATCAAAACAAAAGCCGAACTGGATGGAGACGATCAAGACTTTTCTACAACAGTAGGTGCTCGCAAAGTCATTGACATTTTGCGCAGCATTTCTTCTGATCAAACCGTTACGCTTGAATCGAGTCAAAACCGTGTGATTTTGAAAGCAGGTAAGAGTCGTTTCACTCTTCAAACCATGCCAGCAGATGACTTTCCAAGTGTGAAAGAAACCTCACCTTTTGGCTCTGTGTTCAGCGTTCCACAAAAAACACTTAAGCATTTGATCAGTCAAGTTGCTTTTTCCATGGCTGTTCACGACATCCGTTATTACTTAAATGGCATTTTGTTTGTCGTTGAAAACAATGAGTTGCGATTGGTTGCAACCGACGGCCACCGTCTGGCCTTTTCAAGTTCAACACTTGAAAATGAAACAGAAAAACAAGAAGTGATTCTTCCTAGAAAAACAGTCATGGAACTCTCACGTCTACTCTCTGATTCAGACGATTTGATTGACATCTGCTTTGCCAATAACCAAGCGCGTTTTGTATTCAACGATCTTGAGTTTGTAACTAAATTGGTCGAAGGCAAATTCCCTGATTACAACCGCGTGATTCCCAAGAAGCAAAACAATACGGTGGTCATTGATCGATTGAAGCTTTTGGCATGTTTACAAAGAACAGCCATTTTGACCAGCGATAAATTCAAAGGTGTTCGCATCAACATTGAAGCCAATGCTTTAAAGGTGAGCTCCAGCAATGCAGAGCAAGAGGAAGCAGCCGATGAAATAGATATTGAATACAGTGGTCCAAACATTGAAATTGGTTTCAATGTCACGTATTTGATTGATGTTTTACTCAACATGAGCCAAGCCAATATTTGCTTTGATCTGCCAGACTCTACAAGTTCTGCTTTGATCACGATTCCAGAAAATACTTCTTTTAAGTATGTTGTTATGCCAATGAGAATTTAAGAGAAATTATTTTTTCTTGACTCATTTTGAGAGACCTTATGACTGAACCCACCGAAAATCAAAACATTCCAACAAATCTTGAGGCATACGGAGAGAGCTCGATTCAGATCTTAGAAGGCTTGGAAGCTGTGAGAAAGCGTCCAGGCATGTACATTGGAGACACATCTGACGGAACTGGTCTTCATCACTTGGTATTCGAAGTCGTTGATAACTCCATTGATGAAGCGCTTGCAGGTCATTGTGATGATATTGTTGTCACCATTCATACCGATAACTCCATCAGTGTCTTTGACAATGGCCGTGGTATTCCCACGGGTGTCAAAATGGATGACAAGCACGAGCCCAAAAGAAGTGCTGCTGAGATTGCTCTAACTGAATTGCATGCAGGCGGTAAATTCAATCAAAACAGCTACAAGGTATCTGGTGGACTTCATGGTGTTGGTGTATCTTGCGTCAACGCTTTGTCCAAGTGGTTGAGATTGACAGTTAGACGCGAAGGTCAAGTTTTTAATTTGGAATTTGCCAAAGGTTTTGTTCAAAACCGAATCATTGAAGTCCAGCAAGGCGTAGAAGTGTCTCCCATGAAGGTATTGGGACCAACGGAGAAAAGGGGAACCGAAGTTCACTTTTTACCAGACACCGATATCTTTACTCAAAACAACGATTTTCATTATGAAATATTAAGCAAGCGCTTGCGTGAACTCTCATTTTTGAACAACGGTGTTCGCATTCGTTTGATTGATGAGCGTTTTGGAAAAGAGGATGATTTCTCAGGTGCCGGTGGAGTCAAAGGTTTCGTTGAATTCATCAACGCTGGAAAAAAAGTTTTGCATCCCACCGTTTTCCACGCGTTGGGCGAAAGACCCGCTGATACTTACGGTGGCATTGCAGGAACGCACATCGGTATTGATGTGGCCATGCAGTGGAATGACGGTTACAGCGAAAGCGTGCTTTGTTTTACCAATAACATTCCTCAGCGAGACGGTGGAACCCATCTAACGGGTCTTAGAGCGGCGATGACTCGTGTGATCAATAAATACATTGATGAACACGAATTTGCCAAGAAAGCGAAAGTCGAAGTCACGGGCGATGATATGCGAGAGGGACTTTGTTGTATTTTGTCGGTCAAAGTTCCCGAACCCAAATTCAGTTCACAAACCAAAGACAAGTTGGTATCGAGTGAGGTGAGGGCTCCTGTTGAAGACATCATTGCTAAAGCGCTTTCAGACTATTTGCAAGAAAAACCCAATGATGCAAAGATCATTTGCGGAAAAATTGTAGATGCTGCAAGAGCCCGTGAAGCCGCGAGAAAAGCGCGGGAGATGACCCGAAGAAAAGGTGTTTTGGATGGCATGGGCCTTCCAGGCAAGCTTGCTGACTGCCAAGAAAAGGACCCATCCCTTTGTGAAATCTACATCGTTGAGGGAGACTCAGCGGGTGGTTCTGCCAAGCAAGGGCGCGACCGAAAGTTTCAAGCCATTTTGCCCTTGCGCGGAAAAATTCTCAATGTTGAAAAAGCCAGGTACGAGAAGCTTTTGACCAGCAATGAAATTTTGACGCTCATCACCGCTTTGGGAACTGGAATTGGAAAAGTCAGCTCTGATTCAACCAAATCAGGAACCGATGATTTCAACATCGATAAATTGCGCTATCACCGCATCATCATCATGACCGATGCTGACGTCGATGGTGCTCACATTCGAACTCTCTTGCTGACTTTCTTTTACCGTCAGATGCCCGAATTGGTTGAAAGGGGTCACATCTACATCGCCCAGCCTCCTTTGTACAAAGTTCGTGTTGGAAAAGAAGAGCAGTATTTGAAGGACGCGTCTGCTTTGGACGGCTTTTTGCTTAAAGTGGCACTCAAAGACGCATCTTTGAGCACCGGCGGTGAACAAGCTCAAACACTCTCGGGCGAAACCCTGGAAGAATTGGCGAGAAAGCACCAAGTTGCGGAGGCGGTCATTGCACGGTTGAGTGGATTCATGGATGCTGAAGCCCTTCGTGCCATTGCCGATGGTGTAGCTGTGAACCTTGACAACTTGGAACAAGCGCAAAGCAGTGCTGCGGCAATGCAGGTTAAATTGCGCGAGTTGGGTAGTGGTTCTGTTGTGACGGGTGAGTTTGACATTAGAACTGACAAGCCTTTGCTGCGCATCAGCCGCTCACATCACGGAAACGTCAAGAGCAGCATCATCACCCAAGACTTTGTTCATGGAGCCGACTATGCTGCATTGTCTGAGGCAGCGCTGACTTTTAAATCCCTGATTTCTGAGGGTGCCATCATCTCACGCGGTGAAGGTGAACGACAAAAGCAAGAAAAGATCAGCGATTTCAGGCAAGCCATGAATTGGTTGATTGGTCAAGCTGAGCACGCAACGGCCAGACAGCGCTACAAGGGTTTGGGAGAGATGAACCCCTCACAACTGTGGGAAACGACCATGGATCCCGCTGTGAGACGTTTGTTGCGCGTTCAAATTGACGATGCCATCGAGGCCGATCGAGTCTTCACCATGCTCATGGGTGATGAGGTTGAGCCCAGACGCGACTTCATTGAAACGAACGCGTTAAGAGCCGCGAACATCGATATTTAACCTTGTCGGCTTCTTTAAGGTCTCCAGACTTTAAAAGAGGCCCGCTCTAAAGTCGTTCACGGCTTGGATCAATTGCTCTTGTGTGTTCATCACAAAGGGTCCATATTGTGCAATCGGCTCATTCAAGGGAACACCAGAGATCAAAATTGCTTTTGATTTGGCCCGTCCACGTATTTTGATTTTGTTTGCATCGTTGGCCATGATGGCCATGGTGCTTTTGGGAATGACCTGTGTTGATTCATGGCCTACGGCCTCCAATTCGCCTCTGTAGACGAAAATGAAAGCGTTTGTGCTTGCAGGCATGTCAAACTCAATTTCTCCATTGCTTTCGTCTGAAAACCAAAGGTCATAGAACTGAGTTTTTGTCTTAGGCGTCTGCATTGGACCCAATGTTCCTTTGAAATCACCTGAGATGACTTTGACGCGGATTCCGCTCTCCTCGTCATGAAAGGGAATATCACCTGGCTCGAAGTCCTTGTATTTTGGGGTGCACATTTTTTCTTCTGATGGCAAATTCAGCCACAGCTGAAAGCCCTCCATGCGCCCATCTTCTTGTTCGGGCATCTCACTGTGAATGATCCCTTTTCCAGCGGTCATCCACTGAACGCTTCCCGGTCTGAGTAAACCTTCATTGCCTGCGTTGTCTTTGTGCCGCATGCGTCCTTCAATCATGTAAGTGACCGTTTCAAAGCCGCGGTGTGGATGATTGGGAAATCCGCCGATGTAATCACTGGCATCGTCGGTTGCAAATGAGTCCAGCATTAAAAAAGGATCCAATCTTTTTTGAAGATCCTGTGTGAGAACACGGGTTAGTTTCACACCATCTCCGTCAGATGTGGGTTTGCCGTGAACGAGTCTTTCAATGCTTCTGTATGTCATGTGTTCTTTCTTTAAGCCTTGCTCACGACGAGACACGCATTGGTGCCACCAAAAGCGAAGGAGTTTGATAAAGCGTGCTTGAGTGTTTTGTTTTGATTTTGTGATTGCGTGACCACTTGGATCTTCATTTCGGGATCCAATGCCATCTCTTTCGCATTCATGGGAAGGGTGTTGTTCTCCAAAGCTCTTAAACAAACCAAGAGCTCCAAGGCGCCACTTGCACCCAAGAGATGTCCATGAAGGGATTTGGTTGAACTGACAGCGACTGCATTCTCACCAAACACCTCCTCAATGGCTTTGGCTTCACTCGCGTCACCTTGCACTGTTGCGGTACCGTGTGCATTGACGTAGTCAATGTCGCTGGGTTCAAGCTTGGCGTCTTGGATTGCTCTGCGCATCACTTTGATTTGAGACTGCGTATTGGGTTTGGTCATGTGTTGGCCATCGCAATTGCCGGCAAAGCCGCTCAAGAAATACGTCTTGGAATTTGCTTTGTGAGTTTTTTCTCTCTGCAGTACAAATGCGCACGCTCCCTCTCCCATTGCAAAGCCAGCGCGTGTTTTGCTGAAGGCAATGGTGTCAGCTATTTTTCCCTCTTTAACGGGAGCCATCACATGCAGTGCGTTCCATGCGTACATCACGCCGTTTGTGAGCATTGATTCGCTTCCACCCACGATGACCATGTCGAGCTGATTGCTTCTCAGGGCTTTGACTCCTTCGGCAATGGCGAGAGCAGAAGACGCACAAGCGCTTGCGATGGTGACGCAAGCGCCCTGTGCCTTCACGTGCAATGCAATTTCGGAAGCGGCGGTGCTGGGCATGCTTGTCACGACAGAAGTGGGCCTGATTCTTTTTTCCTGTGCGTACAGTGTTTCACATGTTGTATCAAAGGTCGATGCGCCACCCATGCCTGAGCCCCAATACACGCCCACTCGATCAGGGTCGATGGATTGGAGGTCAAGCGTTGCGTTTTCTAATGCACGCACCACACTCATCACCGCAAGCGTTGTTGCTCTGTCAGAGGGGAGTTTAGAGGGTGCGATGAAGCGATCTGAATCAACCTTGCACCTGGCAACGCCCGCCTCAAAAGGCTCTTGGTTAGGCAATTGATAAGTTTCTGACTCGATTGAACTGATGCATCCAAAGAGTCGCTCATCGAATGAAGTTGTTTCATTGCCCAAAGGGGTGATGAATCCGTAGCCTGCGATTTCAATTCGAGAGTTGTTCATTGATTGGGGTTGTGTTCGATTCGGTTGCGTTTCTCAATCATTGTATGTTGCTTTGTTTCAAGGGACATGACACGCAACGGTTTCACTAACAGGTCTGAAAAGGTAGAATTGCTTCTCTATTTATATACTTTTTCTGAGCTCAACAAAACGCTCAATTCAACGGGTTTGCTTCATGTCCTTCGTTAGACAAACGCGGGTTGTCTTGGTTGGTTAAGGAGTTGTCTTCATTATGCTTTATCCTAAAAAATTCGATGTCATCGTGATCGGTGGCGGTCACGCAGGCACCGAAGCCGCTTTGGCAAGCGCACGCATGGGCTGTACTACTTTATTACTAACCCACAACATTGAAACCTTGGGTCAAATGAGTTGCAACCCCTCCATTGGTGGAATTGGGAAAGGCCATTTGGTCAAGGAAATTGATGCCATGGGGGGTGCCATGGCGCTGGCCACCGATGAGGGTGGAATTCAGTTTCGAATCTTAAACGGATCCAAGGGACCCGCGGTTCGTGCCACTCGAGCACAGGCCGATCGCGTTTTGTACAAAGCGGCCATTCGGCGTCGATTGGAAAATCAGAAGAATTTGTATTTGTTCCAGCAATCGGCAGAAGACTTGGTGCTTCAAGGTGACCGGGTCTCAGGCGTTGTAACCCAAGCCGGCATTGAGTTTTCGGCCCAAACAGTGGTTCTCACGGCAGGCACTTTTTTGGACGGCAAGATCCATGTGGGTCTGAACAATTACTCTGCTGGGCGAGCAGGGGATCCTCCCGCCCTTCGATTGAGTGCCAGACTCAAAGAGCTCAAGCTTCCACAAAAGCGTTTGAAAACGGGAACGCCGCCTCGTCTGGACGGCCGAACGATTGATTTTTCGAAATGTACGGAGCAACCCGGTGATGGCATGCCAGGAGGCCAAGGTGAGAAGGTGCCCGTTTTTAGTTTCATGGGGCATGACATTCAGCATCCCAAGCAGGTTTCTTGCTGGATCACACACACCAATGCCAAGACGCACGACATCATTCGCTCGGGCTTTGATCGCAGTCCCATGTTCACCGGAAAGATTGAAGGCGTAGGACCCAGGTACTGCCCAAGTGTTGAGGACAAGATCAATCGCTTTGCGGACAAAGAAAGCCATCAAATTTTTTTGGAACCCGAAGGCTTGACCACCCATGAGTTTTATCCCAATGGTATTAGCACGAGTTTGCCTTTTGACATTCAGTACGATTTGGTGAGGTCCATGGTGGGGCTCGAGAACGCCCACATCTTAAGACCGGGTTACGCCATTGAATACGACTTCTTTGATCCCAGAGAGTTGCGCTCCAACTTCGAAACCCGTTCCATTGAGGGCCTTTTCTTTGCGGGGCAAATCAATGGCACCACAGGCTACGAGGAGGCTGCAGCGCAAGGTCTGTTTGCGGGTATCAATGCAGCCCTTCGAGTCAAGGAACAGCCCTCGTGGGTACCTGCCAGAGATCAAGCCTATTTGGGTGTGTTGGTCGATGACTTGATCACCAAAGGGGTGACAGAGCCTTACCGCATGTTCACTTCCAGAGCCGAGTTCCGTTTGCAACTCCGCGAGGACAACGCCGATTTGCGTTTGACCGAGGTGGCACACCAAATGGGATTGGTCTCAGAGGATCAGTGGCGTGCTTTCCAAACCAAGCAAGAGGCTGTTTCACGTGAAACACAGCGACTCAAATCCCTGTGGGTCAACCCCAAAAACTTGAGTGTTGACGCTGCAGAGCGAGTCTTGGGTCAAAAAATTGAGCGTGAATACACATTGGCCGACTTGCTTCGAAGACCTGGCGTCGATTACGCTTCTTTGATTTCCATGGACCCTGCACGATTAGATTGTCCACAGATGCAGAGCATGCCTGAAGTTTTGAAAGCGCAGGTGGTTGAACAGCTGGAGATCAACGCCAAATATGCCGGGTACATCGAACGCCAAAAAGACGAAGTGATGAGGGCGGAGCATTATGAAAACATGCTTTTGCCCCCTGAGATCGACTTCATGCAAGTGGGTGCCTTGAGCATTGAGGTGAGACAAAAGCTCCAACAGTTCAAGCCTCAAACGCTTGGACAGGCGTCCAGAATTTCTGGGATCACGCCCGCGGCCATTTCTCTGCTGTTGATACACCTGAAAAGACATCGCCACAAAGGCTTTGCTCCCAATGCTGAGCAAGAGCAGTCCGAGGCCGTGGTTGTGCCAACATGACACAAGTGTCTTCGTGGCAAGAAGCCGAAGCTCTTTTGACTCAAGGGTTGTTGAACCTGGGTTTGGAGGCCTCAGAGTCTCAGCGAGCCAGTTTGATGGAGTATGCCAGGCTCATGCTCAAGTGGAACCGCGTTTATAACTTGACTGCCATCACCTCTCCCAAAGATGTCATTGTGTTGCACCTGTTGGACGCCTTGTCTATATTGGGTCCCGTGCTCAGAGCTCGGCCCCAACTCTCGACGGTGCTTGATGTGGGCACCGGAGCAGGTATTCCTGCCGTGATCATTGCCATCATGTGTCCCCAAGTGAATGTGACTTGCGTGGATGCGGTTCAGAAAAAAATCGCGTTCATCCAGCAAGTCGTTTTGGCTCTGGGGCTCACCAACTTGTTTCCTTTGCACACACGGGTTGA
Source organism: uncultured Burkholderiales bacterium (assembly GCA_903831655.1). Lineage (GTDB taxonomy): Bacteria > Pseudomonadota > Gammaproteobacteria > Burkholderiales > Burkholderiaceae_C > Limnohabitans. The sequence goes on from CAIKYO010000063.1 coordinate 16,615, forward strand.
GGCTTTGAGCTCAACCCATGAGTTGATTTGTTCGAGAGCTTTTGCGTCCCTTAAAGACTTCACCGATTTGACCCGCGCCTTTTTGGCGGAGGGTGGCGTTTGGATGGCGATGAAGGCAAAGTTGAGCACCGACGAGCAAGCCGCTTTGTCCAAGGATTTGAATGCGTTTCACGTGGAACATCTACAGGTTCCCTTTTTGGAGGCCGAGCGGTGTTTGGTCTGGATCAGGCCCGAATAAGTTGGGCTGAGGCGATCTGCGATGCGTGAGAGCCAGGTGTTTCACGTGAAACCACTCCAAAAAGAAAGTGATAAAAAGTCCTCGCTTCGGGCTCAGATGCCGTTAAACTCAATCCCTTTCTCGAGCTTCGCAAGCCTGCCAAGGTCGTGATGGTTTAGAGTGTTTATTTTGTCAGAAAGAGGGCCATGGCTCACATATTTTGTGTTGCAAATCAAAAGGGCGGCGTGGGTAAGACCACAACGACGGTGAACCTGTGCGCGGGTTTGGCTCAGTTGGGGCAGCGCGTGTTGATGGTTGATTTGGATCCTCAGGGCAATGCAACCATGGGTTCTGGGGTTGACAAGCGACAGCTCGAGTTGAGTGTTTACGAAGTTCTTTTGGAAACCGCCTCGATTGAGCAAGCTGCGGTCAAGAGCAATTGGGGCGAGCGAAATGCCAAGCATGCGACCTACGATGTGATTGGTGCGAGTCGAGAGTTGGCGGGTGCTGAGGTTGAGTTGGTCAACCAAGACCGGCGAGAAAAGCGACTCAAAGAGGCTTTGGCATTGGTCAATGCGTCCTATGATTTTGTATTGATCGATTGTCCGCCTTCGCTGTCTTTGCTCACGCTCAATGGTTTGTGCAGTGCCAACGGTGTGATTGTGCCCATGCAGTGTGAGTATTTTGCCCTTGAGGGGTTGACCGACTTGGTCAACACCATCAAACAAGTGCACGCGAATTTGAATCGATCATTGAAGATCATTGGCTTGTTGCGCGTGATGTTTGATCCACGCGTGAGCCTACAAGTTCAGGTGAGTGACCAATTGAAGGCTCACTTTGCAGAGAAGGTTTTCAACACCGTGATTCCTCGCAACGTTCGCCTGGCAGAGGCGCCCAGTTTTGGTTTACCAGGCGTTGTCTACGACCCTCAGGCCAAGGGCAGCCAAGCGTTCGTGGCCTTCGCTCAGGAAATGATTGAGCGCATTGGGCAATTAAAATAGTTTATAAAATAATACTTTAGTGTTTATATTTACGGATTTTCGGTAAATTGGATAAAGCATGGCGACAAAAAAACAAATGAGATTGGGTCGAGGCTTGGAGTCTTTGTTAGGCCCCAGCAGTCCACAAGACGCAGACAGCCGAGAGGGGGACCAACCCAGTCGATTGAATTTATCGGCTTTGGTGCCCGGTGTGTATCAACCCAGAACGCGCATGGACGAGGGTGCGCTTTATGAGTTGGCTGAAAGCATCAAAGCCCAAGGGGTCATGCAACCGATCTTGGTCAGGCCCCTTTCGCAACAGGGTACTGAGCCCATCAGGTATGAAATCATTGCGGGTGAGAGGCGATTCAGGGCCTCTAAGCTGGCGGGCCTGACAGAGGTTCCGGTCTTGGTTCGGGATGTGCCCGATGAGGCGGCCGCGGCCATGGCGTTGATTGAGAATATTCAGCGTGAAGATCTCAACCCCTTGGAAGAGGCTCAAGGCTTGCAGCGTTTGGTCAAAGAGTTTGGACTCACCCACGAGGAGGCTGCTCAAGCGGTGGGGCGCTCCAGGAGCGCTGCGAGCAACTTGCTTCGTTTGCTCAATTTGGCAGAACCTGTGCAATCTTTGTTGATGGCGGGTGACATTGACATGGGTCACGCCAGGGCTTTGCTGAGCTTAGAGGCGGCCACACAAATCACCACAGCCCATCAAATTGCATCCAAGCACATGTCGGTGAGAGAGGCCGAGCGATTGGTAAAGAAAATTGGGGCTGAGTTCCAACTGGTTGCCGCCAAACCGCAAAAAGAAAAATCACGCGACATCAAGCGTGTGGAAGAAGAGCTCTCAGACCTCTTGCTGGCTCAGGTTGAGGTTCGTGTAAAAAAACGCGTCAAACGAAGTGGACGGGTTGAGGAAATGGGAGAGTTGGCCATTCACTTTGGTTCTTTGGATGAAATCAACGGCTTGATCGACAAATTGAAAAAAAGTGCGGGCGAGGCTTAATGCATCACTTGCACAGCATGAGCCATCAAAAAGGAGTTCTCTTTTGGGTCAAAGACTAACCAGCATCGTTACCCGAACCGGGGACCAAGGTGAGACCGGTTTGGCCAACCAAACGCGCGTGCCCAAACACCATTTGCGTGTGGAGTGCATGGGTGAGCTCGATGAGTTGAATTCATTTGTGGGTCTTTTGCGTTGTGAGCCGTTGGAAGAAGCGCATCAAAATTTGCTCTCCAACATTCAACACGATTTGTTTGATTTGGGGGGCGAGTTGGCCTTGCCAGGCGTGGCCATTTTGAAGGAGTCCGCTGTCCTTGAGCTCGACCAGGCGATAGCCAAATACAACGCCACCCTTGAGAGTTTGAAGGAATTCATTTTACCGGGAGGCACTCGTGCAAGCGCCTTGGCGCATGTGGTGCGAACGGTTGCCAGACGCGCTGAGAGGCATGTGGTCGCCCTGTGTGCACTGGAAAGTGTGCAACCCTTGGCGCTTCAGTACTTGAACAGACTGAGTGATTTGATGTTTGTTTTGGCTCGCGTCTTCAATGCAAGTCACCAAGTGCCAGATGTTTATTGGCGAAGTGAGAGGCTCAAAGAGAGCGGTTCTGAGAGGCAATAAGCGCCAGCGTTGAAGGACACTTGGCAGGCGGTTTGTCTCTAGGCTCTGTCCTTTAGGATCAGCATCGTGATGCGAGAGATGCAACTCAAGCGCCCTTGGTCGTCAACGATTTCGATGGACCACACGTGTGTGCTTTGTCCGATGTGAAAGGCTTTGGCTGTGCCGTGTACCCAACCCTCACGCACACCTCTCAAGTGGTTGGCGATGACCTCAAGGCCCACGGTGTGAAATCCTGGAGGACACGCATAGTAGGCTCCACAAGAGCCTAGCGTTTCAGCCAACACCACGTTCAAGCCACCATGCAAGAGGCCAAAAGGCTGATGGGTTTGGGGGTTCACGGGCATCTTGCCGTGAACCGTGTCCTCACCCACTTCGGTAAAGACAATGCCCAAGTGATTGACGGCGGTCTTCAGGTGAGAGCGTGTGAGGATTTCAGCAGAAACGGGTTTTTGCCAGATGGACATGGTTGAAAACGGCGTGTGGTGAAAGTTTGCGATTGGGGGGGGTTATTTTTTGATCTTCCCTTTGGGGATGATGACCGTTGAGAGCATGGTTCGAGTGGGCTCAAGGGACTTGGGTTTATCGGTACCCAGACTCAGGTCTTTTTTGGGTTTTTTTTGTTCTTTGTTTGATTTGGCTTGACCTTTGGCCATGATGTAATCCTAATTGTGTATTGCATCTCAGTTTACACCTCAAAAGCACAGTTGAAATAAAAAAAGATGGCCAAGCCTCTGTCATTCATCAAAGAGTCGGAGATCAAGATCTCCGCCATCAAGGCACAAGGACCCGGGGGGCAGCATGTCAACAAAACCTCGAGCGCCATTCATTTGCGCTTTGATGTTTTGAAGTCCAGCCTGCCTTTGGGTGCGAAAAAACGCTTGTTGAACCACCCAATGGCCAGCATCACGCAAGAGGGCATCCTCATCATGAAATCTCAAGGCTCCAGAAGCCAAGAGATGAACAAACTGGAGGCGTACTCAAAATTGCATGCCTTGATTGAGCAAGCGTTAATCGAGCCTAAAATAAGAGTCAAAACCAAGCCCACAAGGGGGTCCAAGGAGAGAAGGCTTGAGAGCAAGAAAAAAGAAGGCCTAAAAAAAGCGTCGCGAGCGAGTGTGCGACAACTCGCATAGACTCTTTCCTTTAAGAGTCGAGACCTGGTAGGGGTCGCGAAAAATTAAACAACAACCTAGAGAGAACAAGTCATGAGCCGAGTTTCATTTCAATGGGAAGATCCTTTTTTGATTCAACACCAACTCACTGAAGAGGAGCGGATGATTCAAGCTGCTGCGGCAGAGTATGCGCAAAAGAAATTGGCACCCCGCGTGCAAGAGGCTTTTCGAAATGAAAAAACAGATGCTCATATTTTCAGGGAGATGGGTGAGTTGGGTCTTTTGGGGCCCACCATTCCCGCAGAGTACGGCGGTCCAGGTTTGGGCTATGTGAACTATGGTCTCATCGCCAGAGAGGTTGAGCGCGTTGACTCAGGCTATCGAAGCATGATGAGTGTGCAGTCTTCCTTGGTGATGGTTCCCATTTTTGAGTTTGGGAGCGAGGCGCAAAGGCAGAAATATTTGCCCAAATTGGCAAGTGGAGAATGGATTGGTTGCTTTGGCTTGACAGAGCCCGATCATGGTTCTGATCCTGCAGGGATGGCCACTCGTGCACAAAAGGTCGACGGCGGATACATGATGAGGGGCAGCAAGATGTGGATCTCCAACTCCCCCATTGCAGACGTGTTTGTGGTCTGGGCCAAAGAGGTCACTGAGGATGGTGCCGTGGGTCCTATTCGAGGATTTATTTTAGAAAAAGGCATGAAGGGTTTGAGTGCCCCGGCCATTCACGGAAAAGTGGGCTTGCGGGCGTCCATCACGGGCGAGATTGTGATGGACCAGGTGTTTGTGCCTGAGGAAAATGCATTCCCCACCATCCAAGGTTTGAAGGGCCCCTTTACCTGTTTGAACAGTGCGCGATATGGCATTGCATGGGGTGCATTGGGTGCAGCAGAGTTTTGTTGGACCACGGCAAGGCAATACACCTTGGATCGAAAACAGTTTGGACGCCCCTTGGCCGCCAATCAATTGATTCAAAAGAAGTTGGCAGACATGCAAACCGAAATCTCTTTGGGGTTGTTGGGTTGTTTGCGTTTGGGTCGCATGAAAGAGGAGGGCACGGACTCGGTTGAGATCACCTCCATTTTGAAGAGAAACTCATGTGGCAAAGCCTTGGATGTGGCGCGCATGGCGCGTGACATGTTGGGTGGCAACGGCATCAGCGATGAATACGGCGTTGCAAGGCATTTGGTGAACTTGGAGGTGGTCAACACCTACGAGGGTACACACGATGTGCACGCCTTGATTTTGGGTCGTGCCATGACGGGCATTCCCGCATTTGCAAATTAAGCCCAGAGGACTTCTTTTGAAAACCAAAGCGCGCGTTGTGGTGGGACTGAGTGGGGGTGTGGACTCAGCGGTTGCGGCGTGGCTTTTAAAACAAGCAGGCCATGAGGTGGTGGGCATTTTCATGAAAAACTGGGAGGACGATGACGACAGTGAGTACTGCTCGTCCAACCAAGATTTTGTGGATGCCGCCGCTGTCGCCGATGTGATTGGCATTGATCTGGAGTTTGTGAACTTTGCCAGCGAGTACAAAGACCGTGTTTTTGCTTCCTTTTTGACCGAGTACCAAGCGGGGAGAACGCCCAACCCCGATATTTTGTGCAACGCGGAGATCAAATTCAAAGCGTTTTTAGATCATGCGATGCGATTGGGCGCCGAGCACATTGCAACGGGTCACTACGCCAGGGTTGCGCAAGTGGGCGAGCACATGCAGTTGCTCAAAGGCGTGGATGAAAGCAAAGATCAGAGTTATTTTTTACACCGATTGAACCAAGCACAGTTGAGCAAAACATGGTTTCCTGTCGGAGAGCTCAAAAAAACGGCTCTGAGGCAATTGGCTTTGGAGATTGGACTGCCAAACGCCAAGAAGAAAGACTCGACTGGAATTTGTTTCATTGGCGAGCGTCCATTTCGTGAGTTTTTAAATCGCTACATTGCCAAGGAGCCGGGCCCCATTCGAGATGAGGCCGGGCGGGTGATAGGCAAGCATGTGGGCTTGAGTTTTTACACCCTGGGGCAGCGCCAGGGTTTGGGTATTGGTGGTGTTAAAAAAGCGCTTGAGCAAGACTCGGGGAGTGATCACGAACCGTGGTTTGTTGCCCACAAAGACATGGTGTCCAATCAACTCATTGCGGTTCAAGGACATGATCATCCGGCTCTTTTGTCGCACGAGCTACAGGCGTTCGATTTATCTTGGGTGAGTGGTCAAGCACCCAAGGTGGGTGTTGGCGGTCTCACTGCTAAAACCAGGTACCGTCAACAAGATGCCCATGTTGAGTTGATCAAGAGCGAGTCTGGGCGTGTGACGCTCAATTTTCAAGAGCCGCAATGGGCGGTAACGCCGGGACAGTCGGTCGTCTTGTACGACGGCGATGTGTGCTTGGGAGGCGGGGTGATTGAGTCCTTTGTGCCCCAAATGAGTTTGGCTCATTTACCGCCCATGGTTTTACCCACGGGTAAAAAAAGCATGCGCAGAAAAAACAAGCCCCACCCCAGCAAGCCCTCCCCTGTGTCCAGTGCCATGGGCTAATGGGATCCTTTGAGTGCGAGCATGTCAGAGGATGCGCGCATGAGGGTTTCTTTGAGCCACAAGTGTCTGGCACGTGTGCCATTGGGTTTGAGCCACAAAAGATCGATGTGCACGGGGGGGAGTTTGATGGGCAAGTCCATTAGACAAACATCGTTTTGAAGGCCAGCGACTTGCACAAAGTGGCGCGGCAGTACGGTGATTAAATCGGTGCTCAGAACCACACGTCCTGCCGTTGCAAACTGATTGACCGTGACCGCCACCCGGCGTTTGCGCCCCATCGAGGCCAGAGCCTCATCGACAAACCCAAACGAACGACCCGAGTAGCTCACCAACATGTGGCGCGCATTGCAAAAACGCTCTAGGCTCAAGGGGCTCAAGCTCAAGGGGTGGTCCTTTCGCATGACGCAAACATACTCTCCCTCGAACAAGCGCAAGTGTTCAAAGCGAAGGGGTTCATCCGAGTGGGTTTGAGCGCTCAAGTCGGCCAAGACACCGGGAAAGTAACCGACCGCAAAATCGGCATGGCCATCCAACAAAAGAGAACGAGGGTCGCGAGTGGTCAAGGGAATCACACGAAGAGAGGCATTGGGCGCATCTTGTTCAAAAATTTTTGACAAACTCGGAATGAGTTCGGCCGACGTGGCATCTGACATCGTGAGTACAAAGGAGGTCACGCTTGATTGGGGCTCGAACTCTTCTGGGGACAAGGCGAGCTCTAGACCGTTCAAGGCGTCTCTCACACTTGGCCAAAGGGATTTGGCTCGAGCCGTGGGCACGAGTTTTTGTCCCTCTCGCACGAGCAAGTCATCTCCCAAGTGTTCTCTGAGTCTCCTAAGGGCGTTGCTCACAGCGGGTTGGGTGAGCGAGAGGGTGATGGCCGCCCGAGTCAGGCTTTGCTCGGCCATGATGGCGTCAAAGACGCGCATCAAATTGAGGTCAAGTGTTCGGAAATTGATAGATTGGCCCATATTCATCACCATTGTGAATAGTATACATCACCAATCTAAAGTTGAATAACACTAGGTAAAACCCTAATATATGTCCATGCAGCACATTTTGCTGAGAATTATTGAAAGGAAGTAACCATGAGTACCTTTGTGAATCCTGGTTTTATTAAATCACACCCAGGCGTGAACCGCTTTGAGACCATGATGGACGGTTTCAAGGGTGTTAACCACAGCGCCGAGAGCAGTGGCAGAAGCATGCTTGTGCTTTTGTTGACAGCAGCGTTTTCTGCTTTTTTGGTCGTTGCCAACCAAGTGATCGACACATGGACGGAAGGCCATTTGATGCTGGCTTGGATTGCCTTTTGGACCTTTGCGTTTTGTTTGGTGGCTTTGGCCATCACGCCCATTAAGCGTGTGATGCAAAAAGTGGGGCAATCCTTTACGGCTTGGATGGTTCGCATCAAGCGAGACCAAGAAGACCAACAGATGTGGGATTTGGCGAACCAAGATCCCCGGTTGATGTCTGAGCTCAGGTGCGCGATGTTGAAATCACAGGCCTGATCAGCTCCGCTGAACATGCACTTTTTAAGGCTTGCTTCATGACCGAGTGAGTTTTGAACGTGTTAAAAGAAAAACCCCTTGACCAGCAATGTGCTGGCAAGGGGTTTATTCATTGGGGGTTCAATCAAGTCCCGAAGACTCCCCTCTCTAATTCAAGAGAGGGGTCCGGCCCGCTGTTCAAACAAGCCCTAAGCGTGTGGCCAATTGGGTTTGAACCTGAGCCAATTCGCTTGGCAGGTGGTAGGAGAGTTGGGAGAACAACTCTTTGTGAAGATTGAGTTCGGACTTCCAGTCACTGGGATCAATTTTGGTGATTTGAGAGAACACATCGCTTGAGAACTCGAGTCCCGTCCAGTTGATTTCCTCGTAGGAGGGGCTCACACCGAAAGCATGCTCTTGACCTTTGGCGTTGTTCTCAATTCGGTCGATGATCCACTTGAGCACACGCATGTTCTCACCATAACCAGGCCACACAAATTTGCCATCAGAGCCTTTTTGGAACCAATTGGTGGTGTAAATTTTGGGAAGCGTGGCACCTTTTTTCGCAATGGACTCACCCATGTTGAGCCAGTGTTGGAAATAGTCGCTCATGTTGTAGCCCGTAAAGGGCAGCATCGCAAAAGGATCGCGACGAACAACGCCTTGAGCGCCAGTGGCAGCAGCAGTGGTCTCGGAACCCATGGTGGCTGCCATGTAGACACCTTCAACCCAGTTTCTGGCTTCAGTGACCAAAGGAACGGTGTTGGAGCGACGGCCACCAAAGATGAATGCATCGATGGCAACGCCCTTGGGATCGTCCCAAGCGGGATCGATGGCGGGGTTGTTGGTGGCTGCAACGGTAAAACGTGCATTGGGGTGAGCCGCTTTGGCACCGGTTTCTTTGGCAATGCTGGGTGACCAGGGCTTGCCTTGCCAATCGATGCAGTGCTCTGGAGCTTGGCCCATGCCTTCCCACCACACGTCACCATCATCGGTCAATGCGACGTTGGTGAAGATCACATCTTTGCCCAAGCTCGACATGCAATTGGGATTGGTGAGGGTGTTGGTACCAGGGGCAACGCCAAAGTAACCGGCTTCGGGGTTGATGGCGTAGAGTTTGCCATCAGCACCGGGCTTGATCCAAGCAATATCGTCGCCAATGGTGGTGACGCTCCAGCCATCAAAGCCTTTGGGAGGGATCAGCATGGCGAAGTTGGTTTTTCCACAAGCGCTGGGGAATGCGGCTGCGACGTGGTATTTTTTTCCATTGGGAGACGTCACACCAAGGATGAGCATGTGTTCAGCAAGCCAGCCTTCATCGCGACCCATGTTGGAGGCGATGCGAAGAGCAAAACACTTCTTTCCAAGGAGTGCGTTGCCACCGTAGCCTGAGCCAAAGGACCAAATCTCACGGGTTTCGGGGTAATGAACAATGTATTTTGTGGTGTTGCAAGGCCAAGTGCTGTCCTTTTGACCGGCTTGGAGTGGGGCTCCAACGGTGTGAATGCAAGGGACGAACTCGCCATCGGCGCCCAAAACATCATAAACAGCACGACCCATGCGAGTCATGATGCGCATGTTAACGGCCACGTAGGCGCTGTCGGAGAGCTCAACGCCAATGTGAGCAATGGGACTGCCCAATGGGCCCATTGAGAAGGGAACCACATACATGGTGCGGCCCTTCATGGAACCATCAAAGAGAGGGTGAAGCGTTTTGCGCATCTCATCGGGATCTACCCAATTGTTGGTGGGACCTGCTCCATTTTTGTCTTTCGAGCAAATGAAGGTGCGATCCTCTACGCGTGCCACGTCATTGGGGTCAGACAAGGCGAGAAAGGAGTTGGGGCGTTTGACGGGGTTGAGTTTTTTGAATGTGCCCGCCTGGACCAGTAAATCGCACAGTTGTGCGTATTCTTGGTCGCTGCCATCACACCACACCACGTGGTCGGGCTTACACAGAGCAACCATCTCAGCGACCCAAGCAATGAGCTTGGCGTTTTTGACAAAGGATGGGGGGTTCAATCCCAGTCCTTGTGGTGTGGGTGCATTCATGGTGATCTCCTGGTCAAATTAATTAAGGTCATTGCAAAGAGGGCAACCCATGCGCATTGGCCTTAATGAACTCAACTTCAGGGCGTGGGTTGGGATGGAGGGCCAACGCCAAGCACCGATGTATAAAAAAAGCAGAGGGGTCAGGTTACTGTGACAAAACAGTGACGTCAAGGGTATAAAACCCAAACAACCCAGTAAGTTCTGGTTCAACCGAAGACGGTGGGAGAAAAATCCCCCACGCTCCGATTCAACAGGGCATTAGGCCATGGTGACCGCTATGAAAGCGAGCAAGAAAATCAAAATGGCGCCGCCCACAGGCAAAATGACAGGCATGTGATGGACAATGGATTCGACCACATCGTCGGTTTGGGCTGTGGCCTGGTTAGTATCGTTAGAAGACATTAGAGTAATCCTTTAAAGGTTGGAAATTATAACTTTTTTTGGTAAAAAGCCGTGTTTTTGACGTGGAGGCCGCCTGACAAACAACGGTAAAGCCCTCCTCAAATGTGAACTAAAATACTCTAATGTTCTGTGCTCATGTCAACTTGAGCCCACCCGATCTGAATGCCTGACCCAACTTCTCCTTTCAAAATGAACCCTTCCCACGCTGTGTCACCTCCATCCAAGGGTTCAAAGAACCAAAGCTTGGTTTATTCACGTGGCCAAGGCTTGGCGCAGGCGTTCAATGAACGCATCGTTTTTTTAGATGGTGCGATGGGCACAATGATTCAGCGATTGCATTTGAATGAGGAGCAATTCAGGGGTGAGAGGTTCAAAGAACTGACGCAAAGTGTGAAGGGCAATAACGAGTTACTCAGCTTAACTCGCCCCGATGTGATCAGTGACATCCATGAGTCTTATTTGGCAAGCGGTGTGGACCTGATTCAAACCAACACGTTTGGAGCAACCCGTGTTGCACAAGAGGACTATGGCTTGGCTGACGTGGCCTATGAGATGAATGTTCGCTCTGCGCAGTTGGCGCTCAAGGCGGCTAAAAAAATGAGCACGCCAACGCATGAGCGGTTCGCTTTTGGTGCATTGGGTCCCACGCCCAAAACCGCCAGCATCAGTCCCGATGTGAGCGATCCTGGCGCAAGAAACATTGATTTTGAGCAACTGCGGGTGTCCTATGCCGAGCAAATTAAAGCCTTGTATGAGGGTGGTGCAGAGGGTTTTATTTTGGAGACCATTTTTGATACCTTGAATGCGAAAGCGGCTTTGTTTGCTTTGGAGGAGTTCTTTTTAGCAAACAACTTGCGATTGCCTTTGATCATCAGCGGAACGGTGACGGATGCGTCTGGGCGGATTTTGTCAGGACAAACCGTGAGTGCTTTTTGGTACAGCGTCAGGCACGCCAAGCCCTTGGCCGTTGGACTCAACTGCGCATTGGGTGCTGCGCTCATGAGGCCATACCTGCAAGAGCTGGCGAGTGTGGCCTCAGATACTTTCATCAGTTGTTATCCCAACGCAGGACTACCCAATCCCATGAGCGATACCGGATTTGATGAAACCCCAGAGGTCACGAGTCGGTTGTTGCATGAATTTGCACAAGAGGGATTGGTGAATTTGGTGGGTGGCTGCTGTGGGACAACACCAGAGCACTTGTCGGCCATTACCCGACTGGTGTCAAAAGAAAAGCCCAGAGCCCTTCAGCACTAAAGGACAGCCCCAACACATTGCCAAGTTGATGAAATGCAACGAAGTCTCACTTCAGGGCATCAACTCCAATTAGAATAAGTACTTCGCCTCAAGGAGCGTTGCAGCCCCTAATAATCAGGGTCAGGCTTGAGGTCACATCGAATGAAGTCAACTGCGCTCACCTGAATACAAGCAACAGGTGAGGACCATGACCGCGAATTCCAATCTTGGGCAAATCCAACCCCAAGGATCAACCCACTCACACCCAAGTAACCCGGCTATCTCGCCACTTCGACTGGCGGGTCTTGAGCCGTTGGTGTTCACACCCGACACTCGGTTTGTGAACATTGGTGAGCGCACCAATGTCACTGGCTCCAAGGTCTTTGCCAAAATGATTTTGAACGGGCAATTTGAGGACGCCTTGGGTGTGGCCAGGCAACAAGTTGAGAACGGTGCACAAATCATTGACGTGAACATGGATGAGGCCATGCTAGATAGCCAAGTCGCGATGGTTCGGTTCTTGAACTTGATGGCCAGTGAGCCCGACATCTCGCGCGTACCCGTCATGATCGACAGCTCAAAATGGTCTGTGATTGAAGCAGGATTGCGATGCTTGCAAGGCAAGGGTGTGGTCAACTCCATCTCCATGAAAGAGGGGGAGGATGAGTTCGTTAGGCAAGCACAATTGATCAAACGGTACGGTGCTGCAACCGTTGTGATGGCTTTTGATGAGTTGGGTCAAGCCGATACGTTTGAGAGAAAAACACAGATTTGCGAGAGAGCCTATGAGATCTTGGTGA
>CAIKYO010000064.1 GCA_903831655.1 uncultured Burkholderiales bacterium
AATGTCACCTATATGACGAATTGGAGAGTTCTCTCCTTACACGAACACGAAGCTGAAATTACGATACATGCAATAAATCAAGATGGGGTCGAGAAAGACTTCGGCGGATTCGATAAAGTCTTTCTCGGTGCTGGCAACACCGAGTCCTTTAGAATACTTGCGCAATCGCAATTAGTACCACGACAAGCCATCAACAAAGACAGTGCGACTTTTTTTATACCCTTTCTACTTGGAAGAAGTTATGGTCGTGTAGAAAAGAGTAAGAACACTTTATCACAGGCTTTTATTCGAATAGAAAGCGAGATTGCTAATCCAATTCAAATCCAGATGTATGACTACTCGGATGATCTGATTTCAAAAGCTAAGGCAGGGCTGCCATTAGGACGTTTGCTACCTACAAAATTGGTTGGAATGGGCTTAAAAAAACTCTTTGTTGGTATTGGATATCTTGATAGTTTAAATTCCGCTGAAATTCAGATGAGGATGGATGATCGAGGTGACGTACACTTGACTGCTCAAGAGGAAATGTCAACTAGCCAGAAAAAATTAATCGAAACAATACTAAGAAATAACAAACCGAACTTCAAAATTTTGAAAATACGCCCTATTTTACCGTTAATTAAATATGCTCTTCCTGGCGAAGGAGTGCATAGCGGTGGTTGGCTACCAATGGGAACAGCTTCAGACACTTTAGGTAGGCCTACGGGTAGTAACAACATTCATGTTATCGATTCTTCGGTATTTCCTCACATCCCGGCGGGTGCAATTACCTTTACTGTAATGGCTAATGCGGTACGTATAGTGAATTTGTCAATGTTATGAGAATTGCAATCACAGGAAGTAGTTCTTCTATAGGAAGAAACCTCACTTACAGACTGCAAGAGGAAGGACACGAAGTCATTCCATTCGGGGGAAGAACCTCAAAATATTGGCAACTAGGACAAGAATTTCCTTCAATCGTAGATGTAGATATTCTTATCCATCTTGCACACGATCGCGGACTCTCATATTTTGAGAATATTGCTGCTACGCGAAAACTAACAAAATCCTTCCTAGGTTATAAAATATTCCTCTCTTCGATCTCGGCTCATAGTCATGCAAGGTCGATTTATGGCAAGAGTAAGTTTGCATCAGAATCGCATTTCCTTGAGGGTTCTGGAGCAGTATTGAGGGCTGGTGTTGTCTATGGCCCTAGCATCGATGGTATTTATCGTAAGATACTGGATTTTTCTCGGGCATCTCCGATTGTACCGGTTCCTTTTGGTGAATCCACAAGACTTTTCACTTCGCATATCGACGACTTGTGCTCTGAAATTTGCGCAATGGTGGAAGAAAAGCCAAAAGGAATCTTTCTGGCTGCTCACCCATGGCCAACAAGTTTTAGAGAATTAATTCAGAAAATCAATTTGTCAATGTTGGGGCGACCTACTAAGTACGTGAATATCTCACCAATCTTCTCTTTGTTATTATTGCATCTATTGTCACTTGCTCACCTGAAAAGTTCTCTGATTGATAGTTTGAAATCCCTAGTGAGGGGCGTAGATTTATCTGAATTAAGTGTTCTGCAACCATCAAAAACTAGATTTAGATCCTTCGAAGAAGATGTGGAATCGTGATTACTCATTCCGGGTGAGAGATCAGTTTCGCCTGATGCGCACACTTGCTCGTTCATAGGCTGCCAGATCCTGCCGCTTACCCACCGAAATAACTGTAACGATCAGAATATTTTCTTGAAGTGTGTAGATGAGTCTGTACCCGGTATTTTTAGACTTAATTTTGAAGCAATTCTGCAAGTCGCCACTCAGCCTGGCTCCTTCGATCACAGGGTTTTCTAACCGCCGTTCGAGAATTGGCAGAATTTCATTCTTGATTGATTTGTCTAATTTATTCCACTCTTTGAGGGCATCGGGATCGAACTTGAGTTCAAACCGCGGCAATTACTTGAGGTCTTCGATCGAGAGCGACACAGCCTTATCGAGCCTATTGAGTCGCTTCCGGACCGTAGGTTCGATTTCGGCATCAAAAAGCAGTTCGGTCAGGGTTTCATAAAGCTCTGGTGTGATCACGTAAAAGCTTGGCCTGTTGTTGACCAAAACAGCGAATGGTCGCTTGCCAGCATTCTTGATTGCTGCACTTGGATTCTTCTTGAAGTTGGAAATGCTGGTTGTGAGCGAAGCCAGAATCGTGTCCATAACTTTCCCTTCGTAGAGATCTAAATATAGGTCTAAATTTGGCTCTAAGCAAGCATAAGATTGCACTAAGGGAGTAAATGAGCGTGGGACTACCAGTAGCCTGACAAAATCATCATTCGTTCAAACCGTACTCCTCGGTTTCCGTCTCGGAATCAGCTTTGAGAATCTCCTGGATTAGCTTGAAGGACAAATCCGGATTTTCTTCTGCAATTGAACCGATGTTGAAGTAGTACTCGATTTGGTTCGAGATCGTTCGATGAGTTCGAAGCGCCTCCTTAGTCGCCTGCTCAATGAGTGTTTTAGGGAGCCTTACCTTTTTACTCATAATCGATCCCTCCTGAATCGGGTCTCTGTCGAGGAAATTCTTTTCAAAACAATGAATGTCAGTTCAAGGGGGTCTTGCAGCACCTATCCCAAGACCAGCCTCAATTTATCTCCAACTTCATCAACCTCGGTATCCCTCACCAATGTGTAGATCTTGAGCGTAATCATGGGGTCTGA
>CAIKYO010000065.1 GCA_903831655.1 uncultured Burkholderiales bacterium
ACGCATTGATCTAAAAGGGTGCAAAAGCGCAGGCATCCAAGTGCGCACCCTCAGGAGAAGAACCAATATTGCCATGGCAGAGCACACTTTGATGCTTTGTCTGACTTTGGCCAAGCAGTTCCCTTTGGTCACGAGCACTTTGAGCATTGAAGACATGCTGTTAAGAGGCATGGTCTATCGTCCTTTTGATACCCGGCATACCGCAAGCCCAAATTACGCAAGAATTCCCAACCTCCAAACACTGCACGATTCAACGCTGGGTCTGATTGGATTTGGTGAAATTGCCAAAGAGGTGGCCATGCGGGCAAATTCATTTGGCATGCGAGTCATTGTGAGTCAACCCACTGGCTTAAGTGCTGAGGAGGCGCAGCATTTCAGATTTGAACAGGTCAAGCTCAATGACTTGCTAACTCAAAGTGATTTCGTGAGCATTCACGTGCCATTTTCTGAAAAAACCACGAATTTGATTGATCAAAATGAATTGTCTCTGATGAAACGGTCTGCCTTTCTGATCAACACAGCACGGGCTCGTATTGTCAATCACGATGCCTTGGTGAACGCGCTACAAATGGGAAGCATTGCGGGAGCGGCGTTTGATGTTCACTACGAAGAGCCCATTGATCCCACAGAAAAGCTATTGAGCTACCCACAATTTATCGCTACCCCCCATGTTGGGGGCGCCTCTAGAATGAATGGACTCATGGATGCGCAGACTCTGCTCATGCAATGTGCTCAATGTTTTCAATAAACCATTCCTATTTTTAACAAGGCTATCCATGAAAAACTGTCGCACTTTTATCCATCTAAATTTCAATAATCATCTTTTGTGCCTGCTTTTAAGCCTTGGAATGGGTCTTGGCTGGGACACGGCTCTGGGACAAACCACTGCTCACCAAGAGGCAAATTCAAGTAGCTATTCACAGGGGAAATATGCCCCTCTTGCTGGCGTTTCACTTTGGTACATTGATACACAAACCCAACCTAATCAAGAGGTGATTGTCCTTCTCCACCCCAATTCCGGCAGCAGTGAACTTTGGGAACCTCAAATCAAAGCCTTCAGCCAAGCGGGCTTCAGAGTCATTGCCTTTGACAGGCGCGGCTGGGGCAAGAGCAAAGCTAACACGCCTGCAGACAATGGCGCCATGAGCATATCGGAAGACTTGGAGCATTTGATGTCATATCTCAACATCAAAAAATTCAATTTACTGGGGATCGCAGGCGGAGGTTTTGCCGCCTTGGACTACGCGGCTGATCACCCAGATCATCTCATTCGATTGATCGTGGGCGGAAGTACTGCTCAGTTATCAGACCCGGCAATGCTGCACATTGTTGAGCGCATAGAAATTCCAGGCATTCGCAAAACACCCACCTACTTCCGAGAGGTCGGCCCCTCATATCGAGCAGCCAATGAGGAGGGCACCAAAGCTTGGGTAGAAATTGAGGAGCGAAGCATTCAAGAAGGCGTAAAGTCACAAAAGCTGCACACCCCCAACACTTTGGCAAAAATCTCAAAGATCCAAACGCCTACACTGGTCATTGCAGGCGACGCTGATCTCTTGGCGCCACCTGCCCTCATGCACCATTGGGCAGATTTACTTGCCCACCATCAGTGGGCCAATATGCCTGGCGTTGGACACGCTCTGTCGTGGGAGGCTCCAGAGCTTTTTAATCAATTGGTCTTGGATTTCTTGAAAAAATAATTCAGATTTTTTTCAGTACTAAGTATTGTCATTCTTTCCTCCAAGACCCTCAAAAAACCAAGATCATGAAATCTCACGTCTTTTCAATCTTCATCGTCTCTCTCGTTTTGGCGTGCATAGGACAAGCTCAAACAACCCCATATCCTCGCCAGACCATTAAGCTTGTGTCACCCATTCCTCCAGGTGGCGCTCCTGATTTGATCGCCAGGATTTTGGGGGCCAAATTGGCAGAGTTGACCAGCCAAGGCGTTGTCATTGAAAACCATGTGGGTTCAAACGGAGGTGTTGCTGCTGAGTACGTGGCAAGAAGCAACCCAGATGGCTACACATTGCTCGTCTGCATGGACAGCACCTTCACCATCAACCCCTACCTTTATAGACACAATAGCATCGATGTAAATAAAGAATTGATTCCTGTGGCCACATTGGGCAGCAATCAATTTGTGCTTTCTGCAAACGCTCAACTGCCCATCAAAAATTTTGCTGACTTTATCGCGTTGGCCAAGAAATCCAATCCTCCATTGGCCTACGCCTCAGCTGGTAATGGATCTCAACACCACTTGATCATGGAGCTTTTAAAAGCCAAGGCAGGCATCGAGCTCCTACACGTTCCCTACAAAGGCGGCTCCCCTGCAACCACCGCAACGGTGGGTGGAGAGACAGCGGTCATGTTTGCAGGTACCTCAAACGCCAATCTGATGAAATCGGGTAAGTTACGCGCGCTTGCAAGTACGGGACTGCAACGATCCAAGGTTTTTCCGCAAGTGCCGACCATATCGGAAACCTATCCTGACTTTGAGGCAAAAATATGGATTGGACTCTTCGCTCCCATTGCAATGCCCAATGAGGTTTTGGAACGCTTGCGAACCTTGGTCTCACAAGCCTTGATGTCTGAGGACATGGCCCAAAACCTTTTCAAATCTGGAGGTATTGAGCCCTTTGTCACCACCCCGACTGCATTCAAGGAGCTGATTGCCAAAGATCAGCAAAAGTACAGCCAAATCATCAAAACGTTGAATATCACATTGGATTAATTGGCCAAATCAATGGAGTGTGTGGTTTCTCACGAAACCAGCTCAACTTAGGTGTTTTTGGGTATTGATTTTCAAATTCAATTGACAAAGAATGGTTTCAGACAAAGTCGTCTGAATCACTTTGGAGTTCAATGATGAAGGTCAATTTAGGTGAAAGTGATTGTCTATTTAGAATTTTGATGGGTACTGTTCTCATTGCCTTGGCCTGTACCGATCAAATTGGAGCTTGGGGTTGGATAGCCGGTCCCCTCATCGTTTTAACAGGCACGCTCGGGTTTTGCGGAGTATATGCAATCCTTGGATTGAAAAGCTGTCAAGACACAAGCCTAGGTTGAAACCAGAAATACATTGAACATTGACTTGTACAAAATGTCCTTTTTTGACCCAAACAATTCACCCTGAACTTGAAGCTCGGTCTTGGCTAGCGCCAGAAGTTGATTGACCTCTCAGGATGAATTGCCTGTCCAATATTTGATTGTCTTATCCCCCAAGTTAAGATTCAACCTTGTGAGTTGACGCACGGATAAAGGTCACGTTTGTGTTTTGCAGCAAATTGACCTCCAAAGTGCTTTCCCACTTGGTGGGACACTGATTGATCCAGCCCTTAGACTTCGACCAACTCAAAATCGGACTTGGCCACGCCACACTCCGGACAAGCCCAATCTTGGGGAACATCTTCCCACTTGGTACCTGGCGCAATGCCGTCCTCTTGGCGGCCCACAGCCTCGTCGTAAATAAAACCGCAAACGATACAAATGTAAGTTTTGAAATGGGTGTTGCTCATGGTATTTCCTTTGTTAAATGGTTGGTTTGAAATCAAACTGTGGCTTTGACTTTGTCGAGCTGAGTCTGATAGTGCTTGGCGTGACGCTCCTCCACTTTTGCCAAGGCAGCAAAGCGTTTTTGGGCTTTTTCTAAGGTTGCCTTGAATTGAGCGGCGTGAACCTTGGACTCTTCAATTTGCTCATCCATCTCAGCCACTGCTGCTGCGTTACCCTCTGCTTCTGCTGTTTTTCTGAATGTGGGGTACATCTCGGTGTACTCATACGTCTCTCCATCGATGGCAATTTGCAATGCTTTGGCTGGCGTCATAGAAGCTTTGGGATAGAGCAAATCAAGGTGTCCGAATGCGTGCATCACCTCTTGATCCGCGGTTTCTTCAAAGGTTCTTGCCGTTTGCTCATCTCCCATCTCTCTTGCAATCTTGGCAAAGTAGCGATACTTGATGTGTGCCATTGACTCGCCTGCAAAGGCAGCCTCGAGGTTGGCCATGGTTTTGATTTCGGGACGTGTGTTGGTGGTCATTTTGAACTCCTTTGATTGAAAAAAATTATTGGAACAGGTGTAATGATAGAGAATGATAATAAATAAAGCCAATTGATATTCTCAATGCCATTGATAGTTTCTATCGCTTAGGTCTCACAGACCTAAGCTTTTGAGGACTGATGCCCTTTTGAAAATCACAATTTCGCCCTCAGACGCATTGCTTTGTCAGTTATAAACACACTGACAATGACTCAAGATCTCAAATCTTTTAAACAAAAGGAGTAGTTAAGCATTCGAAATTGAAACCTCGATTGAACCTCGATCGGAAAGGCTTTTAAAGAGAATTCCATCGATGTTTTGCCCTTGTGGCTAAGATTAGAACTTGTTTCAGCTCATTGTGTGTGTCTGAAAAGCAGGGCATATAGAGGTTTAGAGAACAAACATGAATCCAGCTGATTTAAAGATCCTTTTTGTGTGCATGGGCAACATTTGTCGCAGCCCTACGGCCGAGGGCGTCCTTAAAAAGAAGCTGAAAGATCAGGGGTTGTTTCAGGGAGTTTTTATTGACTCTGCAGGCACTCACAATTACCACCCTGGCTCTGCTCCAGACACTCGCACTCAAAGCCATGCTCTCAAAAGAGGCTATGACCTCTCAACGCTCAGGGCCAGAGCAGTAATTGAAGAAGACTTTGAAAAATTCGATTGGCTTTTAACCATGGATTGGGACAACCGAGCCTTATTGGAGGAGCGCTGCCCTAAAAAGTACACGCACAAAATCAAAGGATTCACTGAATTTTTACAAACCACTCAAGCCTCAGCTATTCCAGACCCCTACTACGGAGGCGATCAAGGGTTCGAGTATGTGCTGGACCTGATTGAGGAGGCTTCAGATGGACTTATCCAAACATTGATTCAGAAAGTAAAACGGTGAACCTTGAAGCACTAAACGTATTGGGCACTCCCCTTGTGCCCTGTTCATATGACCCACTTACGGGTTTTTACAGAGACGGCTGCTGCAATACCGACGAAAACGATCAAGGTAGTCATGTGGTTTGCGCCATGATGACGCAAGCCTTTTTAGATTTCTCACTTCAAAAGGGAAATGATCTGATCACCCCAAGACCTGAGTTCAGATTCAGAGGACTCAAAGCGGGAGACCGGTGGTGCCTTTGTGCGTTACGCTGGCGAGAGGCTTATGAAGCTGGGGTCGCACCCAAAGTGATTCTTGAGTGCACCCACGCCAAAGCGCTTGAATTTGTGACCTTGGATCAACTGCAAGCATGAAATCTCAAGCCTTCATTGAGTTAAAGAACCTCAAACTTTTGACACAAATCGGCACCTACGGGGCAGAGGATCAGATCCCAAAAGCACACCTGCTGGATTTGAGGCTTCAAGTTGATAAGACTCGAGTTTTGATTTCGTCTGACGAGATGAAGCAGGTTTTTGACTATGACCCACTGATCAAGGATATTGAGCGACTGACTGGCGAGAGGCACTACGAAACTCAGGAATACCTCATGACGCGAATTGCTCATGCTTGTGCAGCTCATGCAGAAATTGTGTCCCTGGAGATGTGCCTGACAAAGACGCCTGTGCTCAATGAAACGGGTACCTTGGGCGTTCGCTTGCTGCTCAATGAGACCTCTTTCAAAGCTTTGCGGAAAGTAAGCTCTCCGCATGTCATTAATCATTAATCATGAAGCCAGCTTCATTCAAAGGTAATAAACAAAGCTTGCCCAGTAAACCATGCCAAGCCTGTGGAAGAGAGATGACGTGGCGAAAAGCGTGGGCCAAAAACTGGGAACAAGTGCTTTACTGCTCTGAGGCTTGCAGAAAGAACAAGACCCCTAAAAAGCAGACATGAGCTATTCTTTGGTTTGGTTCAAACGCGACTTGCGCTGGCAAGATCATGCAGCACTTAAGCATGCAGCAACGAGAGGACCTGTGCGCTGCATTTACGTCATTGAACCCAAACTTTGGCTTCAACCCGATTGCGCACTTCAGCACTTTGAATTCATTCGTGAGTCCTTAATGGACCTTGATGAACATTTGCAAAGCTTAGGCGGATGCATTGAAATCTATGAAGGAGAGATGACCGATGTGCTGGAACGCATATGGCTGAATGAGCCATTTACAGGCGTTTTTTCCCATGAAGAGACCGGCAACGCGTTCACCTATGAGCGAGATAAGCAAGTAGCAGTTTGGTGTGAGGACCATGGCGTTCATTGGAACGAGTTCCCTCAGTTTGGCGTGGTACGCCGTTTAAAGAATAGAAACTTGTGGCAAAACGCATGGGAAATGCACATGTCCTCTCCCATTCAAAGCTTGGCATCCATCACATTTAGGGGTACGACTAACCACAAACCATGGACCATGCAAGCCCCACCGCACTTGAGGCACAAGCCACCTCTGAGGCAATGCGGGGGACGAAAGCAAGCCTTGGAGACTTTGCATAACTTCTTGAATGCACGCAGCATTGGTTATCGTGGAGGCATCTCCTCTCCCCTATCGGCTCCCAATGCCTGCTCCAGGCTCTCTGCATACTTGAGTTTTGGCTGCATCAGCATGCGAGAAGTTGTCCAACAAACTCGCGCACTCATTGCCAACCTCCCCCCACAAGCACATCGGCATCGGGCAGGTTTGACTGCTTTTTTGAGTCGCCTTTATTGGCATTGCCATTTCATACAAAAGTTAGAAAGTGAGCCTGAAATCGAATGGCGCAACATGCACAGAGGCTATGACAACCTTCGAGAGGAAGAGTTCAACACTGCCAACTTTGAGGCACTCAAAGAAGCCAGAACCGGTTGGCCCATGGTAGACGCAAGTGTTGTCATGCTCAAAGAAACAGGGTGGTTAAATTTTCGCATGCGTGCAATGTTGGTCTCAGTTGCCGCCTACCCTCTTTGGCTGCATTGGCGCCCTGTTGGAGAATGGTTAGCCACACAGTTTTTAGACTATGAACCGGGCATACACTGGAGTCAATTGCAAATGCAGTCAGGAACGACAGGCATCAACACCACACGCGTCTATAACCCCATCAAACAAGCCCAAGATCACGACCCCAGAGGCATTTTTGTTCGCAGATGGCTACCTTCACTGAAAAAAGTGCCTGATGCATGGATTTTTGAACCCTGGAAAATGACTTCTGATTTAGAGCATGCGATGCATCAAAATCAAAACTTTAACATCAATACCCCAATTGTGGATCTAACATCAGCTACCCGAACTGCAAAAGAAAGGGTCCATGCAAGGCGAAAACAAGACGAAGTTCGCATCGCCAACAAAGAGGTTATTGAAAGACATGCATCCAGAAAGACTCGCCGCCGCGCCACAGAACGTATCTCTAATCCCTCAAACCCACCAGAACAGTTGGGGTTTAATTTCGAATGAATAAACAATCATCACCCAATAAAAGTATGCTCTCCATTGGCGACATCTCAGCGATTATTCAAATGGCTTGGGAGGACAGAACCACTTTTGAGACCATTCAAGAGAGAATGGGTATTGGTGAATCAGAGGTGATCAAAATAATGCGCTCTGAACTCAAACCTGATTCATTCAAAATGTGGAGAAAAAGAATGAAGGGAAGGGTCACGAAACACCGCTCTTTGAGATCGGCTGAAATGAAGTTTTCTGATCACAAAATTGCTGATCACAGACGCCCGAATTGCTGATTCAGTTGAACTAGCCAATGATGTACAACTGAGGTCAAATGCAATTGAATTCTTTATTCTATCCAGAGCGTTCGAAATGCTATTTTAATGTGCAGCTCTCGAGACTAAAAACTTAATGACTGCAAGGCACTCGTATGGATATGCACTGGGCGTGAGAACTGGCAGTTGTAATTGTCAAATCACCCTTTATCTTAAACAATCTGTATTTTGCAAGCATAAAGTGAAATCTTGTATGAAGGTCAATTTCGTCTAAGTGGAACATAGCAGCGATATCATTTTTTAATTTTTCATCAATATCTTTGGTCAACAGGTTCAATTGAAAATTGATAAAAAGATTCGCGGATTCAGAAGGTTCAATACTGCAACTCACATCAACCGGTTGCGAAATGTAATTCTCATCGATTAGATGGTTGATGATTTGAGTAACGATATAAATTGTATTTTCCAGATCAATTCGTACAATTTGATCCGATTTGCTTAGGTTTTTATATATGATTTTTTGTGAGTTGAAATCGTGGTCATTAAAAGAATTTAATTTATCAAACAAATCCCGCATTGAATAATTGTGCAGTTTAAGCTGATCAGCATCACTGTTCATCATTTGCAATGTTAAAGCGTTTTCATTGATTTGAGCCAACATTTTTGCGTGGTAATCAATTGATTTTGCAGAGACGCTTGATAGCTCTTCTTGTGTTTGATTTTCTATGAAATTGGCGTCTTCCAGAATTTTAGATAGCTCAGTTTTTGTGGAATTAGCTAGCTTATAGATAAGTGAATCATAAAAAGAGTTGATCCTGCTGAGTTCATTTTTGACATCAAGGATGATGTGAGAATTTAAATAACGCTCTGAATTGAGTCTATCCAGGTAATACGACACGATCAACAACAATGCACTCACAAAACAAGCAAGCAAAAGTATGTTTGTTTGAATTGAATTGAACGCAATGAGTGATGTATCCTCACTAATTCCTACGAGCAAAATGAGATCACTGTTATCGATTCTTTCAAAGGCATAGTATCGATCAACTTGATCAAAGCTCAATTTAAAAGGAGTTTTTGCCAACACCTTAGATTCCCATTGATCGGGGAGCTTTAATTGCTTCATTGAGTCATCAATGAAATCATGTGCATTTGCTTTTAAAGCTCTTATATTGCCTTGTGTATCAATCAGAGCAATTAAACTTGTGTCACCTAGGTTGTATTTCTCAAAATAATCGATGATTACACGTGGATCAATAGAAAGAACGGCAACGCCATTAAAGTCACCCTCCTTGTTCAATAGTTTTTTCGTTATTTGTATCGACCATTTATTACTGGCACGCCCTAAAACGGGTTTACTGAAAAACAACTGATAGGGATATTTACTTTTATGAATCCAAAAATGCTCTCTATCTGACAAATCAATTTTCTTTTGATTTTTTAAATTCGAATAAATGTATATGCCATTTTTATCAATGATTCCAGCTTGATTGAAAAGATTACTTTTTAAAATTCCGCTTTTCAAATAATCGTCAATTAGTTTTTCATTTGATAGCGATTCCCGCTCAAAATGAAATTTGAGTGTACTTAAGATTTCGTCAGAAGTTTCTATCAATGACTGAATTTCAGCTTTGGTTGATCTTGCTACGTTTTGAATCCGATTTGATTTCGCGTTTTCTATGGTTTGATCGATGACTTTAAACTCAAAAAACGTCCAAGCCCATAGACATGCAACCATGCCTGTAACAGCAGCGAAAAGTAGCTTACGACTGACATTAAAAGTCATACCTCCCCCTAGTTAAATTATTGGGCAAGAATCAGCGAGTACTTGGTACTTGGTTTTTGCTAAATGCGACTTTAGGTTTATGTAACTTGCATTATTCTCTTTATCTTGAAAATATGCTTGAATGATTCGGATTTATTCATTTTGCAATGCACCATTCTTATTAATAAATCCCTTTGAATACCTATTCAAAACAAGTAAAGTATCAAGAATGCCTAACTCACGACTTCAATGTCTAAAACGCTTAGAGGATGTCAGCCTTTATTGCTTGCCCGCTGTATTTAGTGGGCGACAAATGGATCGAACATGTGACTTCCACCTTGTGAAGACCCCTTTAGACCACTACTTTTCGCAATGAATTCATTGAATTAGCCGTCTTCAACTGATTCAAAGTAGCATACAAGTAGTATGGTTATGAAATTACATCACTGCTGACTTATTGAATA
>CAIKYO010000066.1 GCA_903831655.1 uncultured Burkholderiales bacterium
GAGGGCGCGGCGAATGGAGCTGACCGCATCAAACACATAGCGCAGTTCATTCATGTCGGGCACCTCTAGGGCTTGGATGCTTTGTTCATCCCGCGTGGTGCGCTCAAACCTTGGTCCCTCGCCTTGAGCAAAGCTCAGACCCAATCCCATGGCATCAGGTACTGTCAAGATGTCACTGAACAAGATTGCGGCATCCAAGGGGTATCGCTCCAAGGGTTGGAGCGTGACCTCTGTTGCAAACTGTGGGTTGGTGGCCAGTCCCATGAAGCTGCCTGCCACTTTGCGTGTGGCGCAGTACTCGGGTAGGTACCGTCCTGCTTGGCGCATCAGCCAAATGGGGGTGTGATCGGTGGCTTGGCGAAGGCAAGCCTTTAAAAAAGAGTCGTTCAGGGGTGCTTGGGTCATGGGTGGTGAGGGGTCCATTTAAAAGCGCTGTTATTTAAGCGCTTCAAACATTGATATTAACCTCTTTTAACAGAACGCTCGGCAAACGCTGGGTGCAATTGGCGAGATGAGGTTTATCATTGAAGCAGCAAAGAGCGTCCTCTCAGGGGCAAGAAAAGCACACTCAAAAGTTGCCAGCACCCTTGAGCTCACTTTTTTTGAGTTGAAAGAAAAAATAACCATGAAGTTCAAGCCACAACATTGGTCTCAAATGAACACCACCGACTTTGCGCATTTGGATGCGTCCAAAACCGTGGCGCTGTTGCCTTTGGGAGCTACGGAGCAGCATGGACCTCATTTGCCGCTGTGTGTTGACACGTGCATTGCCAATGCTTTGGTGAGCGGTGCTGTGTCTCTTTTGGGGCCAGAGTTTCCGGTGGTTGTCTTACCGACATTGGAGGTGGGCTTGAGCACGGAGCACACCTCCTTTGCAGGCACCCTCACGCATTCGCCAGAGCTCATGCTGGGGTTGCTCGCTGAGACCGGCAAACGGGTTGCTCAGGCGGGTGTGAGAAAGCTTTTGTTTTTCAACGCCCATGGCGGCAACTCCGCTTTGATGGAGATAGCCGCTCGCGAATTGAGGGCGCTGCATGGTTTGATGGTCTTTAGCACGAGTTGGTTTAATTTGCCGCTCGATGCCGAGGTCATGGCAATGTTCACCCCTGAAGAACATCGATTTGGCATACACGGTGGCGCTGTAGAGACGTCCCTCATGCTGGACCTTCACCCAGAGTGGGTGAGGTTTGAGCAGTTCAAACATTTTGTGTCACAGCAACAAGAGCGCTCTAAAACAAATCCAATCCTGGGCAATGGGCGAAGTGCCAAATTGGGCTGGTTGATTGAGGACTACAACCCAGAAGGAGCGGCGGGAGACTTGGCCCAAGCCTCTGCAGAGAAAGGCCGTCGTCTCAGAGAGACGGCGGCCAAGCAATTGAGTCTCTTGCTAGAGGAAATTTCAGCTTTGTCTTTGAGTGAGCTCAAACTTTAGAGCTTAAATTCTCCCATCTCTCTAGGCATTCGGTGAGTCGCTCATCGATTCGCACCAATTCTTGGTGCCACTCTGCGGCTTTGGCTGGATCGTTTTGATAAAGACTGGGGTTGCTCAAGGAGTCGTTGAGTACTTTTTGTTGTGCCTCCAGCGCTTCAATCTCTTGAGGCAAGGCATCGAGTTCGCGTTGCTCTTTGTAGGAGAGTTTTCGCACCGTTTTGCTGGGCTTGTTGGCCTGTGAATTCACAGTGGGCGAAGCTTTGACTGCAGCAACGGGAGCGCTTGGAGCGGGTGTATTTTTCGCCAGTGTTTTGGCTCGTTCCGATTGCGTGAGCCAGTCTTGAACTCCGCCTTCGTACTCTCTCCAAAATCCATTGCCCTCAAAGACCAAGGTGCTTGTGACCACTTGGTCAATGAATGCGCGGTCGTGGCTCACGATGAAGACGGTGCCATCGTAGTTTTGGATCAACTCCTCGAGCAACTCCAAGGTGTCAATGTCCAAATCGTTGGTGGGTTCATCCAAGACCAGTACATTGGCTGGGCGCGCAAAGAGCCTGGCCAACAAAAGTCGATTGCGCTCACCGCCCGAGAGGCTTTTAACAGGAGAGGCCGCCCTCGCCGGAGAAAACAAGAAATCGGTGAGGTAGCTTTTAACGTGCTTTCTTTGTTGTCCGATTTCGATCCACTCGCTACCAGGACTGATGAAGTCCTCTAGGCTGGCTTCCAAGTCCAAGTTCTCTCGCAGTTGATCAAAATAAGCGATGGACAAGTTTGATCCCTGCCTGATCTTGCCGCTATCGGCTTGGAGTTCACCCAAAATGAGTTTTAAAAGCGTGGTTTTACCCGCACCGTTGGGCCCGATGAGACCGATTTTGTCACCACGCAGCACCGTGGCGCTGAAGTCCCTCACGATCAATTTGTCGGGCTGACCCTCTTGGGTGAAAGACTTGGAGACTTGGTCGAGCTCAGCGACCAGTTTGCCGCTTGGCGCTCCTTTGTCAATTTCAAGCTTGACTTGACCCACCACCTCACGCCTGGATTGACGCAGCGCGCGCAAGACCTCCAAGCGCGCAATGCGGCTTTGACTCCTGGTGCGACGGGCCTCAACACCCTTTCTGATCCAAATCTCCTCTTGGGCAAGGAGTTTGTCTGATTTGGCTTGAATCACAGATTCTTGGAGCAGTTGCTCCTCTTTTAGGACGACGTATTGAGCAAAATTACCGGGATAGGACCACAGTCGACCGCGGTCCAACTCCAAAATGCGAGTTGCAACCCGGTCCAAAAAAGCTCGGTCATGGGTGATCGCAACGACACTGCCTTTGAAGTTCAAGAGCAACTCTTCAAGCCAAACTATGGAGTCAATGTCCAAGTGGTTGGTGGGCTCATCCAAGAGAAGCACATCAGGTGCTTTGACCAATGCGCGTGCGAGGGCTACGCGTTTTGATTGTCCTCCAGAGAGGTTGCCAATGGTCTGATTTGGGTTTAGCTTGAGTCTCTCCAAGGTCTCATCCACCCGTTGTTGCCAATTCCAAGCGTCTCGAAGTTCGATTTCGTTTTGCAGTGCATCCAGATCGCCCTCGCCCATAGAGTACTGGTCGACCAATGCAATGAGATCGCTCAATGCGTCGCTCACGGATTCAAAAATGGTGTGCTCTGGATTCAAGATAGGCTCTTGAGGGACATAGGCCAAGGCAATGTTTTGTTGCATTTGGATTTGACCGTCATCTGGCAATTCGAGCCCAGCCAAAATCTTGAGCATGGAAGACTTGCCAGTGCCATTGCGCCCAATGAGACCGACGCGCTCTTGGGTTTCAAGTGAAAAATCCACGTGGTTTAAAAGCGGTACGTGGCCGAATGCAAGTTGTGCGTTTTGAAGTTGTATAAGTGACATGCCTTGATTATCAACGGGAAAAAATAAAGGTCACAAACTTAATTGGCTACGTGCGAAATCAAAACACATCACGCGCCTTGAAGAAGCCAGCAGGTAGATCACCCCTGCAAACTTGGGTCCATGAAGTGCAAAAGAGATTTCGAATAAAAGTTGTTGACACGTTATGACACTGCTGTCATAATCGAGGGCTCGGCTCAGAAAGTTAGTTGTTTAAAAAAAAGCGACTGACCGAAAGAAAAGACCCCAGAGGTTGACAGGGTATTTAAAACAGTGTCATAATCGAGGGCTCGGCTCAGAAAGAGTTGAGAAAAAGAAAAGCAACTGCATCGACGGTGTTTTTCCAAGGTTCATTAAAAACTTACAGCCGATAAGCGTGGGCGTTTTAAGGCGATTGCCATGGTTCTAGTAACCAAGTCGCAAGACTTAAAACGCTCAGAAGATAGAAGTGCAGTTCACTTCAATTCCGTTTTTTGAGTGGATTCGAAAGAATCAAAAATATAAAAGATCGAACTGTAGAGTTTGATCCTGGCTCAGATTGAACGCTGGCGGAATGCTTTACACATGCAAGTCGAACGGCAGCACGGGGGCAACCCTGGTGGCGAGTGGC
>CAIKYO010000067.1 GCA_903831655.1 uncultured Burkholderiales bacterium
GGCAATCATTGTTGAACAACACCCCCAGATGATTTTGGCCATTTCAGATCAAGCCTTGGTGCTTGAAAAAGGTCAGTGTGTTTTGCAAGAAAAGGCGAGTGTATTGCTCCAACAGCCCGCACTTTTGGAGTCGTTGCTGGGCGTCAAGCGTTAAATCCTGCTCTTGCAACTTAGTTAAAACGTCTGTGCGTTGAACATGGACGATTACCCTTCAATTTTAAGAAAGTGAACTTGACCATGTGCAACTTAAATCCGAAAAATGCCAATTACCAAAGCTCACCCCTGATTAGACTTTTGGGCGTTTTTTGTGCACTTTGGTTGGTTGCAGTGGGATTCGCTCAAGCTCAAAATTACCCAACCAAGCCCATCAAGCTCGTGGTTCCCTTTGGAGCAGGAGGCGTTGCCGATTTGACCGCTCGAGTCATTGCTCAAAAAATGTCAATGGGCTTGGGTCAGCCTGTTGTGATTGATAACCGTCCAGGAGCAGGTGGAGTCGTTGCTGCAGATGTCGTTGCCAAGGCAGAGCCCGATGGCCATACATTGCTGTTGATTTCTAACGGAAATGCAGTGAGCGCAGGTTTGATGAAATCCTTGCCATTTGACCCAATCAACGACTTTTCAAGCGTGGCTTTGTTTGCAACCTTTGATATTGCAATTTTGGTCTCTCAAGAGTCAAAATTCAACACATTGCAGGATGTTCTTCATTTCGCCAAGGCCAATCCTGGCGTACTCAATGTGGGTAGCATCAACATTGGTAGCACACAAAATTTGACAGCTGAACTCTTTAAAAGTGTCTCAAATCTTGATGTTCAAGTCGTCCCTTTTAATGGAACACCTGCTTTGATGACCGCTTTAAAGGGTGGTCAAGTGGATGTGGCCGTTGAAATTTTGGGGCCAGTGCTGCCCCAAGTCAAAGGCCGTAACTTTAAATTGTTGGCGATCACCAGCGAACAGCGTGCATCATTTATGCCGGATGTACCCACAGCCAAGGAGCTAGGCCTAACCAATTTGGTAGCCGCTTCTTGGAACGGTCTAGCTGCTCCCGCTAAAACGCCAAAAGCCATCTTGGATCGTTTGAACAAAGAGGTTGAATTGGCTCTAGATGACACTGCCACTCAAAAGAAATTGTCGGACATGTACTTGAGCCCCAAGCACTCCACCCCTCAGCAAGCCCAAGACTGGTATCTTAATGAAATCAAGACGTGGGGGCGTGTGATTCAAAAAGCTGGC
Source organism: uncultured Burkholderiales bacterium (assembly GCA_903831655.1). Classification (GTDB taxonomy): domain Bacteria; phylum Pseudomonadota; class Gammaproteobacteria; order Burkholderiales; family Burkholderiaceae_C; genus Limnohabitans. Next base: position 1,231 of record CAIKYO010000067.1, read on the forward strand.
ATTGCCAAACAGTAAAGGCGAGGGCGCAAAGCCATCTACTGGACCCGCGTTTTACTCATATCAAATCGGTGAGACGTTTGCCTTGAATTGAATTTCTCATGTCACCGGTCCGCCCTGAGGAACCCATGAAGATTTCTCTCTTTTTTGAACCCCTGACATTGGATATTCGCCGGTTTCTCTTTAAAATCCACCATTTGCAGTTGTTCCACATGGGTCTCTCCTTGGGTTTAGACCAGCGAGCGACTCGTTTGGGTTAGATTGGATTCGCGAATTGTTTTGCCTCGTTTGAACTGAGCCACTTTGTTGATCTATCTAAGTCCTGTCTATTTTTCATTGGTTATTTTTTTATTTACATCTCGAAAGATTCACTATGAGCAAGAGTCAGCCACTCATCATCGACGTGCATGGTCACTACACCACCGCTCCTAAGGCACTTGAGGAATGGAGAAACAAGCAAATTGCTGGCATCAAAGACCCAGCCATGACTCCCAAGGTTTCAGACTTGAAAATCAGCGATGATGAGCTCCGTGAAACCATTGAAAACAACCAGCTCAAACTCATGCGTCAGCGTGGCTCTGACATCACCATTTTTAGTCCACGGGCGAGTTTCATGGCCCACCATATTGGGGACTTCAATGTGTCCTCGACTTGGGCGGCCATTTGCAATGAGCTCTGCTACCGTGTTTCACAGCTATTTCCTGATCATTTCATGGGCGCAGCGATGCTCCCACAATCTCCTGGCGTTGATCCACGCACGAGTGTTGCAGAGATTGACAAGTGCGTGAAAGAGTATGGCTTTGTGGGTATCAATTTGAACCCCGATCCATCTGGTGGCCATTGGACTTCACCACCTTTGTCAGATCGCCATTGGTATCCCATCTATGAAAAGATGGTTGAGTACGATATTCCAGCCATGGTTCACGTCTCCACCAGCTGTAATTCATGCTTTCACACCACGGGTGCACATTACTTGAATGCAGATACCACCGCTTTTATGCAGTGCTTAACCTCTGATTTATTCAAAGATTTTCCTACTTTAAGATTTTTGATTCCTCATGGTGGTGGTGCAGTGCCTTACCACTGGGGGCGTTTCCGTGGTTTGGCTCAAGAGCTGAAAAAGCCTTTGTTGTCTGAGCATTTGATGAACAACATTTTCTTTGACACTTGTGTTTATCACCAGCCCGGTATTGATTTGCTCACGCATGTCATTCCAGTTAAAAATATCTTGTTTGCCAGTGAAATGATTGGCGCAGTTCGTGGCATCGATCCAGAGACTGGACACTATTTTGATGACACCAAGCGCTATATTGAATCCACTCCGAATTTGAATGCTGAACAACGTTATCAAATTTATGAAGGCAATGCCCGTGTTGTGTTCCCAAGAATGGACCAAGCGTTGAAGGCCAAGGGTCTTTAATTCAATCAATGCATTGAGTGTTGCGAAGATATAAATGTCTTCGCTCACATTTTCTTAACCGATCAAAAAATAAGCGAGCAGACATGAGCATGAATCACATGGGTTACGTCAAAAGAAACATCGAACGAGCTGATTTGAAGGACATCGAACGACTCCAAGAGTGCGGTGTATCAACAGTTCACGAAGCCATGGGCCGAGTTGGCCTGATGCAGCGTTACATGCGTCCGATTTACTCGGGTGCAAGAATTGCTGGAAGCGCCGTTACAGTGCTATCGCACCCTGGAGACAATTGGATGCTTCACGTTGCGGCTGAACAAATTCACCCTGGTGACATTGTTGTCGTGGCCTTGTCTGCTGACAATTGCGATGGATTTTTCGGAGATCTATTGGCCACTTCCTTCATGGCTCGTGGCGCAAAAGGTCTCATCATCGATGCAGGTGTTCGAGATGTCAGGGATTTGACTCAAATGGGTTTCCCAGTTTGGAGCAAAGGCATTAGTGCCAAAGGTACCATCAAGGCCACGCTAGGATCAATCAATTTTCCAGTGGTCTGTGCGGGTGTGAACATCAATCCAGGTGATGTGATCGTTGCCGATGACGATGGTGTGGTGGTGGTGCCAAGGCTGGTTGCAAAAGAGGCTGCTGATGCGGCTAAAGCGCGCGAGAGCAATGAGTCAGCCAAGCGTGAACAATTGGGTAATGGCGTTCTTGGCCTAGATATGTACAAGATGCGTGAGCCCCTTGAGAAGGCCGGATTGAAGTACATCGATTGAACGTGTCCCCAATCTCATTGCGTTCATGAAATTCACGACTAAAAAAATCCGTATGAGGCAGTTGATTCAAACTGTTTTGAGTACGCTCATCCTTTACTTTTTAGTCGTTGATGCGTGGGCTCAGTTGAGCGTTGCCTCATTTCCCTCTAAGCCAATCAAGGTCATAGTGGGGTATTCTGCCGGAGGTGCGGTCGATATTGTCGCAAGGGCTTTGGCACAAAGCATGTCCCAATCAATGGGGGTGCCTTTTGTCATTGAAAATAAACCAGGTGCGGGCACCAACATTGCGGTACGTGCTTTGATTGGCTCAGAGCCTGATGGAAGTACATTGATGTTGGCAGCCAATGCTTTGGCCGCCAATATGGCCCTGTACCAGCCCGCACCCTTCGATGCTGAGCGTGAATTGAGCGTGGTGTCTTTGGTGGGCAGTGTGCCTGTGGTGATCGCTGATCGATCTGATTCACCCTTTAAGTCTATCGCTCAAGTGATTGACTTTTCTAAGAAATCGCCCAATTCCATCACTTTTGCCAGTCCTGGTAATGGCTCTACTCCTCATTTGGCGATGGAGATCTTCAATTACGCAGCTGGCATCGAGCTCACTCATGTGCCTTACAAGGGGGGCGCCCAAGCCATTACGGATGTTTTAGGTGGTCAGACACAACTTTTGGCGATGAATGCGCTTGAAGTGCTCCCGCACGTTAAATCAGGAAAATTGAGAGTGTTGGCTGTCCTCAGCGCCAAAAGGACCTCGATGCTGCCCGAGGCGATGACTCTTTCTGAGCAAGGTTTTCCTGGATTCGAAGCTTCGGTTTGGTACGGATTGATCGCCCCTTTGGGAACCCCTGAGGCGATCATTGCAAAACTTCATCAAGAGACCCAAAAAGCACTATCGAGTCAGTTGGTGAAAGAGAAAATGACCTCTGTGGGAGGGGATGTGACCCTGGCCAGTACGGAGCAGTTTAAGCAACTTTTGCACAACGAACGAGTGAGATATCAAAGATTAATTGAACAAGCGCATATCAAACCCGATTGATGCATGTCAAAAACTTTAATCCACTCCAATGCGATGATCACCGACTTGAAAACACATCAATATATTTGTATGAATTCAACTGCATATTGATCGCATCAAACAAATTAAAATAAATCCATTCACATTGAACTTTTCCTTAGAAAGACCGAAAAATGACAGCTTTTACAAAGACGCCAGGTTGGCTTGATTGGTACCAAGGTCCAAGCAAGCCTCATTACAAATTGCCGCACGGTGCCGTCGACGCACATTGCCACGTTTTTGGCCCATCTGACATTTATCCGTATGCTCCTGAGAGAAAGTACACCCCTTGCGATGCAACCAAAGAGCAGTTGTTTGCGTTGAGAGATCATTTGGGATTTTCTAGAAACATCATCGTGCAAGCCACTTGTCACGGAGCTGATAACCGTGCATTGGTTGACGCTTTGACCCACTCAAATGGTAAAGCCAGGGGTGTCGCCACTGTCAAGAGAGACGTCACGGATCAAGAGATTCAATCTTTGCACGATGCAGGCGTGAGAGGCGTGCGCTTTAATTTCGTCAAACGTTTGGTTGACTTCACGCCCAAAGACGAATTGATGGAAATTGCTGCTCGCATTGCTCATTGGGGCTGGCATGTGGTCATTTACTTTGAAGCCGTTGATTTGCCAGAACTATGGGATTTCTTCACAGCTTTACCCACCACCGTGGTGGTCGATCACATGGGAAGACCAGATGTAGGCCTGCCAGTGGATGGTCCTCAATTTGATTTATTCATCAAGTTCATGCGCGAACATCAAAACGTTTGGAGCAAGGTGACTTGTCCTGAGCGTTTGACTGTTAGCGGTCCCTCAGCTTTGAATGGTGAGCGCAATGCCTACAAAGACGTTGTGCCATTTGCGAAGAAATTGGTTGATACATTCCCTGATCGCGTGATTTGGGGAACAGATTGGCCTCACCCCAATTTGAAAGATCACATGCCCGATGATGGTTTGCTTGTGGACTTTATTCCTCACATCGCAACCACTGCCGAACTCCAGCACAAGTTATTGGTTGAAAACCCAATGCGACTCTATTGGCCAGAGGAGGTCTGATCATGGCACTGGATAAACCTTACCAAGATGTTCCTGGTACAACCATTTTTGACGCCGAACAATCAAGGATTGGCTACTGGCTCAACCAGTTTTGCATGTCCTTGATGAAAGGACCCAACCGAGAGCGTTTCAAAGCCAATGAAAAAGCTTATCTTGATGAGTGGCCCATGACTGAGGATCAAAAGCAAGCAGTCATTGATCGCGACTTAAATCGATGCATCAGTTTGGGTGGAAACATCTACTTTTTGGCAAAAATTGGCGCAACAGACGGCAAAAGCTTTCAGCAAATGGCTGGAAGCATGACCGGTATGACTGAAGAGGAATACAGGAACATGATGGTGGCTGGAGGGCGCTCTGTAGAGGGCAATCGTCGACTTGGTGAGAACGGAACCGCTCAGCCTCAAAATCAGCCTCAAGGCTCCGCCACACACAATACTTTAAAGGGTTAAAACATGGCACACATTTCAGCAAGTGTCTTCACCTCTCATGTCCCCGCCATCGGTGCAGCATTGGACATGGGTAAAACACATGAGCCCTACTGGCAACCCCTGTTCCAAGGCTATGAATATTCAAAGCAATGGTTAAAAGACAATACACCAGATGTGATTTTCTTGGTCTACAACGACCATGCAACGGCATTCAGTTTGGAGATGATTCCTACCTTTGCCATTGGTTGTGCTGATCAATTCACGCCCGCCGATGAGGGTTGGGGTCCACGTCCTGTGCCCATGGTTCATGGTCATCCCGCTTTGGCCTCCCACATTGCGCAATCGGTCATTCAACAAGACTTTGACTTGACCATTGTCAACAAAATGGATGTGGACCATGGACTCACCGTTCCCTTGTCCCTCATGTGTGGACAACCCAAAGAGTGGCCTTGCAAAGTGATTCCATTTGCGGTGAATGTGGTTCAATATCCCGTCCCAAGCGGAATGCGTTGCTTTAAGTTGGGTCAAGCCATTCGCCGCGCTGTGGAGAGCTTTGACGAGCCCTTGAATGTGCAAATTTGGGGAACTGGAGGCATGAGCCACCAACTTCAAGGCGCCAGAGCAGGTTTGATCAACAAAGAGTTTGATGCTAAATTCATGGATTTGTTGATCAACGATCCTGAGAAAGCGGCTTCAATTCCACACATTGATTACGTTCGTGAAGCCGGCAGTGAAGGTATTGAACTTGTGATGTGGTTAATTGCAAGGGGTGCAATGTCTGATGTCAATGGTCATCCAGCTCCCAAGCTCAAGCATCGTTTCTACCACGTGCCAGCTTCTAACACTGCAGTGGGTCACGCCATTTTAGAGAACGCTTGATTGCATTTGAAAGGCTTCACTGGTGGAGCCAAGTTTTAAGTTTTTGATAAATTTGTTTTTTACTTTAAGGATTCGATAGATGAAAACAATTAAAGTTGCTCTTGCAGGTGCTGGTGCATTTGGCAATAAACATTTGGATGGTATCCAAAAGATCGATGGCGTTGAGGTGGTCTCCTTGGTGGGGCGGACACTTGATAAAACCCAAGAGATTGCCAAAAATTATGGCATCCCTCACGTCACAACGGATCTGAGTGAAAGCTTGGCTATCAAAGACGTTGATGCTGTCATTTTGTGTACCCCTACACAAATGCATGCACAGCAAACCATGCAGTGTTTGAATGCTGGCAAGCATGTTCAAGTTGAGATTCCAATGGCGGATCGATTGGACGATGCAAAAGCGATTGTTGCGCTTCAAAAATCAACTGGTTTGGTGGCCATGGCAGGTCATACCCGTCGGTTCAATCCAAGCCACCAGTACATTCACAAGAAGATCAAAGCGGGCGAGTTCAACATCCAGCAAATGGATGTTCAAACTTATTTCTTTAGACGTACCAATATGAATGCATTGGGACAGCCCAGAAGCTGGACGGATCATTTGTTGTGGCACCATGCTGCTCATACCATTGACTTGTTTGCTTACCAAGTCGGTAGCCCTGTGGTCAAAGCCAACGCCATTCAAGGTCCCATTCATTCGAGTTTGGGAATTGCCATGGACATGAGCGTTCAGTTGAAAGCTGCAAATGGAGCCATTTGTACATTGTCTTTGTCTTTCAACAACGACGGCCCCTTGGGTACTTGGTTCCGCTACATTGGTGACACAGGCACTTACCTCGCCAAGTACGATGATTTGTACAACGGCAAGGAGGAGCAAATTGACGTGTCCAAAGTCGATGTGAGCTTGAACGGAATTGAACTGCAAGACCGCGAGTTCTTTGCCTCTATCCGCGAGGGCCGTGAGCCCAATTCAAGTGTTGCCAATGTCTTGGCTTGTTACCAAGTCATGCACGACTTAGAGCAACAAATGCATCAATGATGGGCTTGAATTAGCGGGCTGATCGCGGATGCGATGAGCAAAATTTTGGGGCCCAATTTTTTGGGCCCCAACTGTTTGGAGCGACAGGTTTGAGGTGCAACTTCTAAATGCGGGATGTGCAGCTTGAGTCTACCTAATAACGACAACATTACTTTCAGAGATTGATTCAAATGAAAACACGTCAATTAGGTCCTTTTAGCGTCAAGTCCATCGGGTTGGGTTGTATGAATTTAAGCCATGCCTATGGCACCCCTCCCACTCCAGACAATGCAGCCAAAGTTGTTCACAAAGCTTTGGATTTAGGAGTTGATTTGTTTGATACTGCAGCTCTGTATGGCTTTGGTGCCAATGAGACGTTGTTGGGGCCGTTGCTCAAATCGGTTCGAAATCAAATCACACTTTGCTCCAAAGGTGGGATGGCAGGCGTATCTTTCCCTGATGGCGTCAAGCGTGTCATCGATGGCAGACCTGAGAGTATCCGCGCCAATTGTGAGGACAGCTTAAGGAGGCTAGGCACCGACGTGATCGACCTCTATTACTTACATCGGTGGGATAAAAAAGTTCCTATTGAAGATAGCGTTGGTGCCTTGAGTGATCTGGTTCGCGCTGGAAAGGTAAGAACCATCGGTCTATCTGAGGTCAGCTCTCAGACCATTTTAAAAGCACATGCGGTGCACCCCATCACTGCAGTTCAAACCGAATATTCCTTGTGGACCAGGAATCCAGAAATTGCGGTCTTGAATACTTGCGCTCAAATTGGAGCTACTTTTGTGGCTTTTAGCCCTGTTGCAAGAGGCTTCCTATGCTCGGACAGTTTGAATGTGAATGACTTCACTGAAAAAGACATTCGCCGTGCGATGCCACGTTTTGAGCCCGCTCATTTCGCACATAACCGAAAACTTTTGCCAGCTTATTTAAACATTGCTCGCCAAGTGGGATGCACTCCAGCTCAACTGGCCTTGGCTTGGTTGCTTCACAAGGAGCCAAAACTATTGGCCATTCCCGGTACACAGAATGTGGCACATTTAGAAGAAAATATGCAAGCCATGGATGTGGTTTTAAGCCCTCAAGTGATGCAAGAACTTCAGTCTTTAATCAATGAGAAAACCATACAGGGTCCTCGCTATAACCCGCAGGGTACGAGTGAGGTGGATACGGAAGAATTTAGCCACTAAGCGACTCAAAGAAAAAAAGAGAGCAACTCAGTTGCTCTCTTTTTTAGTTTAAAGCTTGAAGCTGTAGCTGCAATTAAGCTTCGTCTTTGATGGTGTTGCGCAAAATACCAACTGCATCAATCTCAATTTCAACCACATCACCTGGCTTCATGAAGAGTTGTGGTGTGCGTTTGTTGCCCACGCCACCAGGGGTGCCTGTGACGATCACATCACCCGCTTCAAGGGGTGTAAAAGTTGAAATATAAGCAATCTGTCTTGGTATGCTGTGAATCATCATCTCGGTTGTGGCCTTTTGCAATTCCACACCGTTTAATCTTGTCATCAGCGTAAGTGTTTGATTGGGTTTGATCTCATCTGCCGTCACCATCCAAGGACCAAAGGCACCTGTTTGATAAAAGTTTTTACCTGCAGTCCATTGGGTGGTGTGATTTTGCCAATCGCGAATAGAACCGTCGTTGTAACAAGCGTAACCAACGATGTGATTCCAAGCATCGGCCTCGGAGATTTTGCGTCCCCCTTTGCCAATCACAATCGCGATTTCGCCTTCGTAGTCCAAACGATGTGATTCGGTGGGGCGGATGATGTCCTTGCCATGTGCAACTTGAGAGGAGGGTAGACGCACAAACAATGCAGGACTCTCGGTGAGCTCACGACCTGTTTCTCTTACGTGCTCACCATAGTTCAATCCCACGCAGATGATCTTGCCAGGGTTGGGGATCACGGGCAACAAATCGAGTTCGGAGAATTTGAGGTTGGGTTTGTGCGTTTTGAGAAGTTCAGTAACCTGTCCAAAGAGTTCTTTGGCGATGAGTGTCTTCAAGTCTGGCGCTTGAGTGCCCAAGAGGGGGGTGAGGTCTAGGACATCGTCGCCAACGACGACACCGTAACTTGCTTTGTGATGGTGATTAAAACTGATTAATTTCATTTTGGCTCCTGGTTCTTTGAATTGGGTTGGATTTTAGTTTAAATTTTCATTGATTTCTTGAGCGCTATTCTTTAAAAGAGCAGCCAATTTATCTGCTTGAATCATTTGCATTCGATCAACATGGGCGACCAATGAAATGGCGCCCAATATCAACCCCTCTTTGTCATGAATGGGGCAAGCCATCGCAGAAACATTGGGCTCGAGTTCCCCGTTGGAGAAGTAATAGCCTGCTTTTCGAATCGTTGTGAAATACCTTCTAAATGCTTTCCAATCCGAGGGCAAATTGGCTTGCTGAATGCTTTGGCTTTGTTCATTGAAGATTTTCTGTAGCGAATAGGCTGGAAGATGAGCCAAAATTACTTTTGGCGCTGCTCCCAGGAACAGGGGTCTTGGTCTTCCCCTTCCGTACCTCAATAGAGCTGGAGAGGAGCTATGTTGTCGATGGGTATCAATGACTTTGTTACCGTAGAGCCTTGTGATCACACAATCAAAGCCCGTGCGATCGACAAGATCCTTCATGCGAGCCTCACAATGGCTCAGCATGACGTCTCCTGTTCGCAAAAGGTGATCGAGTGTAATGATTCGCGAGCCAAGGCTGTACTTTTGGTTCAAGTCCTTTTGCAATAGACCTGAATCGACCAAAAGTTTGACATATCGATAAGTGGTTGGAAGTGATACTTGAAGTTGAGCTGCAATGTCTTCTGGTGTCCAACTCAAGTGTTCCTCACTAAATAGGTCTAAAACCGCCAACATTCTTTCTAGACTAGATTGAGCTTTTGGGTCCATCGGTGGGCAGCTTTATTCGGAAAATAGTTTCAAGAGGTCTTGGGAGAATGCGTCAATTGAGCCGGCAATAGCGGCGATATAACGGTCGGGTCTGATCAGCACAAAACTAGAATTTTGGTCTTTGAGCCAAATGCTCGCCTCGGTGTTTAGAGCATTGATGATGACAAATTTTGTGGCTCTCCACGCTTTCGCAAAGGAGAGCTTCATGGTGTCGAGCTTTAAGCTGTCAGCCAAGTGTTGATTTTCGGTGATGATTGCAAAATTTGATTCCACCAAGCTGTCCATGAGCTGATTGTTTTGCAGTTGAGGCTGAGGGAAGATGGTTCCCAATAATGGGCTTGTCCCTGTCCAAAATCCTGGGCCCAGTTGCGGGGTGGGAAATTTAAAAATGGTTGGTTGATCACTCAGTAGTTGCTCATCGCGTTTCTTGGCGAGTAGCGGATCCGTGGTTTGAATGATGTCGCCAATTTTGACAGCCAATTCAACGAAGGCTTTGACATGTGGAGAGCGTTCACGCTCGTAGGTGTCTAGTAACGAATCGCTGGCTTTGTTTTGAATCACGGAGATGAGTTTCCAAGACAAGTTGGCCACATCGCGAATGCATGCGCACATTCCCTGTCCTAGAAAGGGTGGAGTTTGATGACATGCATCCCCAGCCAAAAGCAGCCGTTTCTTTCTCCACCCATTTGCGATGATTGAATGAAAGGTGTAGATGGCAGCTCTTTCGATACTGGCTTGGTTGGGTTTAATCCATTTGTCAACCAATCTCCAAAGTTCATCCTCTTGAGTCATCCCTTTAGGGTCATCCCCCGGCAGAAGCATGATCTCAAAGCGACGCCTGTTTTTTGTGACATTGCAAAATGTCATAGGTCTTGCAGGATCACAAATTTGAACCGTGTGGTCTGGCAGGCTGGGAGCATTCTCGTTGAGGAGGATGTCAAACACCAGCCAGGGCTGTTCAAGACCTAAGTCAATGATTCCAGAATCTGTGTGTCGTCGCATGAAGGAGCGTGCTCCGTCGCACCCGATGACGTATTTGGTTTTGATCTGTTTTGAAATGTTGAGTCTTTTGTCGAGCACCGTTAAATTGACGTGCTCCCCTGTTGTCTCGATGGAGGTTACTTCATGCTCGAGAGAAACCGAGACTTTGTTAAACCGAGTTAACCCAGTTCGCAGGACTTGTTCAAGTTCAGGTTGATGGAAATAATAGTTGTTTGCACAACCATGTGGACCATTCAATCCTGTGCCACCCCGAATCAATAGAGTCTCTTGTTGGGCATTCACAAAATGCATACCCTTCAAACCTGCTCGCGAAATCTCTTGGACTTGGGGGCGCAAACCAATGGATTGAAAGATTCGCATGACCTCCCCATCAAAATGGATGGCTCTTGGTAAGGGGTATATCTGAGCTTCTCTTTCAAACACAGTTACGGAGATGCCCGCTTGACCCAATAGGTTCGCCAGTGTCGCTCCTGCGGGCCCGAGTCCTACAATGGCCACATCAAAGCTTGATGCATTCATCCTAGGTAGCCCATGCGTTTTTTCATGCTTTCAATCCAAGTTTCTCGATCTTGAAAATGGGGTCTTGAGATGGCGATATCTTTGGCTCTTGCCATGATGTGTTCATCCGGTTGATTCAGATCCACGATCTCTCGCAACGGTTGTTCGCAGTACCAAGGGGTATCCATGAAGATTTCAATTCGGTTCTTCTCTGGATCCCTGAAATAAATTGAAATGGCGTTTCCATGTGTCACGCTGACCAAATCGCTTGCCAAGGGGTTGTTTTTGACGCGGTCATGAAAGAGTCTCAAGATGCTTAAATTGGGCACTCGAAATGAGATTTGATTGATGACACAAAATGGGCTGTGATCGGGTCGACCATCGATTAAAGCGATTTGATGATGCTCGCTGGGATCGCGCGATAAAAAGATCAAATTGATGGCGCCCAATTGCCCTCGATCTGTTTCAGTAAAACTGAGTACCTCTTTGTAAAAATCAGCCATTGATTCAAGGTTCGTGGTGTGAAATCCCAGATGACTGAATTGCAGATCGCTTTGTAAAAGGGGGGGGTGATGTTGAGTTTTCATATTTTTATTCAATTCGCTTATTTTATAAAATATTATCACTATTTAATAATAAATTGAATATAAATTGATTTTATTGATGTATTATTTCAAAAATTATTATTTCAACTGCCATGGAGACAAATTTATGAAGATTTTGATTGTTGCGTTGACACTCTTTTTCAGTTTTCTGAGTACTGGGGTGGCTTGGGCTGATGATTACCCAAGCAAGCCCATCAAAATCATTGCGCCATTTCCAACTGGCACAGGTCCTGATGCAAATACTCGAGAAATCGCAATCGAATTGAGCAAGGTCTTGGGGCAGCCAGTGGTGGTTGATAACCGACCGGGTGCTGCCGGCATGATTGGAACGGAGGCTGGAGCCAAAGCACCTGCAGATGGCTACACCTTGCTGGTCGGAGCCACTTCAACGTTTTCTATCGTGACCCATGTCTATAACAAAGTGAACTACGACGCAGAGCGTGATTTTTCACCCATCAGTATTTTTGGTTTGCTCAATACAGCGCTGATTGCCAATGCCAATTTACCCGCAAAAAATGCCAAAGAATTGATCAATGGTCTCAAGACAAGTCCCGAGAGCGTGGATGTTGCAACCTCTGGTATTGGCAGTTATTCCCATTTGGCGGGAGAGTGGTTTGCCTCTAACGGCGGTGTAAAGCTCAAATTCATCCCTTACAACACATCAAGCCCTTATAGCGATTTGGTTGCCGGACAGGTCAATTTGATGTTTGATGCTTTACCCGTTGCGTTGGGTAATGTCAAAGCCGGGAAATTAAAAATATTGGCATTGACTGGCAAGAGCCGTCATCCTAATTTCCCAGATGTTCCAACCTTCGCAGAGGCGGGTCTACTCGATTATGCGCCAACGGCTTGGACGGGTCTATTTGCTCCTTCAGGCACTCCAAAGGCCATTGTGGACAAGTTGGCTCAAGCGATGCAAAAAGCAACCACGCAAAACTCAGCGCTCATTGAGAAGTGGCATTCATATGGTGGCGAACTCAAGTCAATGACTCCTCAAGAGTTTGCTGCCTTTTTGAAAACAGATTCTCAACTCTGGGGTCAAGCCATTGCCCAGGCCAATATCAAACTGAGCAACTGAGAGGTTTTGAATCAAAGAGCAATAAGAAAGCCACCAAGCCCGGATGGACTTGGTGGCTTGTCAAGGGGCTAAATGCTCAGATTAAACTGAATCGATAAAGCTTCTGAGTTTGTCACTCCTGGAGGGGTGCTTGAGTTTTCTCAAGGCCTTGGCTTCAATTTGACGAATACGCTCACGAGTCACGTCAAACTGCTTACCTACCTCTTCCAAGGTGTGGTCTGTGCTCATCTCAATACCAAAGCGCATGCGAAGGACTTTGGCCTCTCTGGGTGTTAAACCATCGAGAATGTCTTTGACCACATCGCGTAGACCCGCTTGCATCGCTGCTTCAATGGGGGCTGTATTGGCCGAATCTTCGATGAAGTCGCCTAAATGAGAGTCATCATCATCGCCAATCGGGGTTTCCATGGAAATGGGCTCCTTGGCGATTTTCATGATCTTTCTGATCTTGTCCTCGGGGATTTCCATTTTCTCAGCCAAGATACTTGCATCGGGCTCAAAACCAAACTCTTGCAAGTGCTGCCTTGAGATGCGGTTCATCTTGTTGATGGTCTCAATCATGTGCACAGGGATTCGAATCGTGCGAGCTTGATCTGCAATTGAACGGGTGATTGCTTGACGAATCCACCATGTGGCATAGGTTGAGAACTTGTAACCACGGCGGTATTCAAATTTATCAACCGCCTTCATGAGGCCGATGTTGCCCTCTTGGATTAAATCCAAGAACTGTAGGCCGCGGTTGGTGTATTTCTTAGCAATGGAGATGACCAAGCGCAGATTGGCTTCAATCATTTCCTTTTTGGCATTTCTTGAGGCTGCCTCTCCCTCGTTCATTCGCTTGTTGATGTCTTTGAGTTGCGTCAAAGGCACCACCACCTTGGATTGGAGATCAATCAAGTTTTGCTGTAACTCTTGAATAGGAGGAATGTTGCGAGCCATGGTGTTGGACCACGCTTTGTTGGCAC
>CAIKYO010000068.1 GCA_903831655.1 uncultured Burkholderiales bacterium
ACCCTGCGCATGTGGAACACCGATGGCACCGAAGTGATGCGCGGCCTGCAATCGGTGGCGATTTTCGGTTAAGACAAGCGACCGATTACACGCCTGTTTGGCTGATGCGCCAAGCGGGACGTTATCTGCCTGAGTACTGTGCAACCCGGGCCAAGGCTGGAAGTTTCATGGGATTGGCGACCAATGTAGATTTCGCAACGGAGGTGACCCTTCAGCCCTTAGAGCGTTACAAACTGGATGCGGCCATTTTGTTCTCTGATATTTTGACAGTGCCTGATGCAATGGGTCTGGGCTTGTCCTTTAACCAAGGGGAGGGGCCCCGATTCTCAAAGGTGGTGCGTGATGAGGCCGCCGTGTCAGAGCTCAAAGTTCCCGATATGAGCAAGTTGCGTTACGTCTTTGACGCTGTGAGCTCCATACGAGGGGCTTTGCAGGGGCGTGTGCCTTTGATTGGATTTTCTGGAAGTCCTTGGACCTTGGCTTGCTACATGGTGGAGGGCGCAGGCTCAGACGATTATCGTCATGTCAAATCCTTCATGTACAGTCGTCCAGACTTGATGCACCGACTCTTGCAAGTCAATGCTGACTCTGTAGCCGAATACTTGAATGAGCAAATTCGAGCAGGTGCTCAGGCCGTCATGATCTTTGACAGCTGGGGGGGGGTACTTGCGGACGGCGCTTTTCAAGAGTTTAGCTTGGCTTATATCCAACGCGTGCTCTCCAAATTGGTGAGAAGTCACGACGGAGAGGTCATTCCGCGGATCGTGTTTACAAAAGGTGGAGGACTGTGGTTGTCGCAAATGGGTGAACTCGATTGTGAGGTGTTGGGCTTAGACTGGACCATGAACTTGGGCCATGCAAGGGCCTTGGTAGGCGGAGCGGTCGGGGGAGAGGGCAAAGCATTGCAAGGCAACATCGATCCCAATGTGTTATTCAGTCCACCTCAGCAGATTGTGGGGGAAGTGCACAGAGTGCTCAATAGCTTTGGTGCACCTCATGTGGACAAGACCCAAGTTGGGCCCACACACATTTTCAATTTAGGGCATGGTATCAGCCAATTTACACCGCCCGAACATGTGGCTGCTTTGGTGGAGGCTGTGCACGATCATTCAAAAGCGATGCGAAAGAGGTAATCTTCTGCATCTTGCGCTTGAGCTTTGACCAAGGCTCTTGGTCAAAGAACCATGCTTTCAAGAGTCAAGCAGGTGTCGCTTGCAGCCTTGTAAGAAAAAGTGTTCGATCGCGTACTGAGCTTTGTCTCTGACTTCATGGTCCTTTGAGTGCAATTCAGCCATTGCTCCATGGATCAATTTCTGTGTCAGACCTTTGCTAAGCATCTCTAAAATTTGATGAATGTCCTCACCTTTGGCGATCATTTTTTTCGCTTTTGCGATTTCTAGTTCACGCCATTGATCGGTTTTTTGGTGAAGACGCTGGATCAACGGTACATCCTCCCGGGTATTGAGCCAGCTCAAAAATCCATGAACGCCTTCATCAATGATGCCTTCGGCTTTGCTCACAGCGGCCATTCTGTTTTCGCGCCCACTTTGAACGATCTTGGATAAATGATCCACGGTATAGAGAAAGACATTTCGAAGTTCCTCAACCTGAGGTTCAATGTCCCTTGGAACAGCCAAGTCGAGCATGAACATTGGAGTGTTTTTGCGTTTTTTAAGTGCGCTCTCCACAGCGCCGAGTCCAATCAGTGGAAGTGTGCTTGCTGTGCAGCTGATGACCACGTCAAACTCATGCAATCTCTCAGGAATTTCACTCAGCGCAAATGCCTGAGCTTTGAATTTCGCAGCCACTTCCTGCCCTTTGGCAAGATTTCGATTGGCCAGGCACATTTTCTTAGGATTCTTGGCTGCAAAGTGCGTCATGCAAAGCTCAATCATCTCACCAGCACCCACAAACAAAACTTGTGTGTCCGAGAGGTCTTCAAACAATTGGCTTGCGAGTCGAACAGCTGCTGCAGCCATGCTGATCGAGTGAGAGCCAATCTCTGTTGAGCTACGAACGCGTTTCGCAATGGAGAAACTTCTCTCGAAGAGTTGATTCAATGTGGTACCTAAGAATCCCGCTTCCCTCGATGTTTGAACCGCATTTTTAAGTTGTCCCAGAATTTGTGGTTCACCCAAGACCATTGAATCTAGGCCACTCGCTACCCTGAATGCATGTCGTGCGGCACTCTCGTGCTCAAGCGTATAGCCATGCGAGTCCAGTAAATTCGCCTGTGCACCACCGAGATTTGCAAACCAGCGTTGCGTTCCTTCAACTTGATCTGGCTCTATGGCGCAATAAATCTCAGTTCTGTTGCAAGTCGAGAGAACCGTTGCCTCTGACTTCTCACCAAACTGGCTCCTGAAGTCCCCCAAGTGGTTCTTAATTTGGTCTGAAGCCCATGCAAACTGCTCTCTGATTTTTAGAGGAGCGGTTTGGTGATTGAGTCCAATCGCCAATACGCTCATGCTTGACTCCTCAAAGAGAGGGGCAAGCGCTCTTTTCGTTTGACCACAAAGGACAAAGAATGGCTTTCACCAGAGATTTTTTCTGGTTTAGCCGGATGAGGGTTTGTTCCGAGCATATTTTTTTCCAATAAACTTGACAAATCTTTGTGTAATGTTACATTGACATTTAATTTTGTCAATAAATATTTACAGCTTGAGCTGAATATTTGTTCAAACGGTCCCATAAATAGGAGAGCCTGATGCAAATTGAAGAACGAATTCAAGCGGCGATGTTGACCCATTTTGATGAAGTCATCAGTGCTGGTACACCGCCAAGCCTCAGGGCAGCCATGCAGCACGCGTTATTTCCTGGTGGAGCACGCATTAGGCCACAGCTCTACATGGCTGTCGCCATGGTGAGTGGTGAGGACTTGCCATCACTCACCGATGCAGGAGCGGTGGCTTTGGAGCTGATGCATTGTGCATCCCTTGTGCACGATGACATGCCTTGCTTTGACGATGCGCAATTGAGAAGGGGTAAAACAACGGTTCACGTTGAATTCTCCGAACCCCTTGCTTTGCTCACTGGGGATGCGTTGATTGTGATGGCGTATCAAGTATTACTCAATCAAACCACTAAAAAGCGTTTAAGTCACTCTCATGCGTTGCGCGTTTTAGAAATGATGAATGTACTGAGTCAAGGCGTTGGCGTGCCCCACGGCATCGTTGCAGGACAGGCCTGGGAGTGTGAGAGCAAAGTGGACTTGTGGAAGTATCAGCGTGCCAAGACTGGCTCACTTTTTACCGCCGCAACCTGCATGGGGGCTGTTGCAGCAGGTGCCAATCCTGCGCCATGGCTCGAGTTGGGCGAGAGCTTGGGGGATGCCTATCAAATTGCCGACGATATCAGAGATGTGATTGGTCATGTTGAGCTGATTGGTAAACCGGTGGGGCAAGACATCGAACACGGTCGTCCCAGTGCAGCACAAGTATTGGGACTAGAGGGGGCCAATGCTGAATTCAAGCGACTCATCGACAACGCTGCCAAGAGTGTGCCCGATTGTGCGGGTCGGGATATTTTGCGCGCCATGATTTTTAAAGAGTCCGAGCGATTAGTGCCTCAAAGGGAATACCAACACTACTTAGAGGTTTCAAAACAAAAGCAACAGCAAAGTGAGCTTGCCGCATGACGGTTAACCTGCATCAGGCTCAGGCGCAAAATCTATCGATGGAGCAGACGGCTTCGTTGGGCGAGATTGTGAAAACCAAAGACCATGCCAATCTCCCTTTAACTGAGAGAGTCACGCGTTCAATTGAGCGCTTGATGTCGTCGCCAAATTTTTATCGCTTTTCTGTCAACAACATCTTGACCCGCTGGTATGCCAAACGAAGGACCTCCCAGGTGTTTGACTTGATGGCGGGATTCGTAAATTTTCAAGTTTTATTGACCTGCGTGAAAAGTGGACTACTTGATCGTGTTTATGAGGCCCCTTGCAGCTTAGAGGAGTTGAGTTTTTACACCCAGTTGCCAAAAGAAAACATGGATCGATTGGTTTTATCAGCCTTATCGTTGGGGCTCATCGATAAAAGAGACCCTGAGCGATTCGGAATTGGTCGCTTGGGTTTGCCTGTGGTGGGCTATAGCGGAATCAAGGCAATGATTGAGCACAATGCCGTCTTGTATGCTGACATGCTTGAGACAGCCAATTTGCTGAAGTCAAAAGAACATTCGCAAATGCATCGTTACTGGCCCTACACACTCAACGATGCTCAAGATGATGCGAGTTTTGTGCATCTCCAACAAGCCTCCTCTGCAAAAGCCAAGCAGTTCGAGCGTTACTCTGAATTGATGTCTGCGTCTCAGAACTTTGTCATTGATGAAATCACATCCAGCTATGATTTCTCTGGGCATTCAACAATGCTTGACATTGGATGTGGAAAAGGTCGATTTGTTCAAACGGTTGCCCAAAAGTATCCAAAGTTGCAGTTTGAGCTGATGGATCTGCCCCTTGTAATGGGTTTGACACAAGAGCATCTTGCCAAAACCGATTTCTTCCCAAGGCTCTCTTTTAACCCCGGCAGTTTCAAACTCGACGAGCTGCCTCGAGGGGTTGACCTGATCACCCTTGTGAGGATTGCCCATGACCACAGTGATGAAGTGGTGCATGCTCTTTTGAGAAAAATTTATTTGGCTTTGCCATCCAAAGGGACATTGCTTTTGGCCGAACCCATGGCGGACCCCAAAGGCGCAAAGCACGACGCTTATTTCCATTTCTACTTGTTGGCAATGGGAGAGGGCAGGCTTCGAACGCCAGAGCAATTGTCAAAAATGATGGTGCAAGCCGGTTTTGATCGTGTGCGCTTGCTGGGTAACCCCATGCCGATGCACACCCGAATCCTGGTGGCTCTCAAGCATTAGTGTTTATACCAATGCTTAATTCAAATGTGTCAATTAATATTGACGAAAATAAATGTAAATAATAGGTTACACATGAACGCTCAAGCCGTGCTATTCGAAGGACCTAAAAACATCAAGTTGAGCAAGCTAGAAGTCAACGAGATGGTGGATGGGGACATTGAGATCGAGGTCATGTACTCGGGAATCAGCACGGGCACAGAGCGTCTTCTTTGGGAAGGCAGTATGCCCAATTTCCCTGGAATGGGATACCCCTTGGTGCCAGGATACGAGTCTGTTGGGCAAATCAAAAAAAACAACTCCAAGATCGATTTTAAAACCGATGAGTTTGTTTTTGTTCCCGGTGCCTATTCTTTTAAAAACGTGCGCAATTTATTTGGGGGCTCTGGCTCACGCTTGGTTGTACCGGCAGAGCGGGTGATCAAAGTTCGTGAGCAAGATGCTCAAAGTGCGACCCTTTTGGCCTTGGCAGCCACGGCTTATCACAGTGTCTCAAAAGGCGGCGCTTTGAATACGGCCGAACCACCAGATCTCATCATAGGACACGGCATCATGGGGCGCCTTTTAGCCCGCATGACTGTTGCTGCTGGCATGCCACCACCCACGGTGTGGGAGGTCAATCCAGCGCGCATGAATGGTGCGGACGGCTACAAAGTCATCGATCCCAAAGCAGATGCGAGAAAAGATTACAAGGCGATTTACGACGTGAGTGGTGACGCTTCATTGCTCAATGATTTGATTGCTCATTTGGCGCCTGGAGGCGAGGTGGAATGGTCCCAAAAACTTCACTACGGGCTTAAACCGGTTTACCGATATGTTTTTGTTGAGCGATTTGCCCCCTGCATCACCGC
>CAIKYO010000069.1 GCA_903831655.1 uncultured Burkholderiales bacterium
AAAATTGATGGAGAGAAGGAGCGCGCACTTCTCTTAGAACATCAAAATATTGTTCTTCAATTCCCTCTTTATTGGTACTCAACACCCGCTATCCTTAAGGAGTGGATAGACGAAGTACTCTCTCGAGGATGGGCCTATGGAGGAAGTACAGCGTTAGCGGGTAAAAATCTGATGGTGTCCATTACAACTGGTGGGCCTGAAAAAGTCTATCAACACGATGGAGCAAATCGATTCACCATTGATGAGTTCTTAAGGCCACTGGAACAAACGGCTTACCTGTGTGCCATGAATTGGATAAAACCCTTTGTAATGCACGGGGTGAGGTACCTAGACGAACAACAAGTTCAATTGACTTGTGAAGCCTACTCAAAAGTGCTTAAAGAACTTCCCTAGGAAGCTTTAAAGTGTTCGCACCAATACTCTATATTTTTTTCTGGCTTCGACCCAATCACTAAAAGAACACCATCTGTATTCATCAAAGATGACTTTGCAATTGATTGGGTTCAATATTTGCGAATCTGTTGATCAAGCTTTTACTGCCACTCTTTAGCTTGGTTTGATAAATGCTCCTTAAAAATGGAAGCAATTGGCGACAGTTTTTTTCCTTTTGGACTCACGATATGCCAACTTGAATGAATGGGAAATCCATTGCATTTTAAGATTGCAACATCCCCTTGCTCTTGTTTTTCACCCAATGAGTGCTGTGAAAGTACCGCAATACCCAATTGACCCATTACAGCTTGTTTGATTGCCTCATTGCTCCCCAACTCCAATCTGACTTCTGGTTTGAACTTGGCTTTTTTGAAATGTGCATCAGTACTCATTCTTGTTCCAGAGCCTTTTTCTCTAAATATAAATTTCTCGTTTTTCAAAGACGTCAGTTCAATTTTCCTTTTTGTTGCAAGTGGATGTTCATTTGAGGCAATCAACAACAAAGGATTTGACATAAACACCTCATCCTCAATTTCCAAATGTTGTGGTGGTTGTGACATGATGTAAATGTCGTCTAAATTTTCTTCCAAACGTTTCACAACGCCATCTCGATTTAGAACTTCTAGTGAAATATCAATTTGTGGGTATTTCGCACAAAATGTTCCCAATATCCTCGGAATAAAATATTTAGCAGTACTCACCACAGCCAACTTCAGCTTCCCTCTTGTCAATCCTTTGATACCGTCAACATGTTGCTCGAAGGCATCCCATTCAGAGGAGATTGTTCTAGCTGTTTTGGCCAACTCATGCCCCACCTGAGTTAAGTAAACCCTTCTCGCGACCACCTCATACAGCGGAACTCCAACACTATCGGTGATCTCTCTCAAGCTCATAGAAGCAGTAGGTTGAGTGATGTGGAGCAATCTTGCAGCCGCACTAACGCTTCCCGTTTCTGCAAGAGCCAAAAATAATTTAAGTTGCCGAAAAGTTATATTCATAGGTTTTTATCTATATTTAAATGAATTAAATTCGATTTTACTTTATATAAGAAATTTTCTAAAATTTTTGAAAAGGAAAATTTATGACTAATTTAATCGATCCCTCCATTTTGTTTTTTATCTTTGGCATCTTTGCTGGATTTGTTAAATCCAACCTCGAAATTCCCGAACCAATTTCTAGATTCTTGTCTCTTTATCTCCTGATGGCCCTAGGCTTAAAAGGAGGCTTTGCACTGAATCACTCAGGATTTACCAATGAGATTGCTCTTTCCCTTGCGTTAGCCATTGCTTTGGCAATTGCCGTTCCAATCTTGGGGTACAACTTGCTGAAGCATAAACTTGACAAGTTAGATGCAGCAGCAATTGCGGCCACCTATGGGTCTATCAGTGCGGTTACATTTATCACCGCCACACAAGCTTTGGATCAGGCTGGTGTTACCTATGGAGGTCACATGGCTGCTGCAATGGCGCTGATGGAATCCCCTGCCATTGTCATTGCGATCAT
This sequence comes from uncultured Burkholderiales bacterium, assembly GCA_903831655.1. Lineage (GTDB taxonomy): Bacteria > Pseudomonadota > Gammaproteobacteria > Burkholderiales > Burkholderiaceae_C > Limnohabitans. The sequence continues at coordinate 1,936 of CAIKYO010000069.1, forward strand.
TTTGGCCAATCGACTCAGACAACAACGCAACGGCCAAGGTGCTACGCATACCTCATTGAGTGATATTTTTCACGAATCTTTTACAGATGGAGGTCAACTTTTGTTATTGGGGTCAGTGGGTGTTGGCTTGATATCTGGTGAAACAGGTCACAAGGTGATGGCACCATTTTCAATTGATTTATTCAAGGGCTTGCTTGCATTCTTTTTATTGGATATGGGATTGGTCGCGGCAAGAAGCATTTCAGAGCTCAAAGGAAAGCCTTTTATAACCTTGGCTTATGCGTTTATCGCCCCTCCAGTTCATGCGCTCTTTGCCTTGGCTCTCTGTCATTTGCTATCAATTCCGCTAGGTGACACAATTTTATTGATGATTCTTGCAGCCAGTGCCTCCTACATAGCCGTACCAGCAGTTCTTCGACACTCCATGCCAGAAGTCAATCCAGCTCTTTATATGGGAACCTCTTTGGGCATTACATTTCCATTGAACATTATCTTTGGTATACCCATTTATAGTTGGATCGCACATTCATTTGCTTAATCACTCTGCACTCAATATGACCAAAGACCAGCTGCCATATGCCAATTTAAAGGCAAGTTTGCTCACACAACATGGGAAAGAATCTATCATTTGTCCAGAACTTTTTAAAACTAATCAATTGCAAGTTCTACACGTCTCGGGGTATGACACGGATCTATTGGGAACATTTACGCGGGATATTCCAAGAATTGGATCACAGTTAGAGGCAGCTAGAAAAAAGGCTCGAATTGGTATGGAGCTTTCCAATTCATCAATTGGTATTGCAAGCGAAGGTGCCTTCTCCAATGATCCAGTAACAGGCTTAATTCCTTGGAATTATGAGCTGGTCCTCTTGGTTGATGATATCCGCAATATTGAAATGACCGGCTTCTCGGGTGCACCCGCTCAAAGTGCAAGTCAGCTAGTGACGAGTTGGGAAGAGCTCAATGATTTCTTGTCAGTTGCCGACTTTCCTAGTCATCAATTGGTCATTCGACCTGATGATGAATACTCAATAGTTTGCCGCAAAGGAATCTCTGAAATCGACACATTAAGACATGCCTACGATTGGGCCCTAAATCTCTCAAAAAAAAATAGCCATGTTTTTGTTGAAAATGACTTGCGGGC
>CAIKYO010000070.1 GCA_903831655.1 uncultured Burkholderiales bacterium
AGTTTGAACTTGAGGATAGTACTGCTGGTATGAGGAACAGTAATAACCCACTGGCGCTTGAGGATTGGTGTAGACGGGCTGCGCAACAGATGGGACCACAACACCAGGCGTCACATAGGTGGGACCGTAGTAATAAGGATTGGTCGCAGCATAAATCGATGCCCCCACCACGCCAGCCGCCAAGAGAGGAGCGACATAAGCGCCTCTACCCCAACCGCCACCCCAGTGTCCACCGCCACCCACCCAATGACCACCACCGGGATGAGCCTGTGCACCCAAGGTGCTCAAAACCAAGACCAAAGCCAAAGCAGATGTGATTAATTTTTTCATGATGCCTCCCAATTTCATTGGAACTGATTGTTAACCGATTCATGACAAGTGAACAAGAGATCTTGTGACGGGTCTTGTTATCGGTTGCCCTTGTTCTTACAACGCTTGAGCCCTAGTCTTGGATGACAGGATCGTCAAACGATTGGGACTAAATTTAGCTGAAATTGTGAAAAGTTGTTTAAACAGTGGATCTCAACTTTGTAAAGTTGAGCTTTTTAAAGCAAATAATTTTTCATGAGGTCGCGCAGTGCCAGAATTTAGGTATTCAAGCCCAACACAAAAATTGCCACCACACATCCGTATCCAACCGTCCAACAAAGGGATCTTGCAGTTGCCCAGTCTTTGATGTAACACAAGATGTAGGCCACTCGTGCCAACACAAAAATGACGCTCAAGGTATCCAAAGTTTGTGACTCCACACCTGCCAGCATCGCCAAAATCACTGACGCCGCAAAAAACGGGAAGGCCTCAAATGAATTCATCTGTGCTGCATTGGCCCGGGCACGGTGACCCGTTAGCTTTGACTCCCAAGCACGTGGGTTGTTGTTATCGTAATTGGGAAACTTCCATTTGGCTACACTCACAGCCAAAAGGGGTAACAAGCCTGCAATAAAGACACACAAGTAAGCAATTTTCACCATTCACTCCGATTCATAAAACTTCATCCGCCTTTTGCTCACTCCGATCAGGAGCTGATGCGGGCAACCTTTGGATCTTATAGGAGTTCTTGTACCGCTTGGGCCAAATCCAAATCCTTTTGACTCACGCCCCCTAAATCATGGGTGTACAGGCGCATGTGCACCTTTGAGTACACATTGCTCCATGCGGGGTGGTGATCCATGGATTCCGCAATTTGTGCCACTTGGGTCATGAAAGCAAAAGCTTCTTGGAAATCATTGAACTGAAATTCCCGCTCAATGGCCAAGCCATCCTCCTCCAAAACCCATCCCCTCAAGTTGGGCAAAGCAAGCGCCACTTCACTGGCGCTGAGCAACTGGTTTGAGTTCATAGGGTCAATCAGCCTCGATACCTTTGAGGCGAATCACCCTCCCCCACCTTGGGTAGTCTTTTTCAACAATGGAGGCCAATTCTTGGGGGGTAGAACTTGCAGCATCTAGACCCGCTTTGGTCAAAAGTTCTTTGACTTCTGGCATCTTTAAAACTGCAACCACCTCTTTGTTGAGTCTGTCAACCATGGCTGTAGGGGTTTTGGATGGGTAGAAAAATGCGTACCAAAGATCAACATCGATATCTTTGTAGCCCAACTCAGCAAAAGTGGGGACATTGGGTGCAATGGGGTGACGCTTTAAACTGCCCACGGCCAAAGCATTGAGTTTTCCTGAGGCCACAAAGGATTGAGCCACGTGGACAGGCAAAAATCCCACATTGATCTCACCCGCCAATAAGTCCTGGGTGTACCCAGCCGTTCCTTTGTAGGGCACGTGAAGTAAATTGGTGTGCGTCTCCAGTTTCAACAACTCCATGGCCATGTGGTGAGGAGTACCCACTCCTGGTGAGCCAAAGTTGATGCTATCGGGCTTGGCTGTGGAGACTCGCACCAAATCTTGAACGGTTTTGATACCTGTTTTTGGATTCGCTACCAACATCAGGGTACCCCAAGCGGTCATGGATACGGGCGCAAAATCCTTGACTGGATTAAAGGGTACGTTTTTATACAACTGCGCTGCAATCAACATCGTATTGGCACCCATCAAAATGGTACTTCCATCAGGATTTGATTTGGCCACCATGTCGGCCCCAATGTTGCCGCTTGCGCCGGGAGAGTTCTGGACCACAACGGGCACGCCCATGCGCTCACTCAAATGAGGGGAGATGGCTCTGGCTATGGTATCCATGCCCGTGCCTGGCGTGAAAGGCACAATGATCTTGATGCTGTTGTTGGTTTGAGCTTGAGCAAAGGAGGCCAAGAGAAGTGCCGCGGAGCACAGCGCCAAGGCACGAAGAGCGTTTTGTGCGCTTTGCGCCCATTGGGAAATAGTGGTGTTGAGCTTGAACATATGGGGTGAAATTGACGATCAGATGGGGTAAATGTGACTTTTTGGGCGATCTGCTCAAATGCAGAGCGCATGCGTCGTATTTTAGACGCATGTACCGTGAGGCGCTTACACACCCCAAATAAGTTAGGGGTAATACAAGAAGCTAAACCGGGTTAGGGGCAGCAATGGAAGAAAAAAATGATTTGTAAATTAAACACACCACCCTAGGATAAACCCCAATGAATATTCGATCAAGGGCAAGCACGTACCCCTGAACTTAGTCCTTCATGCTAAGCTGAAAAAAAGGATATTCGCCCATTCATGACACAAGAGACGATTTTAGAGACACATCAACTAATCAAAGAGTTCAAAGGCTTTGTTGCGGTCAACCAAGTCTCACTCAAAGTCAAACGAGGCGCCATTCACGCACTGATTGGCCCCAACGGTGCTGGCAAAACCACTTTTTTTAATTTACTGACCAAATTTTTGATTCCAACGCGTGGACAAATCACTTTTAATGGTCACGACATCACCCACGAAAAACCCTCTGAAGTGGCCAGACGTGGTGTGATCAGGTCTTTTCAAATTTCTGCCATCTTTCCCCAAATGACAGTCCTTGAGAACGTTCGCATTGCCCTTCAACAAGGATCGGGATTGTCTTACCATTTTTGGGCACCCGAGTCGAGTTTGCACCACCTTCATGACAAAGCATATGCCTTGCTAAAAGAGGTGGATTTGGAGAGCTTTGCGCATCAAAAGGGGGGGGAACTTTCCTATGGTCGCAAGCGTGCACTTGAAATTGCAACCACGCTTGCCATGGAGCCGGAGTTGATGCTTTTGGACGAACCCACTCAGGGCATGGGTCTGGAGGACGTTGCAAGAGTCACCGATTTGATCAAAAAGGTATCCAGCGGCAGAACCATTTTGATGGTCGAGCACAACATGAAGGTGGTCTCCAGTATTGCCGATACCATCAGCGTGCTTCAACGCGGACAAATCATTGCCGAGGGGCCCTACCAAGAGGTTTCACAAAATCCATTGGTCTTGGATGCCTACATGGGCCGAGCCGATCAAGCCTTGGAGGGTGCGCATGCAGGGCACTGAATCCACAAAACCTTTGGCACTTGAAATCCGAGACTTGCACTCCTTTTATGGCGAGTCTCACATTTTGCATGGCGTCAATTTAGAAGTTCGCGAGGGCGAGGTGGTCACCCTATTGGGTCGAAATGGCGCTGGACGAAGCACGACACTTAAAGCCATTATGGGCTTGGTGGAGCAGAGAACTGGATCCATCAAAATCAACGGCAGACAGAGCATTGGCTTGGCTCCACACCAAATTGCAAGACTGGGCATTGGCTTTTGCCCCGAAGAGAGAGGCATCTTTGCCAGCTTATCGTGTGAAGAAAATTTAATGCTCCCTCCCGTGCTGATGCCTGGTGGGATGACTTTAGATGAAATCTATGCCATGTTTCCAAATCTTTTGGAACGAAAGGACTCTCCCGGAACACGTCTATCTGGAGGAGAGCAGCAAATGCTGGCAGTTGCACGAATTGTTCGCACTGGCGTCAAACTGCTGCTGCTCGATGAGATCAGTGAGGGCTTGGCACCGGTGATCGTTCAAGCACTGTCTCAAATGATTAGAACTCTCAGAGAGCGTGGATTCACGATCATCATGGTGGAGCAG
>CAIKYO010000071.1 GCA_903831655.1 uncultured Burkholderiales bacterium
ACGAAGGTTGTAGCGACACTATGCAAGAACTAATCGATCGTAATAAAGCTTATTGGAAAGAGCAAATACGTGGGGCAATTCTAGCATTATGAGTTTAACACCATCCTTTGCAGGCAGCCAAACTATTATTAACGTCAAAGAAGGTTTAGCTGCCTCGATCGATGGGCACAAATTCGCCGCTTTGTACAAACGCCTAATCGAAAATGATCTAGGAACAGTACAGGCCAGAAAAGTATGTGAGCTAGTGTTTTGTGAAGTAATGGCGGTTCATGCCTTGCACATGAGACAAATAGATAACGAAGCAATCTTAAAGAAAGGAAAACTAAAATGAAATTAACCTTAAACAAATTAAGACCTACAGTAACCAGAGCGCCATATAGAATGATGATCTACGGACAACCTTCTATCGGTAAATCTACTTTTGCATCTCATGCACCGAATCCTATATTCGCTGATATAGAAAGAGGCGCAAACGCTATCGCTGCCGTTAAAGTTCCCATTAATACTTGGCCTGAATTCCTACCGTTCTGTCGTGAACTGTACCAACAAGAACATGAGTTTAAAACTCTGGTACTGGATTCACTCGATTGGTTAGTTAAGCTAATGATCGATTATGTCGTGAGCGAATTCAATAAAGCAAAAGGTTGTACTGCGACTGACTTAATGGACATAAGCCGCTTTGGCGGCCCTGGTCAAGGTTACTTGTTACTCGATAAAGAAGTTCAGAAGATGATCAGAGCGATGGACGCTCTACGTGAACATAAGAAGATGAATATATTATTGATTGCTCACGAACCGAGCGAGGGTAAGACTGTAAACGATTTAATACACGGTCAATTTACTCGGTACGATATTAAGACCGAGAAACGTGTAGCTGCCATGATAGTTGAATGGTGCGATTTCATATTTCGTGCAGCACAGGACTTGGATGTCAAAGTTGACGGCAATAAGAATAGGGGTGCTAAGGGTAAGGCGGTATATAACGGCCGTATTCTTTACACCAAGAATCAAGGGAATCTACTTGCGAAACGCAGGATAGACTTACCTGATATTTTAAACCTAGATTACGCAGAGTTCGCAGAAGCGGAAGAGGCAGCTTACAAACGTAAGGTGCAAGAAGCTAGCGAAATCTTTGCAGACACAAGACTAACTCCCTCTACAGTACGCAGGGATTTGAACGGCTCTAATGTGTTTATTACCGCTGATCAAGCTCTTACTGCGGAGGCTATAACATTTAATTAATAGGAGCATTTTATGTACCAAAGCAGCGGGAACCTTTGTTGGAACCACCTCACTAATGAAGCTCCCAACAAAGCAGGAGCATCAGGTGCTAAGACCACCTCTTGGGCTTTGCCAGAAGGGGAGTATATCGCCGAAGTTCAGAAAGCGGACATGCGTCAATCTAGTACGAGTCCTTGGGGATTCTTACAGGTGAAGTTTGAGATTCTAGCACCTGAGCAATATAAATCTAAACTAGTTTTCCAAAACTACTTTATTCAGCACCCAGAGCTAGATACTTCTGCGGATATCAAATCAAAGGTTGGTGGTAATTACCGTCAGCTTGATAAAATCTTTGCAGCTGTTGGTTGCCAAGGTTCTACCAATGAAGAAGATTTAGTTGGTAAACGCATGTACATAAAACTTAAGTTCCGCGCTGGCAAACCAAAAGTTGCTGGTGGTACTGAAAAGTGGCCTGATGGCAATGATGTCATTGATGCTAGACCATTTAACCGTGTTCAACCTAGTCAAGGGTTACCTCCGATGAAACAGCCAGTGCAAGCTGCGCCCGCTCCTCGTGAGTCGACTCCTTTTGATCTAGATGATCCAATGCCATTTTGATTGAAATGATAAATACAACAAAACTTATAGCAGATATATACGACGACTACCTGAAGCAAGAAGCAGGAGTGCCTAAACGAGAACATCTCGGGGCTTCGGCTCTTGGTGATAAATGTGGCCGCCATGTCTACTATGAGTTTCGTTGGTATGACACTGGCATTAAAGAAGGGCGCATCTTGCGCCTATTCAATACAGGTAAGAGGGAAGAAGCACGTGTAGTAGAGAACTTGCGTGCTTTGGGCTTCATCCTCGATATTGAAACTCCTGACGGAAGACAAATCCAGTGCAGAGATTCAAGCGGACATATTGGCGGCAGTGTCGATGGCATCATCCATCACATCCCTGTCCAATATGGCTTAATCGATGCTGAGAAATGTATCTTGGAAATTAAAACGCATTCCGAGAAGAACTTCAGGAAGTTTAAGGATGCTAAAGTACAGACTGTGTTTCCTAAACATTACACACAAGTACAAGTCTATATGGGGATGATGGAAATCCCATACACCTTATACGTCGCCGTTAATAAAAATACCGATGAATTGTACTTTGAGTTGATCCCTTATGTTCAAGCAGAACATGAACGCGTCCATGAGATAGCTAAAGAAGTTATCTTGGCTAAAGAACCGTTACCAAGGATTCGTGAGAATCCTAGCTGGTTTGAATGCAAGATGTGTAAGTTCTACGATGTCTGCCATCAACAAGTAGTTCCTAAGAAGAATTGCCGCACCTGTATTTATAGTCGTCCTATCAAAGACGGGAAGTGGGCTTGTGATTTACAGAAGATCGAGATCGATTATGAGATGCAGATGAAAGGTTGCGACGAGTATAAATTGAATTCTTAATTCAACTTATACAACCCAACTGGAATATCTATACATAATAAAAAAAACCCCAGTAAAGGGGCTTTCTCACGTATCTTATAAATCAATTTC
>CAIKYO010000072.1 GCA_903831655.1 uncultured Burkholderiales bacterium
GTGCTGCAAATTTAGCAGCATCTATGCAAGATCCTTATTTGGGTCATTCAGCGGTTATTGCCCTGACTGGTCGTCACGTTGCAGCCATGCAAAACAGAAATGCCTATCAGGAGGTTGAACACGCTCCCTTATTTGCACCTGTGACCAAATTCAGCGCTCAAATGGAGGTCATCGAGCAAATGCCTCATTTGATCAGACAGGCTTTTAGGGAAGCGACAACTGGAACACCGAGACCTGTGCATTTGGATGTTGCAGGTTTGACGGGAGATGCAATAACGCCCTTGGAGCTTGACTTAGAACCTGTTGCAGATATGGTGCACAGTGTTTTTCCTGCGTTTAGACCCAGGCCAGAGAAACAAATTTTGCAAAAAGTTCAAGACGCTATTGCTGCTTCGATTCGTCCAGTGATCATTGCAGATCGAGGTGCAATTGTTTCAGGTGCAAAAAGTGCTTTGAAACAATTTGGCGAAAGAATTCAAGCTCCTATAGTCACGACATTGGACGCAAAGTCGATCATCACCGAAAAAGATCCACTTTTTAGAGGAAATGTGGGCTTGTATGGAAAAAGCTGTACCAACCACATGGTGGATCAAGCAGACTTGGTGATTTATCTGGGTAGCAACACGAGCGACCACACAACTGGGAATTGGAAATTACCAAAAATGGGAACTCCAATTATTCATGTTGATTTGGATCCAGTCGAGCTTGGAAGAAACTACACACACACGCTCGCAGTTCAAGCAGATGTGAAGACATTTTTGGACGATGTGATGGAGGGGCTTGATCATCAAAATCACGGAGATTGGTTAGAGCACACGCTGAAACTCTATCAAGAATGGAAAAACGAGATTTTTCCTGAGTTGACTCGTGCTGAGGTGCCTATTAGGCCGCAGCGTCTTTGCCACGAGTTAACTCAAGCCTTGCCGAGTAATGCAATTTTGGTGGCTGATACTGGTTACTCTGCTCTTTGGACAGGGAACTTGGTTGACATCACGCATGACGATCAAATATACATGCGCGCTGCTGGATCCCTGGGTTGGTCTTTTCCTGCAAGCATTGGTGCCAAGGCTGCAGCTCCTGATAGACCCGTGATTTGTTTCACAGGCGATGGAGGATTTTCATATCACACACCTGAACTTGAAACTGCAAAGCGCATGGGTTTGAATGTCATTGTGATCGTTAACAACAATGAATGTTTATCTCAGGGTGTTAAAAATTTAAACATTGCATATGAAGGCAGAGGTGAGGGGCGTAAATCAGAGTGCTATGTTTATGAGCCCACTGACTTTGCAAAAATTGCACAGGCATATGGATGTTTTGGTATTACCGTTGAAAAACCCGGGGATTTTTCCAGTGCATTTGCTGCTGCAATGAACAGTGGCTTACCAGCTGTGATTGATGTAAAAACTGAGTTCGCCTATCAAGCCCAACTTGCTTGGCTTCCCACATAAAGGTTTTATTTATGACAAAACGATATGAGCCGATTCCCCTGGAATCTATGAGTCCTGAACAAAAAAGAGTTGCTCAGGATTTGATCAATGGACCGAGAAAAGGACTCAGAGGACCTTTCAATGCTTTGTTGAGAAACCCTTTGCTCGCTGAACGTGTAGGCAAGCTAGGAGACAGCATTCGATTTGAAAATACCTTGCCAGATCTGCTGCGTGAATTCGCTATTTTAATCACTGCGAAGTTTTGGGCTGCAGATTACGAATGGTACGCGCATAGCAAATTGGCCTTGGAGTTTGGCCTTAAACAGAGCATCGTTGAGGACATTCGAGAGGATCGATACCCCAAAGATATGACTCCCGATCAAGAATTGATTTATCAAGTTTGCAGTGAAATATTATTTAAAAAAGACATATCTGATGAGACATATTCCCATGCAATTGAATCATTGGGAGAGGTGACATTACTAGATTTATTGGCGACAGTGGGTTATTTCGGGTTTGTATCTGTTATCTTGAATGCAATACGTCAACCTATACCTGAAGATGCCATCCCCCTTAAGAAGCCTACTTAAGAGGTAAAACATGTTCAAGCGCGCCTTATCTTTTTTGATGTTGTGGATAGCCCTATTGGTACATGCGCAAAATATTCCTGCATTGATCAAAGTGAACATTCCTTTTGCGCCAGGCGGGCCTACGGATGTTTATGGTCGATTAACCACGGAGGCTCTAAGAACTAACTTGTCTGTCAATGCAGTATCAGAAACTCATTCAGGTGGTAATGGAGCTGTTGGGGTTAATGTACTAAAACAGGGTGCTACGGACGGAAGTAACTTACTTTTCGTTAGCTCTGGAATGATTACTTTTTATCCATTGATTGATCATTCAATTCCATATGACCCAGTCAAGGATCTAGTGCCAATCGTCTGTATTGCTCAAACTGAAATCGGAATTATTGTTGCTAAAAACGTTGCAGCCAACAACTTGAAAGAACTCATTGCTTTGGCTAAAACCTCTAATCCAAGTCTCTCTTTTGGATCAGCAGGGAAGGGTAATATCCTTCATGCGTACATTGAATTACTCAAGGATGTGGCAAATGTGGATATCTTGCACGTTCCATATAAAGGCGCCGCTCCGTCTTTTGCTGATGTGTTGGGTGGACAAATCTCTGGCATGTTCATCAGCGTTGGCTTAGCCAAGCCATCTGTGCTGGCTGGTAAAGTAAAAATGCTTGCGGTGGTGGGTAAGCGCAGTCCTTTGCTGCCAGATGTTCCAACGATCACCGAACAAGGTTTTTTGGGCCTAGAAATTTTGCCTTGGTTTGGCATCATGGGCCCTAGAGGCATGCCACCTGCAGTTGTAAACAAAATTGCAGATGCTATTTCAAAATCTTTTGAATCTGATGATTTTAAGAAAAAGTTATTGGAGGCGGGGGCGGTACCACTGGTTCTCACAGGAAACAGTTTCTCCAGCATGATCAAGCAAGAAACACAGATTTGGTCAAAACTGATTGATGAAAAGAAAATAACATTGGATTGAATTTATTAAATAAATGGAGCTCACATGTCAAAAGGTAAGGTAAGACGAGTAGTAACGGGTCACGATGAGCACGGAAGAGCAGTCGTGATCAGTGATGGGCCTGCTCCATATGTGCACACAGTTGATATCAGGCCAGATTACTATTCAACCGATATCTTTAGAACACACGAGACTCCTGCGATCATCAATGCGCAAACCCAGGAAACGACACTAGGACCCCGAAGACAATTGCCAACCAAACATGGAACAGTGTTGAGGGTAAACTGTTTTCCGCCTGATTCCGAGAGCTTGACAAATTTGGATGCAAAAGGATCCCAAGAACTTTTTGCTTCTTTGGGCAATCAAGCAGGGAGCACATTTGCTAAAAGTGGTAGACATCCGTTGATGCATCGCACTGAAACTATCGATTATGCAATTGTCTTGTCCGGCGAAATTACAATGCTCTTAGATGATTCAGAAGTTGTATTGACTGCTGGCGACATCTTGGTTCAATGTGGCACCAACCACGCGTGGAGCAATCGCTCCACTGAACCCGCTGTAGTGGCATTTGTATTGATCGATGGGCAATTTGATTCGGATGTAAAAGCGCTTGTTAGAGAATAGCTTTAATCCTTCTCATGGCTGTCTGAATTAATGTAGGCATTAACGATATGAGATATATATTTGTAATTGCGTTCACGCTATTTATTTTTATCAACCAGTCTTTTTCACAAACCTATCCAAATAGACCAGTGAAAGTTTTACTTGGTTTTTCACCGGGTAGTGGGCCTGATATCCAGGCTCATACTGTGACACAGCAGTTGACGATCTTACTTAATCAAAATTTCTTGATTGACAACAAAGTTGGAGCCAATGGCACCATTGCAGCTAGAGCTGTTGCTCAATCAAATCCGGATGGTTATACCCTTTTGTTCTCGAGTTCTGGAATTGCTTCTACGCCATACATCTACAAAAACCCAGGCTTTGATCTTTTAAAAGATTTGAAGGCTGTCTCCAGCGCAGGGATATTAGATGGCATGTTGGTCTTGGTTAATGCCAAGTCCTCAATTCGCAGTGTGAGTGATTTGATTGATCTCGCTCAAAAGGAACATGTTATGTATGGCTCCCCAGGGGTGGGTAATATTATTCACCTCGCTACAGAGATGTTCAATCAAAATGCCGGTGTGACGTTAGAGCATGTCCCTTATAAAGGTACTTCGGACGTCATGACAGGCTTACTTAGCAATAGCATTCAAGTGATGTTTGCTACTCCCCCATCTGTTTTAAATTTGGTTTTGGATGGAAAAGTAAGACCTATTGCTTTTACAGGAAGTAGACGATTTGCTCAACTACCTGATGTTCCACTGCTCAAAGATTTAGTTCCAGGTTTTCAGCCTATAGGATCATGGGGGATTTTCTTTGCTCCCGCCAAAACACCTCCTGAAATATTGAATAAACTCAACTTGAGTATCAAAGAGGCATTGAAAGCCAGTAGTGTTGTAGGCGTGATGCAGCGTGATGGATACTTTCCCGATAACCGAAGTGTTGATGAAATCAATGATTTTTTTAAAAGTGAAGTGCTTAAGCTCAAAGATCCCATCAAAGCAGCAAAGATCGAACCTATATAGACATCGACTTTATGACGAGTTTGTGACTATGTCTTTGATTTGTTTTAAGAGTGAAGTCCCAAGTAGTTGAACTAAAATGGAATGGCCTAATTGCTAAATTCATTTTATAAGTTGCATTATCTTGGTTGAACAACAATACGATTCAAAAACCATTTTCTTACACTGGTTGAGTGCATTTTGTATCTTTTTACTTTGGTCACTGGGCCAAGGGATTGACCAGGTACCCTCTGGCTTTTACAAAATAAATGTTAGAAGTTTTCACATTTGTATTGGCGCATTGTTCTTCTTTGTAATGATGTATCGATTTTATTGGCGCATGCAGGTTAAAAATCAAAGTGATAACTTGATTAGAACGAGCATGAGTTTGACTGAAAAATACAAGCGCTCTTTTCATTACTTACTCTATTTATTGGTCATTTTGACATTGCTTTTAGGGCTTATTGCTGTTTGGTATCGAGGCGTCAATATGTTTAATCTCTTTAAGATTCCTGGTGTCGACGTTAATAATAAATTTCTGCGACGTTTACTGGTTACCATTCACGCTTATTTGGCAAACGGATTGATGATCGCTGCTGGGCTTCATCTTGCAGTAGCTCTTTGGCATCATTTCGTGAAAAAAGACATGGTCTTAATCAAGATGTTGCCAGCGCGAAAGACAGAGCTCGCATCTTGACATCCTCTGCCTGAACTGAGAGGATTTCCACGCATCCTGTTAAAACACTATGATGCAGCGCTTTAATGACATGGAGTAGATCGCTAACTCAAATTCAAACTCAAGAACAAGACTTGGTTCCATCGTCATTGAACACCACCTGGTATTGTTGCGGCTATGGCACGAAGCTTTTCTGTTTCTGATTTAATGTCTGCGACCAACTCATCTGGTGTGCTGCCAATCAAATTCAGGCCCATGTTGTTGAGCTTGACTTGTACATCTTTGTCAGAGATTGCAATTTTGATAGCTTGATTAAGTTTCATTTGAATGTCTTTTGGCAAACCTTTCGGTCCTAACATTCCAAGCCAATAGGTTAGATCGTAACCAGGAAGTGCAGCTTCACCAATAGTTGGTAACTGTGGGTATCTAGGATCTCTTTTTGCACTTGTTGTTCCAATGAGTCTGACTTTACCGGCATCAATGAATGGTTTTGCACCACCATCGTAGATCACTTGGCAAGTACCTGCTATGACATCTTGCATGCCAGGGCCGGATCCCTTGTAAGGAATATGAATCATATTCACTCCAGCCATCGATTTGAAAAGCTCTCCTGCAAAGTGCAATCCACTGCCAACGCCAGAGGTTGCATAGTTGAGTTTGCCTGGATTCTTTTTTGCGTAATCGATAAATTCGGTTAAGTTTTTCGCAGGAACGGATGGGTTGATGACCATCAGCAATCCATAGGTTCCAATGAGGGAGATGGGTGTGAAGTCTTTGATCGGGTCATAACTTAAATTCTTTTCTGTGACAGCCATGTACGTATGGGTCCCGTTGGTGGTCATCAACAGTGAGTAGCCGTCAGGCTGGGCGTGAGAGATAAATTCGGCACCAATTCTCCCTCCACCTCCAGCCTTTGATTCAAGAATGAGTGGCTGCCCCAAGGTTTTACCAATACTCTCTGCCAATACTCGGCTTGCTTGGTCACTGAATCCCCCTGCAGCATACGGCAATATCAACTGAATGGGTCGAGTTGGGTAGTTATCGGCTTTGACCACCTCGCTTAAGCTAAGTGTCAGCATCAATGTTAGGGTCAAATAGTTAGTGAATTTAGTAATCTTGAATATTTTATTAATGACGGTCATGGTCTGGGAAAAGGGGACAGTGGACATGGCCTACTTTGACACATTGCTGCATTGAAAGCCAAGGGGGTTTTTCCTGATTTTGTCGTCCTCTAATTAACGGCACCGATGGTGCTGTGCAGCATATTGTTTTAGGGTATTCCTTATCGGGTTCAATATTTATATCGATAAACTTATAACAAGAGTCTCATGTTTGTAAACGATCTAGGAGAAAATTTTGAAGCTTAAAAATTGGGTTTCTATTTCAATCGGTTTATCTACTATTTTCGGATCTCAAA
>CAIKYO010000073.1 GCA_903831655.1 uncultured Burkholderiales bacterium
AAATTTAAAGAGGTAGCAGAAGCCTACGCAACGCTTAAAGACACAGAGAAAAGGGCCGCTTACGATGCACTGGGCCAATCTGCAGAGGGATCTAATTTCTCGCCACCGCCGCAATGGCGCAATCAATACCAAAGTTCAGACACGCAATTCGACCAAATGGATTTAGCCGACTTATTGGCTTCCCTTGGACGTAGATCTGGCAATGCAAATACAACCTCACATCCAACTCCAGGCCGTGACTTTCAAGACAACGTCCACATCACTTTGAAGGAAGCGCTTCAGGGTACCAAACTAAGTTTGAAGTTGATGGACAACGGACAACAGCGAGAGCTCGAAGTTCGCATTCCTGCAGGAGTTAATCAGGGTAAAAAGATTAGATTGCGAGCCATGGGAGGCAAGGGACATAACGGGGGTCCCGATGGCGATATCTATTTGCATGTTGTCCTAAAGCCTGATGCACTATTTAAGCCCGTTGGTAGCGATTTGTTTTATGAATTGGCGCTAACCCCTTGGGAAGCTGTGCTCGGGAGTGAAGTTGAGATTCCGACGCTAGAGGACTCGGTTTTATTGACTATCCCCATCAATACTCGCCATGGCCAAAAGCTACGCATCAAGGGGCGTGGATTAACGGCAGACCAAGGCACCAGGGGCGACATTTTTGCAGTGATTCATATTGAGACACCAAATGAAGTGGCACCTGAAGAACTCAAACTATTCCAACAATTAGCTGCGACTTCAAAGTTCAATCCTCGCAAAGTTATTTCGAAAGAAAAAATATGACAATTCATATTATTGATACGCTCGCAATAGAAACAGTGGATCGATTCACATTTTTTGAGGTGGCAAAATTGTGTGAATTGAGTCACGATGAGACGCAAGAACTGATTGATTACGGCGCGATCACATCTGATGAATTGAGAGAAGGCGAGTCCTTTTATTCAGCGCAAAGACTGTCACTTTTGCAAAGTGCATGTAAACAACGCAGAGACTATGACTTGGATCTTTTCTCGGTTGTTATCTGTGTCCAATATTTGGAAGAAGTTGCCGACCTAAAACGTCAAATTGAATCATTACAAGCCCTTAGCAGCTTATGAAAACCCATCTTGTTTGCCCACATTGCAACAGCACCAACCGCGTCGATACGGACAAGCTAGGGGCTGAATTGTCATGCGGCAGCTGTCATAAGCCTTTGTTTGATAAGCATCCATCGTCGCTATCTTCGGTTGGTTTGCAAGCTCAAATTTCAAAGAGTGATGTGCCTGTGGTGGTGGATTTCTGGGCTCCTTGGTGTGGACCTTGCCGATCAATGGCGCCTGAGTATGAAAAAGCCTGTGCATTGATCGAGCCACGTGCGAGATTTATCAAAGTAGACACGGAAGCCAATCAAGATGTCGGCGCTCAGCACAATATTAGGAGCATTCCTACTGTGGCTATCTTCAAGGGCGGGAAAGAGGTTTCCCGCATTTCAGGAGCCCGCTCTGCTTCAGATCTTGCAAGTTGGGTCCAACAGAATTTATAAAGCGTCTGCTTGCAGTTAGCAATTTATTGACGTTAGATCACTATTTGTATGATTTAAATCATATGAGATGTATGGCAAATGCCTGAAACTTATAAACGGTGATAAGAAGCAATTGATATTGGGTAACAGTTGTTAAATAAAGGAGTAACTATGTCAGTCAATCAGATCCAAATCCATGTTGAAAACATTAAATGTGGCGGTTGTGAAAAGTCAATCGTAAAAGGACTCAATACTATTAAGGGCTTATCCAATATTGTGATTGACCGCGATCAACAGATAGTAAGCATGACGGCTGATGATTCGTTGCGAGATGCAATTGCAGCAAAGTTGAAGTCCATGGGCTATCCAGAATACGGAAGTGTCAGCGGATTGGATGCAGGATTGGCCAATGCAAAGTCATTTGTAAGTTGTGCCATTGGACGAGTCACCTGAATAGCTTAGGTAGAACCTTTAATCTCGAAGCAAAAAAATTAAAAATCAATAATGAAAAAATATCTCATTACGACGGCCCTATTTGTTGTCAGTGTTTCAGTATGGAGTGCCGACCCCGTGACAGACGCCATGCAAATAGCTTACGCACCCTATCGTAATGCGCTTTTCAGGACGAACAGTAATGCGCAAGCTGAATCGCAGCATGCCATAGAGCAAGCCCAGCAATCTTGGACAAAACTCATCGAACAGTATTCCTCCAAGCCACCAGCTCCCTACGACCGCGACACGGCTTTTGTTACCTCGCTTTCTGAGGTACTCAAGGTATATGACTTGTCCGCAAGGCAAGTTTCGGCTAATCAGTTGACCGCCGCGCACGAGACTCTGGAAAAAGCGCGTGACATCATGGCAGAGATGCGTAGGCGCAATCAGGTGGTGATCTTCAGCGACCACATGAACGCCTACCATTCTGAAATGGAAAATGTGCTTATCAATGCACCGATGATCCTTCTGCAACAAAATGGAATGCAGCAATTAACGGCTATGGTTGGAGCTTTGAATTACTTGGCCAAAAAGCTAATCTCGGAAGCGCCTGCGAATTACGCAACGAACGAGGAATTTTTCGAATCGGCGAAGGCTGTCAATAAGTCTGTCACCGAATTGCAAGAAGCTTTATTTTTGCAAGACGCGGAGGCAATAAAAATAAAACTATCAAAAGTAAAGGTGCCATACAGTAAGTTTTTTTTAAAATTTGGTTAAGCCGCATGGAAAACATTTGAGCAAGCACAAGCGTAATTTATCTATCCGTCCACTTCAATCACTAAAGGAAATTCATCATGAAAAAAAATGTTGGCGGTATTGACCGCGCATTGCGTATCGTCGCAGGCCTTACCCTGATTGCATTAGCCGCTACGGGGCTCATTGGACCTTGGGGTTGGCTAGGTGCCATTGTTTTAGCCACTGGCGTGTTTAGCTTTTGCGGGGCATACACATTGTTTGGGTTAAACACCTGCCCATTGAAGGCAGATACACAAACAGAGGTATAACAAACATCTTCTGCCGGAGAGAAAATTCGGACAACTATGGACACCTTTGACCCCATCGTATTAGCGCGGATCCAATTCGCTGCAAATATTACGTTTCACATCCTTTTTCCAACCATCAGCATTGGCTTGGGTTGGTTCTTGCTTTATTTCAAAACAAGATTTGTCGCCACAGGGCAGCAGTATTGGATGGATGCTTACCAGTTCTGGATAAAGATCTTTGCCCTCACCTTTGCTATTGGTGCAGTCAGCGGTATCACGATGAGTTTCCAATTTGGTACAAATTGGCCAGGATTCATGAACACCGTTGGCAATATCGCTGGCCCCTTGTTGGCTTATGAAGTTCTCACGGCCTTTTTCTTAGAGGCAACGATGCTAGGGATCATGTTGTTCGGAAGAGGTCGCGTCAGCGAGTGGGTGCATACAACAGCAACATGGCTTGTCGCACTTGGAACAACTGCTTCTGCTTTCTGGATTCTTGCGTTGAACTCATGGATGCATACCCCTGCAGGCTATGAAATGATTAACGGACAAGCGCATGTCACAAGTTGGTTTGAGGTGATCTTCAACCCCTCATTTCCCTATCGTATGACGCATATGCTCTTAGCCTCAGGATTAACAGTTTCTTTTCTCTTAGCTGGAATAAGCGCCTTCCGTTGGCTCAAGAAAGATACGGCCAAAGAAGTGATGGCGTCCCTGCGTGCTGGAGTTTTTGTCGCAGCAGTGCTCATTCCAATTCAAATCTTTGTTGGTGATTTACATGGACTCAACACGCTGGAGCACCAACCAGCCAAACTTGCCGCCATGGAAGGTATTTGGAAAACACAAAATGGTGTACCTGCGGTTCTTTTTGCTTTGCCAGATGAAAAGAGTCAGACCAATAAGTTTGAAGTTGCCATCCCTAATTTGGCCTCGCTCTACCTCACCCACCACTGGGACGGGGAAGTAAAAGGTTTAGATGCATTTGTAGA
This sequence comes from uncultured Burkholderiales bacterium, assembly GCA_903831655.1. Classification (GTDB taxonomy): domain Bacteria; phylum Pseudomonadota; class Gammaproteobacteria; order Burkholderiales; family Burkholderiaceae_C; genus Limnohabitans. The sequence continues at coordinate 3,963 of CAIKYO010000073.1, forward strand.
CAACCACCCTCCAGTTGCCCCTGTGTTTTG
>CAIKYO010000074.1 GCA_903831655.1 uncultured Burkholderiales bacterium
CGATCAAAATCGCCATCATTCCCATCACAATCACACCCGGTGAGAGCTCTTGTCCTGTGATAAATTGCACCAATCCAGTGCTGGCTCCTGAGAAAGAAAGAATTTGCGCGAACGTCGTGGCACCCAGTATGATGAACAAAATCATGCCCGATATGGCGGCTGTGCCCTTCAGAGCTTTATAGACCGCCTCCATGCTTAGCGATGCATAAAGGCAAGCCAGCAATATGGTTCCAAAAGCCCCCAAAGCAGCACATTCTGTAGGCGTCGCCCACCCCAAAGCCAAAGCACCCACCACGAGAGCAAAAATAGACAAAGTGGGAATGACATACTTAAAGAGGTAGCTAAATCGATCCCATCCCTTGAAGACAGTGGGCACATCGTCCTCAGGAGCAAGAGCTGGATTGATTTTCACAGACAGCACAATCCAGCACACAAAAGCAATGGACAAGAGTACCCCGGGTAGCACTCCGCCTATGAGCAACTTGGAGATGGAAATGCCTGACAAGGATCCCAACAAAACGGTCAACGCAGAGGGTGGAATCAGCATGTCCACGGCCCCAATGGCCATGATGGGACCCGTTGCCAAGGTCGGCGCATAACCCCTGGCCAACATCACGGGCACCATCAAGGATCCAAGCATTGCTGTTGTGGCAATGGTGGAACCTGATATCGCAGAAAAAATGGTTCCAGCCACCACAGCGACCACTGCAAGGCGCCCTGGTACTTTACTCACCAGTCGCTCAATACCCTCAATGACCTTCAGCGCCAAACCTGTGTGAAAAAGGATCTCTCCCATGAGCACAAAAAGTGGAATCGGGGTGAGGGAAAAGGACATGACGGAATTGACGCTGCTCCTAGCAAGCTGCACCAAACCGGGCTCACCTCCCATGTACAAAAAGGCACCCACAATATTGATACCAATGAAGGTGAACGCAACGGGCATGCCCATGAAGAGCAACACCATCGAGCCACCCAGCATCAAGGTCGCGGCCATTTGCCAGGAGTTCATCATCATGAGGCACTCACCGCATCGTGTCTTGGCCCTTTGGGTCCGGTGAGCAACCGGTGCATGCGAAAAAACATCTCGATGGAAAGCATCACAAAAATAAAGGGCAACGGACACAAGCTCCACCACTCTGGGGTCACAAGGGTTTTGATGTTCAGTGAGCCCGAATCAAAACTGCGAAGGGTTGACAGAGCTGAATACCAAGCCATCACCCAACAACACAACATCGCCAAGACATCTCCCAAACACTCGGTGCACCAAGCCACATAGGGGGGCAGAGCTTGAAGGACAATGTCCACGCGAATGTGTTGTCCTTGCCTTAGCAACCATGGCGCCAAGAGCATTGCAATCAAATAAAGCAGCATCTCCGAGACCTCGTTGCTCCATGCCAAACCCATGGGCAAACCCGGTATGAGGAGGTTCCTCAGCATCACATCGGCCACGATGATCACCATCATCACCAAAAGTAAAAGAAACCCGATATTGGCCAATCCAGTAAGCAATAGGCCATAGGCTTTGGAGATGCGGTCCATCATTTTGAGAAAAGGGCTTTGAATTTAGCAGCAACGTCAGGACTTTGCTTCAAGGCTGCAGCCCAAGCGATGTCATAAGCTTTGTCTCTGAACTGTTTGGCCGTGGCTTTGTCAAATGAAATGGTCTCAATACCTGCTTTGGCTTGGCGAGCGGTCTCATCAACCCCGTACTGGGTCCAAAATGTATTTTGCGCCTCTAGAGCCAAGAGTTGCTTTTGGAGGTAGGCACGTTGAACGTCAGTGAGCCGCTTGTAGCTGTCCAAGTTCATGACCAAAGAGACCTCTGCATCGTAAAAACCAGGGTCCACACGGTACTTGGTTTTCTCATTCCAGTTGAAGTCAAAAATCCCTCCAATGGGCCATCCATATCCATCTACCACGCCTCTCTCGAGTGCGGTGTAGACCTCTCCAGGAGGTGTCGTGATCACATTGGCATTCAAAGCTTGAAAGAAATCTCTGTAAACAGGTGTGATCCTGATTTTTAAACCACCCAGGTCCGGTTTGTCGATTTTCTTGTTCAAGTACAAGTGAAAGGGTTGGTTCTCAGCCAATCGGGCCAGATACTGCATATTGCCCTTGGCGTTCCAAACAGAATTGATGGCTTCAAATGCACCGTTTTTTCGTTGCTCAGAGACAGGGATTTGGGTGAGCTTTAAGAAATCCGCTTCGGGCATGACATTGGTGTAGAAAGCACCCGTGTTCAAAGCCATGTCCACGACACCCGTTTTCACTGCATTACCCACCTCAAAAGTGGGCATCGCCTTGGGGCCTCCAATGAAATTGATTTGCAAAACGCCCTTGCCCTCTTGATTGAATTTGGCAATCCAAGGAAGGGTGTGCTGTACGTAAATGGCATTCTCTGCAAAGGCACTGACCAATCGAAGTGTGACCTCCTCGGCTTGAGCACTGACGCTTGCGATGGCCAGGGTCACGCCTCCTAAGATGCACTTAATAGTTTTGGAATTCATTTTGTCTCCTACTGATTTTAAAAAAACAATTGACTTTCAACTTCGTCACTTCACAGCTGTCACTTCAATTTCTACCAAGGCTTGGGGCTCGATCAGTGCACTCACCACCACACAGGTCATGGCAGGGAAATGTTTACCCATGACCCTTCTGTAGGCCTCTCCCAACTCTTTCAAGCGAGAGGTGTACATCTCTCGATTCACAATGTACCATGTCATGCGAACCATGTGTTCGGGACCTGCTTGTGCCTCTTGCAGCACCGCACGAACATTCATGAGCGCTTGTTCAACTTGGGCAATGAAGTCCTCGGATTCAAACCGCTGCTCTGCATTCCAGCCAATTTGTCCGCCCACATAAATTTGTGATCCTGTGCACATGATGCCATTGGCATATCCCTTTGGACTTGACCAATTTGGCGGTTGAAGGCGTTGATGCATGTTGATGTCCTTGGTTCGATATCAATCGAGTTGTTTTAATTTGAAGCGCTGAAGTTTACCGGTTTGGGTCCTGGGCAACTGATCCACACACTCAATGATGCGAGGGTATTTATAGGGTGCAAGGTGAGTTTTAACATGATCTTGAAGCTCTTGAATCAAAGCTGAACTGGGAGCATGACCTTCCTTCAAAACACAAAACGCTTTGACCACCATTCCTCGCTCCAGATCCTTTTGCCCTACCACAGCGCACTCTAGCACCAAGGGATGTGAGAGCAACGAGTCCTCAACCTCAGGAGCAGAGACGTTGTAGCCAGCGGTGATGATCATGTCATCGTCTCGGGCTTGGTAAAAAAAGTATCCATCTTCATCTTGCGTGAAGAGATCTCCAGTGATGTTCCAGCCCCTTTGAACGTACTTTGTTTGGCGATCATCGTTGAGGTATTTGCAAGCGGTTGGACCTTTGACAGCGAGTCGTCCAATCGTGTTGGGTGCAAGCTCCTGGCCCTCTTCATCCAAAACACAGGCTTGATAACCCGGCACTACTTTTCCAACGGCGCCAGGTTTCATGACTCCTGGACCACTGGAGATGAAGATGTGAAACATCTCCGTTGAGCCAATCCCGTCAACCATCTCCAAGCCACTCGCTTGCCTCCAAAGTGTGCGTGAGGCCTCAGGCAAAGCCTCCCCTGCGCTCACACTGATTCTGAGAGTGGGTACCGGGTGATCTTTGATAAAGGAGGCCATTTGGCGGTAGAAGGTCGGAGCGGTGTAGCAAATGGTGCACCCCACTTGGCGCATGATATCGACCATGGTTTGGGGTCGGTAGGGCACGTCGTGGTAATAAACCGCACAAGCTGCGTACATGGGGAAAATCAAAAGTCCCCCCAATCCAAATGTAAATGCCAAAGGCGGTGAGCCCATCACCAAGTCAGTTTCACGGGCTTGCAAGACATGCTTGGGCCAAGCAAAACAAGCCGACAAAATGTCTGCATGGGTGTGAATTGCTGCTTTGGGCTCTCCGGTGGTGCCGGAGGTAAAAGCCAGTAAAGCTACGTCCGAGGGCTCAGTTGCAAATGAGCACGGCAAGCCCTTTAAACCTTGTGTACTCGCTTTGAGCTCGCCACTGATGTGATCCACATCAAAGTTGATTTGCTGCGTTGTAAGACCAAGCTCTGTGCGAGCCAAGTTGAGCTCTTCGACCAATTCATTTTGGCAAAGGTACAAAGAGGGCTTGGATTTGAGTATGATTTCTTTAAGTTCTTTGGACCTCAATAAAGGCATGGTGCACACGGCCACCAAACCCGCATTGACAACGGCCAGCCAAGAAAGAGCCAAAGCAATGGAGTTGACACCTCTTAAAAGAACTCGGTTGCCAGGAACCAACTTCAGGTCTTGGATCAAATGCGCAGAGATGATTTGAACCTGCTCATGTGCCTGCTCATAGGTGAGCGAGTGATCAGGTGAGATCAAAAAGGGACGGTGCATCAGATCACGCTCTTTGACCCTGTCAAAAAGCTTTTGCACCACATTCAAAGAGGTCCAATTGTGGAAATCCTCCTCCAAGTGAAGATATTCGGCACGAAGATGCTGAGCGGGTAAGAGTTGATGAACAAATTGATCGATTTGTGCACTCATGTTTTACTCCTTACGCTGATGTGAGAGAGCGGCCAATGATGAGTTGCTGCACCTCGCTTGCACCCTCATAGATTCGAAGTGCACGAATGTCTCTGTACAAACTCTCAATTTTTTGCCCAACTTGTACCCCCTTGCCTCCATGAAGCTGAAGAGCCATGTCGATGACCTTTTGTGCGTTCTCTGTGGCCACAAGTTTGGAGAGTGCCGCAGCTGTGGTGTACTGCTGCTGCAAGAACTTGGCATCTTGATTGGAAGAGGAATGCTGTTGGTCTCGCATCCAAGCCGCTTTGTAGGTGAGCAAAGCCCCCGACTCAATGAGACTTAGCATGTTGCCCAAAGAGGCCTGGGTCATCTGAAAATCAATCAATCTTTGCTTAAACATGTGTCGATTCGATGCAGTGTGTTGCGCCTCCAACAAAGCTCTTCTGGCCATTCCAATGGCTGCTGCAGCGACAGAGGGTCTAAAGATATCGAGTGTTTTCATGGCCAATTTGAAACCACCATTCCAACTCCCCAATAAAGATGAGTGCGGCAGGTGACAATCGGTGAACTTCAATTTGGACAATGGATGAGGAGAGATCACGTGCAAGTGCTCTTGGTC
>CAIKYO010000075.1 GCA_903831655.1 uncultured Burkholderiales bacterium
AGGTGAGCGTACTGATTGTCTCGCGCTGGATTATTGCAGCGCTGAGGAACCGTCAATTCTTTAGTTTGCCAGAGCTTAACAATGGCCACCCAAGGGTGGCCGCTCAAATCCACGACCTGCAAAACTCAAAAGTCAACGTGTGTTGGGTGGACGGTTACCTAAATACTGGCATTTGTGGCTGTTAAAAAATCTGGCGGTTAGAGAAGAATGACTTTCAAACTAGATACCCAAGGTCTCGCAACACTAATCTATATATGGGAATAACTTATGTTCGATATCTCTCGTAGTCTTCTAGAAAGAGCCTAGCAGATTCATCGATGAACTCCTTGCGACGCTTCCTGAGATCGTCCAACTTCTGGTAGATGCTCTTGTAAATAACTTGATGTGCTTGATTCTTGATCAATTGATCGTCGTACGGGTCAATCTCAAATTCGTCGTCTTCGAGTGTGTGATCGACTAGGCGCAACAAGTCCTCTTTTCCAATCTTATCAATCGACTCATAGGTGCCATCTGTCTTCAGGAACTGTCCGACTGCTTCATTGGTCCTTAACAGCTTCATAGGTTTTCCTCCTCTTTTCGTACGTATCTGCCCCAGCCTCGAGAGAGTTCATCAAGGTTTCGTGGCTTTTGATGGTGGATCCGTCTACACAAGTGAGTGTTTTGTCCGTCGGATAGCCGGAAAAAACTCGATACACCGGCTTACCATTCACCAAGTCTTTATTGGTATACAACAGATAGTCTGTATCGATCGATGCACCTATCGTATTGTTGTGTGTAACTACAACGACGGGCATTGATTCGGAAAGACTTTTGAGAATTTGATTGACTTCAGATTTGAGAAAAATGTTATCGAAGGATGACTCAGGCTCATCGATTAACAGTAAATCATAGTTCTGTGCGTCGGCAATTTCCTGCAGGAGTCTGAACTCTGAACGTTCGCCACCTGATACTTCGTGGCCATCCTTGTTAAGTATTCGATAGTCAACCTTAACGAATAGTTTGTAATAGTCACCAGAAGGAAGACCTTCGATCTGCATCAATTCGCGAACGTAGTTGTATGGATTGTGGTACGTACGGAAGGCGTCTCCGAACGCAAACTTCGTCCCACTCGCCGTTTTGATCTCACCCGCCCCCGCAAATGGAAGCTTTTTTGCCACGACGTGAAAACCTTGAACAGGTTCTTGGAAGATGATCTGCTCACTCTTAAGGAAGCCAATTATTTCTGAAAATCTCTCGATGCGCCGCTTGTCCATTGCCACGGAATAGAGATCAACATCCTGCACTTGAACAGCGGCAGTTCGAATCTTCAGACTCTGCTTGATCTCCTTCACGAGTGAATTAACGAACCGTTTTTTCTCCGCATCAAGCAAGTTGCCCCATAGCAATTTAATGAGCTCAAGTGCCATTCTTTTCAACGCAGCAAGATCGACATGCTTCTCAATAATTGAGCGGTATTCGATGTTCTCAATTACCTGCCGAACTGATTCGATTAGAGACTGAAGGGTCTTCGCATTGCTGACTGGAAACTCGACCTCATCGAATAAGCGCGCTTTTGAAAAAGCATCTCTTCGATCCGCGTCATCAGCCGATTTAAAGAGCGTTTCTAGGTAACTAGCCGTCTCATGCTCGTTCGCATTTAAATCTACTTTCGTGATGTCATCGATCACGCGTTTGAGACCGGCTAGGTACTGGTCGACTAGAGCGCTACGTCGGCGCTCAATGCTGCTCTTAAATTCTCGATCGTATACAGCCTCGTCCTGCTGAACTAACGAAAATTGCCGAATATATTTGCACCCTTTGATAGAGCTGCTGATCTCGTCAAGCATATGCGTCTTACCGGTTGAGCGCGGGCCAATCAAAACATTCAGACCAGTCGACAGCATTTGCCCACTGTCAAATACCTGCCATAGATTATTCCCATCTCTTTCAGATAGAGCAACTTTTGCCTTATCTTGAAGACAAGTTTTCAAGGCATCAAGCGTCAGTTCACCACAGTCGATGAAGGTTTGTCTCGTCGGTAGGTGAACCATTCCTTCCATCATTCGTGAGTCGCTGAAGAGCACTGGCGTCAACTTCGCTGAGTCCTTCAGAATTCGTAGAAATTTCTTCGCACTGTCTACTTCCCCGGCACATACGAATGGCTTGAGCTTTTCTAGCGTCACACCAGCAATTGGAGGCCCCTTCTCGTAGTGCGGGATCACTAGATAGTTGTGAAGATTCCCAAATATTTGAGTCAACTCTTCGACAGCGATACTGTCTCCAGTTTTGGTGATTCGTTGCGACACGACGTTCGTTTTGATTGCAAAGTCATCAACTTCCGTTGGCCTTGCAATAACCAGAACATGACCTTTTTCAACATTTATCTCAATACCTGGAAATACTGGGATATCGAGAGCTTGCTGGATATTCCTAAATTGCACAGGGTCGAAGACGTCATGGTTAGTGATTGCTACAGCATCAAGCCTTGCATCGGAAACGTATCGTTTTAAGGAATCGAGGCTGAAAGCGAAGGGTCTATCGCTGATCGTCGATACCGTATGAATATGTAGGTCGATCTTTCTCATAGCTATTCTCCGTCGAATTCGCTGTTAGCTTCATAGAGTGTGCGTTGCGCAGTTGCTGCGCTTCCCATGAGTCCAGTTCTTGCCCATTGGCCGCACACTCGGACAGTGCCGCAATGGCCAGATCAACTAGAGCGGATTGTTTTTCTGCTTTGGACTTGGCTGCCCACTGAGCATCATTCGGGGCATTGGTTAGTAGTGCTTGTCTGTTCATGATCTTGGTCACATCACATGGAATTCAGGTGCTCGCCAATTCTGGCAAGTAGCTGATCAAAATCAGGCTGTCCCTGGTAGTAGAGAGCAGAAGACTTTCTGTATTCACGAGCAAAAAGCGCCCGTTGCTCTGGATCG
>CAIKYO010000076.1 GCA_903831655.1 uncultured Burkholderiales bacterium
CGTTGCCAAACTGCACGCCGAATGTCGCCATCGCTCTCTAACCCAACTGCCGATTGTTGATATCCGGGTGTTCAACTATTTCTCCCATACGCAAGACATTGAGGGGCGTTTTTTAATTACTGACATCTTGCGCGCCATTCGGGATAAAACGGTGTTGAAAACCTCATCTGACTACATCGTGCGTGACTTCATTCATCCGTCAGATTTTTATAGTCTGGTGAATTCGATCCTCGCTGCCCCGACCACCAATGCAGTAGTTGATACTTACAGTCAAGCTCCCATCGACAAGCCAACAATGCTCAAAATGATGCAAGACAAGTTTGGTCTGCGCTTTGAAACCACAAATCAAACTATCGGCGTCAATGCTACAGGAGGTAAGCCGAATTACTACTCGCTAAACAAATACGCTGCAAATTTTGGTTATCATCCAGAAATGACGTCAACGGCCGGGGTGTTGCTAGAAAGCGAGGCCATGCTTGCGGGCGTCTGAAGGACTAAATTTGGTTAATGTCGTTACAAAAAACTACGCAACCGCCGTCATTAGACATAATGTAGACACACATATTTTCTTGCAAAAGTGTTTTTAAGTTTAGAGATTGTTTGAATCAATCAACCTCGTGTTTTTTATCTCAGTCTTTCAGTTTAGATTTGTAGCTTTATCTCCTTGACTTGCTCTGTTTTTTCATTTGATGCAGACGCCTCTTTCTTGGTTCCCCGATATGTTCTAGCTTGCAACCTGTAAAATTTGTTTGTCTAAGTTACAAGTCTGAATATCTTTTCTGCCGTTAGTGCTACCACTCCAAAGATCAAATGTGATATGGCTTTGCCGGAACACTTTACTCTCAAGTGGCGTGCACCAAATTCGTTTTTTAGCCTGCAATCGGTCCTCTGCTCTTGCTGCGTGGGCTCTTTGTATCTTTCTTTTTGTGCTTGGCTAAAGTCTATTATTCCACCCCCTCTCGGGTTTTGATCATTGATCGCTAAATACCCCATGCTCTTTGAATTTTCTTGAATATTATTGCTGCAGTATGCTCGTTCATCAAGTCATGGCAATGTGTGCCCATTTGCTCTGTGATGAGTGCCAAGGGAATGGCTACTTGGCTGTCATGAGCATAGGCGCAGGTGATGACGACGTTCACAGGAATCCGACAGTCAGCTGTATCAAGAAGCAGTTTGTAGACCTTCCAACTATTTTTGTACCCTAAGCGTTGGATTTGGTGCCGCGATCACACTCTGTGCTGATTTCTCCCATCATTTCTTCTATCGTGTGCCCTAATTGCTTCTCAAGCTTGTGCTAACCTGGACTTCGCATACATCCCCTTTCAAGGGTGTGACCACGGCAGCCTTTGATTTTTTTGACCTACTCTCCCTATGCACTTGCTTCACCCTCGCCTCGATGGCCGTGGCTCCGCTGATATGACCAACAATGTGACCCCCCAATGCTTCCTTGACCAAAGCTTCGTGTACCCGCTCTCCCCAACTAGTTCGTGCGAACATAGCACAAGGTTGACTCTCTGGGAATCTTTCTCCACAGTGGAAAGCCTCAAATGCTGTCCAAAATTTTGTCAACGCTGAGCATTTCAACTAAGCCAGCAGCGTTGGGAATACCTAGGATTGCTTATGCAAGGAGAGCCTAGGCAAAGACACCCGGTCATTTCCGGGTTGTCCAAAGCCAAGTGGCTTATCGTCAACTAACTCCTCAATGCGGGCTCACTCTGGAGTGCGGATCAAGCGTTCAAGTTTGGGTGAGAAGTTTTCTCCTAGTTCTTTTTGCATAAATGGAATTATTTCTTGCTGAAATGTATTCAAGCGTTGAAAATATTTTCTTTTGATCATATAGTTC
>CAIKYO010000077.1 GCA_903831655.1 uncultured Burkholderiales bacterium
AAGAGTTGACCGAAGAAGGTGGAACCGCCATTCCGTACTGGATGGAGGATCCCTTTATTCGCCAAGAGTACCAAAGTCTCATCAAAGCCAATGGGGTACCTGATCGCATGGATCCCGCGTGGTACGAGGTGCCTGAGGGTCAATCTGTGATCAAAAGGAGATGACCAGCGAGGCGGGTGGCCGCATTTTCTTTAGCAACATCAAACGAAGCATGGAGGAGGAAGACGAGATCGTCCTTGTGAGCGTGGGAGTTGACATTGGGTCCTCTACCTCACACTTGGTTTTTTCTCGTTTGGTCATGGAGCGACTCGACAACCGCTACATCGTGAGCGAGCGTGTCGTGTTGCACGAGTCGGATGTGCTCCTCACCCCCTATGGCGATAACCAAAGCATCGATGGGGATCAGCTGGGCAAATTCATTGCCGAGCAGTATGAGAGTGTGGGCATCACGCCTGAAAAAATTGACACCGGTGCTTTGATACTCACGGGCGTTGCAGTCAGGAGATCAAACGCACGCGTGATTGGTGAGTTGTTTGCCAAAGAGGCCGGAAAATTTGTATCTGTCAGTGCTGGCGATGCTTTGGAGACGACGTTGGCTGCTTTTGGCTCCGGTGCTGCTGCCATGTCCATTGAGGAGCAAACCTGTGTCATGAACATTGACATCGGGGGCGGGACCACCAAAATTGCGCTTTGTTCTCAAGGGGCTGTGGTCGATCTCACGGCCTTGGATGTTGGCGCTCGCATTCTCTCCTTCGACCCAGACGGGCGAGTCATTCGCTTGGAAGAGGCTGCCAAACAAATCGCACATGAATTGGGTTTTGAGCTTGCGATCGGGACCAAGCCTTCAAGCGATCAACTCAAGCGCTTGGTGTCCTCCATGGCCGAGCGAATCATGCAAGTCATTGAAGGCTCAGCATTGAATGAAAGCACTGCGGCGCTTTTAAGACTTGACCCCTTGCGCAACACCCACAAGCCCAGCATCGTGACGTTCTCTGGCGGTGTGTCTGAATACATTTATGAACGCGAGAGCTCGCACTTCAACGATTTGGGTCCTGCTTTGGCACAAGAGATCCGAGAGCGAATCCAAGCTTGGCGTGGCGTCCAACTGAGAACACCTGTCCAAGGCATACGGGCAACCGTTGTTGGAGCGTCCCAGTACAGCGTTCAAGTCAGTGGAAGCACCATCATTGTGGAGCCCAAAGAAACCTTGCCACTGAGGAACATTCCTGTCATTGCACCTCAGTTGGATCTCACCCAAGAGGTGCTTGACTCGCAACAGATTGGCTCACTGATTGAGCAGTCTTTGAGGCGAATGGATTTTCAAGATGCGCAAACACAAGTGGCACTGGGTTATCGATTTGAGGGCTCTGCCACCTTTCAACGACTGGACGCCTTTTGCAAGGGCGTGCACTTGGGATTTAAGTCTCTCATTGATGCCGGACTTCCTTTGGTTTTGATTGGAGAGGCCGATTGTGCAGGCGTCATTGGGATTCATTTCATTGAGGAGTTGAAGATGAACACCCCCGTCATCTCTGTCGATGGAATCACCTTGAGTGAGCTCGATTTCGTGGACATTGGAAGCATGCTCGAGACTTCGGGTGCTGTGCCTGTTGTCATCAAGTCCCTCGTTTTTCCACATTCTGGTGGTTTGGGAAAAACGGGTTTAAAGTCAGTCACCAAGCATGACGAGCACACCCACCGCATTGAAAGTGTTTAGACCCATCGGTACACTCAGTTCCACATTGTTTGATTTTTTGTCTCTGCAGATTCACACCAAGCGCCAAGCACCACACCATGTTTTATCCTTCTATTGCCCCCTTACAAGCTGGTTTTTTGCCCCTGGGTGAGGGGCATGAAATGTATTGGGAGGAGTGTGGTAACCCCAAAGGGATGCCGATTTTGTTCTTGCACGGTGGACCAGGGGCCGGGTGCTCGGAGATGTCTAGGCGATTTTTCAATCCACAAAAATTTCGAGTCATCCTCTTTGATCAACGTGGATGTGGAAGAAGCAAGTGCACAGATCCCTTGTTGGGCTTGACGCTAGACAATTTGGTGCGTGACATTGAAGCCTTGCGGATCAAACTTGGAATTGACGCGTGGGCGTTGTTTGGTGGCTCATGGGGCACCACACTGGCCTTGGCCTATGCCAGTCAACATGCCTCTCGCTTGCAAGGTTTGATATTGAGAGGTGTCTTTACGTCCACATCCGCAGAATTGGCCTGGTTGTACCAAGAAGGTGGTGCCGCTCGGGTGTTTCCCAAGGAGTGGCAGGAATTCAAAGAAAACACCTCCAAGCTCAACGAATTGGAGGGCTCAGCCGTTGATTTCTCGAATTGGAGAAGCGTGCTTCAAGCCCATTTGCTCCACCTCCAGGGCCCGATTCCCGCAAAACGTGATGCAGCATCCCTGACTTGGGCCCAGTGGGAGCAATCGGTGATGTCGGTCTCTGGTTTGCCGCGTGTGAGCCCAACTGAGATCCAGCGTTCTTTCAACATGGCGTTGATTTCATGTCACATGTTCTTAAAAGATCCTTGGTTGAGTGATGAGAGTCGTTGGAAGCAATTTGACTACATCGCCAATAAACCCTGTCACATTGTTCAAGGACAGTTTGATGTGGTGACTCCCATGCACACCGCATACGCGCTCCACAAAAGTTTGCCCAAGAGCCTTCTCACCGTGGCCAGAGAGGCAGGTCATGCCAGCGGGGACGCACCCCTTGCACAGGCGCTCATCAAAACGCTGGACGAGTGGCGAGCCTAAGTGTCTTGGTCCCCACATTGTTGACGAGCCAATTTCAATTGGTTTTTGAGGATTTTTAAATGTACCCATTTGCTGTCATTCCAAAATTTGTGAAGAGAACTTTGGCGCTCAGACGAGGGATCTCTAAACGCTGGGTGTTGCTCGTGTCCTCAATTGTGTTGTGCTGTGCAAGTCTCCCCGAGACAGGACAGGCTCAAAGTGTGGGTGCTACTTCGGCGCCAAACTCAGCCACAAACAGTGCCACTTTGGCGCCACTAGGACAAGAAGCAATTTATATGTACAAAGGGGCCGATCGCCAAAAGTGGCTCCTCGAGCATGCGAAGACCGAAGGTTCCTTGACCCTTTACACATCATTGGCACCCACTGAGGCTGCGCCCTTACTCAAAGAGTTTGAGAAACGCTACGGGGTCCATGTTGAAGTGTGGAGGGGCTTGAGTGACGGGGTTTTGCAACGCGTGCTCAACGAAACGCGTGCCAAACGCTACGCCGTGGATGTGGTGGAGACCAATGGGCCAGAGATGGAGATATTGGCGAGGGAGAAAATGTTTTCAGAATTTTTCTCCCCCAACCAAGCGGATTTGCCTCAAAACATGATCCCTAAACACCGCATGTGGATGCCCGATCGGGTTAATTTTTTTGTCGTGGCCTACAACACTCAAAAAGTTAAAAGAGAGGATTTGCCCAATCATTTGGAAGGGTTTTTAACCCCTCGCTGGAAGGATCAGTTGGGCATTGAGGCAACAGATGCTGAATGGATGGGGGGCATCATGAATGCTCTGGGAGAGACACGTGGCACAGCTTTTTTTAAAAAGCTCTCCGAGATGAAGCCCGATGTGCGAAAGGGCCACATCTTGCTCGCCCAAATGATCTCACAAGGCGAAGTGCAGGTCGGACTCACCATTTACAATGCAAACGCACAATCCTTCAAGCTTCGAGGTGCCAGCATCGATTGGGTGCCCATTGAGCCCACCTTGGCCAGACCGCAGGGCATTGCGCTGACCAAGCATGCCGCCCACCCTTACGCGGCTTTGTTGTTTGCGGACTTCATGCTCTCACCAGACGCGCAAAAGATGTTGAACGACATGGGTCGTCCACCGGCCAACACCAAGGTGAAATCGGAGCTCAATAATTTCAATTACGTTCTCACCGAACCCGGTTTGGTGGTGGATGAGGCAGAGAAGTGGGGACAAGCATGGGGCAAGTTGTTTTTGACCAAATGATGGTTGCGGTGATTTGAGTGCTGGATTTTTTAAATTGAAAAAAGAAAGTGTGGGTTAGTGGTTTGAAATTGAATTCGAGTTTGTTCAGACGCATTGCGCTCTGCATGGGTTGTCTCTTGGTGTTGGGCGTGTGCGTGGCCCAAGACTTTCCCAATAAACCCGTCACCTTGGTGGTTCCTTTTTCAACTGGAACAGGCGCCGACATCTTGTCTCGGGTGCTGGGTCCTAAATTGGCCGATCAGTGGAAGGTGGGCGTGGTCACCGACAACCGAGTGGGTGCAAGCGGTGTCATTGGAACCGATCACGTGGCCAAGTCGCCTCCCAATGGGTACACCCTCTTGGTCACCGCCACAGCTCATGGCACCGTGCCAGCTTTGAGCACCAAGTTGCCTTACGACCCGATTGCTTCATTTGCACCTGTGATCCTTTTGGGCACCAGCTCGTTTGGTTTGGTGACTTCAGCTAAATCGGGTATTGCAAGCTTCAAGGATTTTGTGGCACAAGCCAAAAAGGCGCCTGGAGAACTCATGTACTCCTCTCCCGGGCAAGGCGCACCACAGCACTTGGCCATGGAGCTTCTCTCGCAAGAGGCTGGCATCAAACTGCTGCACGTCCCCTACAAAGGCACTGCAGGCGCTTTGACTGACTTAATTGGTAACCAAATTCAAGTGAGTGTGGTGGCTCTTCAAACCGCTTCGGTTCACATCAACAGTGGAAATTTGAAGCTCTTGGCTCAAATGGGCAATGAGAGGTCTAGCGCCTATGACAAGGTGCCCACCATGAAGGAGCTGGGTTTGCCTGGAGCCGTGGTGGAATCTTGGTATGGTGTCTTGGCACCCGCGGGCACTCCAGCATCGGTGGTGGCCAAACTCAATGCCGATTTCAATGCCTTGTTGCTTCAAAATGATGTGAAAGCGGCTTTGGCCAAGCAGGGAATGAATGTGGCAGGCGGCAAGCCCGAGAGACTTCAAGATGTCATCAAGTCAGAGCTCAAGCTTTGGACTCGTGTGGTGGACAAAGCGGGTATCGAAAAAGAGAATTGATACCCTGATATTAAAAAATTCACGTTGAGCATACAAATGAATAAATGGACCCCGTTGATCGCGGCCAGTTTGCTCGCCTCCTTGAGCTTGATCTCTCCATGCTCGCTGGCACAAGGGTTGGTGGCACACGCTGCAGCAGGCGTGAAGTCACCCCTTGAGTCGATGGCGCAAGCTTTTAAGCTCAGCACTGGCTACACGGTTGAGTTGCACTTCGATACAGCTGGCGCAGCCCAACAGCATTACTTGGCAGACGATTCTGCGGAAGTGTTGATCACAACCCTTGAAAGAATTGAGGCCTCTGAGCTCAAAGGTGAACTCAAAGAGGGTCGACTCTTTCCCTTTGCAGCCACCGTGGCCGGCATGGCTGGCAAAAGCAAAACCTTTGTTGCTCCACAAACTGCAGAGGAATTGAAGCAATTGCTTTTGAAGTGTGAAAGCATTGCCATTTCAGACCCAGCCAGAGGTGCGACGGTTGGGCAACACTTCATGAAAATCTTGGATCAGTTGGGTATTCGAGTCCAAGTGATGGCAAAAGCTCGTTTGGCCAAAGATGGCCTTCAAACGATGGAATGGGTGCGAACTGAACAGGTCCAATTGGGTGTGACCCAAATCAGTGAGATCGTGCAGTCTGATGCAAGCACCCTGATCGGTCCATTTCCCCCTCCCTTTGAGCTCACCAGCAATTATGCGTTGTGGCTGAAAAAACCAGATTCCCAAGTGAGTCAAGCTTTGCTGGCTTGGCTAAAGAGCCCTGAGGGACGAGACTTGCTCGTCCAACAAGGTCTAAAGCCTTAGGGTACGTCAACGCCTAAAGGCCTAGAAGGTCTATCCGTTGGCCAAAGGTTCTGCGATGATGGAAAGACTCAAAGCCGTGAAAGCGATCATGAGGACCGTGAGGGGTAGGCTGAGCTTCCAGGCTTTGAGCCTAGGTCCATAGACGTCCCAAGAATCCATTGCTGCTTTGGAGTCGAGCTCGCTGGAATCAATGAGCGCCTGTGCACATTGGTGAGACTTCACAATCGAGACCATGTGGCCCAACACAATGGACACCGTCGCGACATACCAAGTGAGTTTGGCGTCGATCACGCTCACATCCACCTCAAATCTGGAAGTGCCCAGTAAATCCCATTGCCAACCAAAGGGGTCTGATGACAAGGCGATGATGCTTTGGGCTTGAATGAAAAACGTTGAGAAGTTGTGAGCCAAGAGGTAGGCAATTGCAATGGGTATCAAGCTCCAAGAAAAGTGTGTTGCCAAGTTCAAGGTGCTCAAATGGGGTTGTGAAAGGGGTGTCTTGCCTTCAAGCCGCATCCATGTAGAGGTCACAGCACAGCTCAACAAGTACATGCACACAAACAAGAGCCAAACACAAACAAGTTCCCAAACGCCCAACTGGTATCCATTGAGGTCATGGCTCAAAATACCCCAACGCATGACAGTGGCTTCCAGTGGGGGCCACATTTGACTCGCGTGAAGCCCATCAAAGAGCACGCTTGCAAACATGGCAATCACAAATGCAATTTCACTCAGTTGCGTGCTGAAATTGATGGGATCTGGGGCAGTGTGTGGGTCTTTGGTGTGCACAAGCACCCGCTCCTTTCTTTGACTTGCTAGCCATTCAAAGTAGATCGAAAATCCATCGGCCTTCGCACACCAAATGTCTTGTCCAAACAAAGACAGCCCCAAGAGCATGTAGCAACTGTAAGCAACAATCCACCACGAGAGTCGCTCGGGCATTGCGGCAATGGGGTAGACCACTTCCAAGGCGCACCAACACAACAAAACAAACACGCCAGGCCACTGCCCCAAATGCTTGGGGTATGAAAGCACTGAAGGCTTGTTGCTGGGATTGATCACCCGGTCAATGGCCAGCCATGGATTGATGCATGGCCAAAAGTTTCCAAAAACGACCACACCAAACGAAGTCCCCAGCCACCAAATGATCCAAATGAAGGTGGGTGCGAAATTCATGAGTGGATCTTGGGTCCCCAAGTTGGCACACAAAAA
>CAIKYO010000078.1 GCA_903831655.1 uncultured Burkholderiales bacterium
GATGATGAGCAATCTACTCCTGCTAAAACTGAAACCTCTAACGAAGCACCTCAAATCAAAGCTGATGCTGGCACGACTGATGATTCAAACAAAATCACTGATCGTAGCGATTTGCTAAGTAATGCTGAAGAACAAGAGCCAATTAATCGTGAAGAGTCACATCTGACTACTGGCGATATCTTGGCTGGCTCGGCACCTATAGTTTCTAAATTAGGATCTTTTCCTCCAAAACCAAATCCAGTTCAAACCAATCTGAATGAAGTCAATCAAAAGCTCACTGGAGCTCAAGACATTCATACAGAAAATATGAGAGCGTTGGAGGAAGCAAAGAGACACAAAGAGCATTTATTTAGTGACGAAGCTGTTGAACAGCACATGCCTGAGCATTTGCGAGGCAATGTCACTGTTGAAGCGGCACCTCCTGAGCCTACATTGACTCGTGTTCCTGAAGGCGGCTCTGCTGTTGGCAACTACGCTGAGAAATTTGTTCCACCTCATGAAGCGATGAATGCCACAAGCATGTCGCAAGTCCAAAAAGATTTGATCCCTAGGAATGCGGCATTAGCGGCTGAAACTCAACGCCTTGCTCCCGGTACTATCTTGACTAAAGAAAGTCCACTGGCTCTGACTCCAGAGGCCCAAAAGGCCAAACTGGCTCAGATGAAGGCTGAACAATTGATTGCACAAGAAAGAGCTAAAGCACATGCCAAGGCAGTTGAAGAAGCTAAAGCAGAAGCTCAAGCAAAACTTGAACCTCATCGTGCACAAGCCGTTGAAGATCTATCTAAAGCTGAAGCAGAGGCAAATAGATCTAAGACAGCATTAGAAGATTTGGCTACAAGACAAAAGCGTTTGAGCTCCAACTTGGCTGATATGACAGGCAGAACTGGAAGCAAGATTGGCAGAATGGTTCGTTATGGCGGTGACTTGCTTGGCAAGTTGTCTGTGCCTGCCGCTTTGTCAACACTCCCCTATGAGTCCAAGCAAACTTGGGAATCAGGCAAAAGAGCTTTAGAGTCTGGAAATCTAAGTGATTGGGGCGAGACCGCTAAACATGTCGCTGGTATGGCTAGTGGAGCATTGTCTGCCGCACCTTACGTAGCCGCCGCAGGCTTGTTGGCCCCGGAGGTAGGTGCAGGTTTAGCTACTACAGGTGCTATAGGTGGATTAAGCATCCTAGCAACCGAAGCTCCCCAGTTGTATCGGAAGTACATTCAGGATAGAGGTGAGTAATACAAGCGTAAATAATCGCCCCTAGTAAACAGTAAAGATAGATTTTAAACATTGGTTTTCCTCGTCATGCTGACCGTCTCCTCAGTGTGATTGGCTCATTGCAGTGGGCCGTTCGCCCCTACTTCCGTCCGAGGTAGGGGCTTTTTTTATTTAGACTCCGCAACCGCAAACTTGTTTACCGCCCCAGATGTAACAACGATATGGTGCAGTTGGAGGACAAGATGCAAATGCAGATGCTGTGATTACAAACAATGCTACTGCGGCTAATGCTTTTTTCATGATTTCTCCTTAGTTAAAAAGTACTTCTTTACTTCCATCTCAGCGATTGCTGGCATTCTTACTTGCAACAACTTATTACCTACTACAAAATTCAAAGCGTTTACGATTTCTACGCAGTTTGCCAATTCTTCTTTTGCAATGATTGGCTTTGCCGCATCAATAAATGCATTGGCAAGCTTGATCAAGTCGGACTCGAGAAAGTTGTAGTTCTCTTCCAAGTGTGCATTGACAAATGCTTCCGTGATTTGTTGTTTACTTAACATCCTATACTCCAAAATTACTTTTAATTTTCCAAAAACGCAATAAGCACTGGAACATCTCCCAGCCTTTTGCGAGCTCTTCTTCAGACCATTCCACAATCCTAATAAGACCGGGATGAGTGCGTGAAGCAAATACGTTTGCACAACGTGCATGCGGTATGCCAAGACCATGACGGTAAGCCGATAATTGCATCAGCATCTCGTCGTATGCATCTACTTTATCGTCAGGCCCAAAATCTTTTGTCTTAGCATCCACAACGATTCCCAAACCTTCAGTGCTATGCAAGTCGACCTTACCCCCGAAGCCCAAGGGCGAAGAGAAGGAAATTTCTGTACGCCATTTATGATCAGGATGGGTTTTGAAGTGTTCAAAGACTGATATCTCAAAAGCCTTGGCGGTATCAGCGTGCTCTACATTACGATCCCCTGCGTACCAGCGTTCAATCGATTCATGGATACGGGTGCCCTTTTCTGCGGCCTGTTTTCCAGTCTCTTTTGAATCGGCAACGATACGAGCGATGAACTCTTTTTCAGTCTCTTCCGGTTTGCGTGGCAAAGTCATAGCCGCTAAGAGCAACTGTTCGTTTTTCCACACGTCTAATCCCGGCTTGGCGGCGATTTTCATCACTGTGGTAACCGAAGGTACTAGGTTCATCTTGCGTGCGTCCCTGAGGGTTGTAGGACGGTCTGAGCCATCCTTGGCTTTCACGGTGTACTGCGGTGAACCGTCCTGCTGATACCAGTGAACGGACTCTGCTGATCGAGCGATGATTGTGCTCATTTAACTTCCTTTGATTTGCGATAGGTTCCTTGGGTTAAACAATTCCAAACAGGAGTTCCTTTGAGAACTCGTTTTACTTCTTGTTTACTTTTTTTACGACGCTCTTGATATTCTTTAAAAGATTCATCTTCAAGACGTTGTGGCGTATGTAAATTGCTCATTTAATGCTCCTATTGAAACCAAAGATAAAACCCATGGAGAATTCCAATGGGAAAGAAAATTGCACCAGCCA
>CAIKYO010000079.1 GCA_903831655.1 uncultured Burkholderiales bacterium
CGCGGAAACTCTCTGAGGAACAACAGTCTTGGTTGGCGGACAGTCTTGGTTGTCAACGTGCGTCCCACAACATTAGCCTGTTATAAGCCCTATCAACGTTTATACATTGACACCATCGGACCTTTGACCCAATCAGTGGATGCTCGACGAAAGGAACCGTACCTTTACGTTCTAGTCATCATTGATGCGTTCACAAGGTACGTCAATCTGTATCCCCTGGAATCTGTGACTGCGATGGAGGCTGCTGAGCATTTGGACTCTTATTTCACGGAACGGCCAAGTTTACCGGAATCTGTGGTTACCGATAATGGAACACAGTTTGTCAACAATCTTTTCGAGGAGTACTTCAGCCGGCTTCATATCAAACGACCTGACATTCTAGCCTACAGCCATGAGGAGAATGGCATGGTCGAGCGAGCGAACCGTGAAGTAATGCGGCATTTGCGGGCGTTTATCTATGCACGCAAGGTGCGTGATACGTGGCACAAATACTTACCATATGTGCAGAAGATTCTCAATTTGGCTCCCTCTTCAATCACGAGGAAATCGCCGCTTGAATTGCACAATCCGTCATTCTATGCGGATTCTGTGGAAAGGGGGGAATACCTCGCTGACTTAGCTACGACTCATGGTGACTCCGCTCAGACAGCGTGGGTGAAACGAACAGTAGAGTATGCTAAGGATATTTTAGAGGTGGCTACTCAGCTACAAGCTGATATTGATAATGAGCATATGGAAAAGTTGGCCGGGATACCTCCGACTGTTTTTCACGATGGCACTTGGGTGTTGGCGATGCCCCACCGAGGTCGTGGAGAATTCAGGACTCAAGATATGAAAACGAAATCTTTCTGGAGTGGACCTTATCAAGTTCTGAGCCATCTAGGAAATCGCTATGTGGTTAAAGATGTGATTCAGGATCAAATTAAGGAGTTCCATGTAACCTCTTTGAAAGAATTTTTGTTTGACCCAGCGAAGGTCGATCCTCGCGCGGTCGCTTGCGGAGACTCCCAAGAATTTCATGTTGAAAGGATTGTGGAGCATGCCTGGCGTGAGGAGTATGAACCACAGGTATCTACGGCAACTTCGAACCGGCGTAAACGGCGAAAAAAGGTGTCTAACCTTTTCTTCAAAGTTCGGTGGTTGGGTTTCGATGAGGCTGAGGATACGTGGGAACCTTGGAAGAACTTGATGTATGTTGCTGTTGTACGGGAGTACTGCAATCAACATGCTGAGTTACGTAAGTATGTCACGTCGGTGCTCAAGACTTAATTTCCTAACAGTCGTATCTATAAAAGATTTGCCCGGACTTAACTGTCTAGAGATTTTTCCGGACATCCTGTCGGTTTTTATATTTCGTGTGGTTTAGTGAGTATATTCCGTTTCGGAAGGAGTCTCACATAACGACTGTACTTGCGAAAAATTTGAGAGATTTTTCCAAAAGGGGCGAGGGGAAGTGTAGCGCTATCTCACTACTAGATAGTCTAGGTTCTAGGTATTTAGGATGTGTGGCTGTTATTACTTCAACATTGGCGGTTCACAATTATATCATCACATTCTTTTATTCAATCTTATTAATATTAATTATTAATACTTGCTATTGTTAATCTTACATAAGCAATATTCAGTGAGACTGAGGATCAGTACTTATATTCACATATTCGTACTTGTAGCAGAATTTGGGCCAGTGCACGCGGTCCACACTTTACCCATTTGTTTCGCCGCCCATTTTATTAGTTGATCACCACTTTTCATGAGCTACAGGTTCTTCCAGACCATAAATTAGTACTTGAAATACACCTATTTGATGTTTCCCATCTTCCTGATTGTTATTTTCGAGTTTTTAACGCCTTATAAAGAATA
>CAIKYO010000080.1 GCA_903831655.1 uncultured Burkholderiales bacterium
GCAAACCTTCACGCCCAAGCGAGCAAGTCGATTGGTGAGCGCCAAGACGGCTTTGTCTTTTGAGATCAACATGGCGCCCGTGTGTGCCGCCAAGTCAATGAACTTTTGGTCATCTGGATCCTTGCACATGTACCGGGCCTTGGGAGCCGCCTCACACAGCGTGACCCACTCATCGAACAGGCCAAGCAACTGAGCCAAGGTGCTGCCAACGGGCAACTGCAAGGATTCGTCCTTTTGTTGGGCCTTGCCCACCAAGTGGGGGTAGGTCAGCACGCGCACCAACTCGTCTCGCATCCCTTGGGTGGCCAACCACACCAAAGACCCCTCCCTGATCTTGCTCATCAAGGCACCCACCTTGGGGTCCTCGAACAAACACAAGTCAAGAATCACATTGGTGTCGATGACCACTTGCTGGGCAGGCGTGGCCAGAGATGGCAAGGCCTGTGCCTCGCAAGCTATACCGAGCTCAGGCGTCTGGGTGACTTGCACGGGGTGCGTCCTTTGGTTTTTGACGTGCCGAGCCTGCCACCATGTCAAACTTAAAGAAGCGGCACTCAATGGGACCATTCCACATGGGCACTCGACGACTCTCCTTCAATCGCATTTGCGTGGGCAGTTTCAAATTGGGCGTCAAAATCCAAGCCGTCCATCCCGAGAAATTCTTCTTCCAGTGACTGGCCAATTGCAAGAAGAAGTCTCCCCCTTCGGGCATTTGCGCCTGGCTCCTGGCTGCCACCCCAGCAATTGCGATGCGCTCATCGTAGGGAGGGTTCAAGATCAACATGCCTGCACTCTCGATGGGTGGGTTGCGCTGCAACGCGTCCCCGCCACGGAACTCGATGGCGTGCGCCACACCCGCTCGCTCGGCATTGTTTTGTGCAAAGTCCACCATCCTAAAGCTCACGTCTGAGCCAAAGATGCGCCTGGTTGGCGCGCGCTCGCGCGCTTTGGCCTGCGCTTTGAGATCTTGCCAAACGTGGCTTTGATGCATGTTGAGTTGCTCAAATCCAAAGCGCCTGTTGTGCCCAGGTGCAATGCGACACTCGATTTGTGCGGCCTCAATGGCGATGGTGCCACTCCCACAACATGGGTCGTACAGAGGCAGATCTGTATCGGCCCAACCACTTGCTGCAATCATCGCTGCAGCCAAGGTTTCTTTGAGCGGCGCCTCGCCTTTTTCGACCCTCCACCCTCGCTTGAACAAAGGCTCACCCGAGGTGTCCACAAAGAGCAGCACGGTGTCTTGGGTCAAATGGACATAGACACGCACCTGAGGCCACCGCACATCCACATCGGGTCTCACCCCTCGCCACTCCCTGAACCGATCGGCCACGGCGTCCTTCACCCGCAACGCAGCAAAGTTCAAGCTCTTCAAAGGCGAGTACTGCGCGGTGATCTCCACTTTGAAGGTGAGCCGCTCACTGAACCACATCTCCCACGGCACCGATGAGGCCGCTTTGTAGATGTCGTCCTCGCTTTGGTATCTCTCCTCTTTGAGTTGGATCAACACCCGTTGACACAGTCTCGCATTCAAATTGAGTTGCATCATCTCGCGCCATGAAGCCTCCACCAGCAAGCCGCCCCGTTGCGCGCTCATTCTCCTGGGGGAGTCATCCAAAATGCCTCTCACCTCGGTCTCCAAATAGGATTCAACGCCGGCAGCGCAGGGTAAAAAAAGAGTCAGTGAATTCATGTCTTGGTTGTGTCTTGTGTGTTGTGTTTGAAGAAAAAACCACCGTGCACATGTGCACTCGGCTCCATCGCCCCTTTCTTGCCTGAGCAATGGAGGGCAAGAGCGCTACAGCGTCTTTCTCAAATTCGTGGGCGCAATGCGCAAAGCCTCTCGGTACTTGGCCACCGTTCTTCTGGCGCAATCGATCCCTTGCTCCTTGAGCATCTCCGAGAGTTGGTTGTCGGAGAGCGGCTTTTTGGGGTTTTCGCTCGCCACAAATTGTTTGATGAGCGCTCTAACCGCTGTGCTGGACGCGTTGCTCCCACTCTCCGTGCCCAACCCAGAGCCAAAGAAGTACTTGAGCTCAAAGGTGCCAAACGGCGTGGACATGTACTTGGCGGTTGTGACCCGAGAGAT
This sequence comes from uncultured Burkholderiales bacterium, assembly GCA_903831655.1. Classification (GTDB taxonomy): domain Bacteria; phylum Pseudomonadota; class Gammaproteobacteria; order Burkholderiales; family Burkholderiaceae_C; genus Limnohabitans. The sequence continues at coordinate 2,090 of CAIKYO010000080.1, forward strand.
GGTGGACTCGTGCAGCCCCAACTCATCGGCAATCTCCCTCAAGACCATGGGCTTCATGGCCAACTCACCGTGCGTGAAAAAATTTCGCTGGCGTTGTGCAATCGCTTGGCTGACCCGCAAAATCGTGTCAAAGCGTTGCTGAATATTTTTAATGAACCACCTCGCCTCTTGGAGCCGTTGTTGTAAGCCCAAGTGACCCTCCGATTTACCCGCCCCCTTGAGTGCACCCGCATAAATGTCGTGCACCCTGAGTCTGGGCATCACATCGCTGTTGAGCTGAACCCTGAATTTGGGCAGACCATCGCGGTCCAAACCGGCACGGGTCACGAGCACATCGGGAACCACCACTTGGCGCTCCAAGTCGATGAATTTGCGCCCAGGCTTGGGCTCCAAGCGACCGATGAGTCCAATGGCAAGTTTGATGCTCACATCACTCTCACCCAAGGACACGCACAACCGCTTCACATCCCGTCTGGCCAACATATCAAGGGGTTGCTTCAAAATCTCAATGGCCACCAAACGCACTGCGTTTTGCTCAGCACTGGTGGTCTCCATGGCTTTGAGCTGCAAGCTCAAGCATTCGGCCAAGCCCCTGGCACCCACACCCGTGGGCTCCAAGCTGTGGAGCAAATGGAGCGCCATTTGAAAACGCTCCTCGAGCTCGTCGAGTTGCTCCTCATCGTCGCCAGCCAAACTCTCGGCCAAGCTCCTCAAAGAATCCTCAAGGTAGCCGTCGTCATTCAATGACTCGATCAAAAAGCGCAAAGCCGCACGGTCGACTTCGTCCAAACGAAGCGACAACGCTTGGCGATGGAGAAATTCGGTGAGCGTTAAATTCGATCTTGCAAGCTCCGTCGCATCGGCCTCGCTCTCATCCAAGGCCCCGTTGCGCGGTGGCGCATCTCCGCCCCATTCGCTGTCATCGGCGGAGAACTCAACGCTGCCGTCTCCCTCCCAACTCTCAGCCACCCCCTCAATGGAGCTGGCCTCAACGCCCTCGTTTCGGTCCTCTGAACTTGTGCTTTGCATGGAGCTGAGTTCACTCAGTGAGCTCACGCTGTTTAAATTCTCATACACATCGAGTGTCTCAGCCAAGGGGCTTTGAAGCTCATCAAAGCCTGACTCTTCGTTGGCCCGCAACGCAGCCTCCAGGCCTTCCAAATCGCTTGCAGCCTCGGTGTTCAAGGCGTCTTGCTCAATGGGGGCGTCCTCAGATTGGAGGCCGTACTCCTCGCGCTCGGCGCTCTCCAGTTCCTTTTCTAGAAAAGGGTTGTCGTCCAGCATTTGCTCAATCTCTGAGCTCAGCTCCAGGGTTGAGAGTTGAAGCAGGCGGATTGACTGTTGCAATTGGGGCGTGAGCGCCAAATGCTGTGAGACTCTGAGGGATAGGCCTTGCTTCATGAGTCTAGTGTTTACCGTGTGTTGTGTTCATGGGTCACATGCGGAAATGTTCACCCAAGTAGACACGACGCACATCCTCGTTGTCTACGATCTCAGAGGGTGTGCCTTGAGCGAGCACGCGACCATCGTTGATGATGAAGGCGTGATCACAAATGCCCAAAGTCTCTCGCACATTGTGGTCTGTGATCAACACCCCAATGCCTCTTTCCTTTAAGAAGCCGATGATGCGCTGAATCTCAATCACCGCAATCGGATCAATACCTGCAAAGGGCTCATCGAGCAAAATGAATTGGGGCTGGGTGGCCAAGGCACGCGCTATTTCAACGCGCCTCCTCTCGCCGCCCGAGAGCGCCGTGGATTGCGCGTCGCGCAAATGGTCCACGCGCAATTCGTGGAGCAAGCTGCTCAAGCGGCGCTCGATCTCCTCCTCCCCCAATGGCTCACCTCTTTCGTTGTGCTGGAGTTCCAAGACCGCACGCACATTGTCTTGCACATTGAGTTTTCTAAAGATCGATGCCTCTTGGGGCAAATAGCTTAGACCCAGTCTGGATCTTCTGTGAATGGGAAGCTTCTCGATGCGGTCACCGTCCAAGGTGATCCACCCCGCATCGGCACGCACCAGACCCACGATCATGTAAAAAGAAGTGGTCTTGCCCGCCCCGTTGGGACCCAGCAAACCCACGACCTCACCGCGCTTGACCGACAAAGACACATCGTGCACCACACGCCTAGAACCGTATGACTTTTGCAGGTGATGGGCCTCCAGGCTCGAAGCACCAGAGGCGATCACAGAAGCAGCATCTGTTGCGCTCAACGGTTTCATGGGAGACATTGGGCGATCATCCTTGGGACTCATGGCTTGGGCCCGCTTTGAGGAATGGGGGTCAAGACCGCGCGCACGCGTGGGCTGTTTTTTTGCCCCAAAAGTCCCACATCTTTGCCACTCGCGTCGACGGGCTTGGTCGCCGTTTTCATGTCTGCAGACTGCGCCCCTTGAGAGTCAATGCGAAAGGTCTCGCTCAAATGGTTGTAGGTGATCACTTGTCCAGACATCTCGTCGTTCAAAACCGCACCCCTATAGCGCCTGAGCACCGCTCGCTGGGTGAGGGTCACACGGTCGAGTCGTCCGTCGTACTCGATTTTCTCGGCCTCACCCTCCATGAACTCGTTCACGGCTTCTCGTTTTTGTTTGTAATAAGCCCTTTGTCCGGGCTCGGGCGTGATCACGCCGTACTGAAAACCCCGGGAATCCTCTCTCACCTCAATGCGCGCACCGCGCAAGACAAGGGTGCCTTTGGTGGCCACCACGTGACCCGTAAAAATAGAGAGCTGCTTTAAATCGTCGTGCACCAACTCGTCGGCCTCGATGTTCATGGGCCTGTCTGCATCGGCTCTCTCGGCGTAGACAGGGCGCACCATCGCCACACACATGGCCCACAAAATCGCCAAAACAAAACCCATGCGCACAGCCAAGCTCACGCACGAGCGCCATGCGCTCTGGCACAAGCAAAGAAGTGGATTCAGAATTTTCAAGGCATGAATCTTGCAGACATATACATGCTGTGCATTGTAAGGGCTCTGCTTGGCTTTGAGTCAAGGAGAGCCGCTCTTTTTTATAACAATGCGAATGTGGCTTTGATCGCACATTAATCGCACTTTTAAGCGCACTTTGACAACCGGCGGACAGCCCAAGGCTCCATGAGCCGTGCAGCATGAACCAAGCGTTGGGATCTCACACCCCCTGCGCCCTTTCCTTGGGCGTCCTGGGGGGCTTGTCTGCTTTAGCGACCGCGTCTGACCTCGGAGAGCAGGTATTCGGTGATTTGAAGCGCTTTTTCCATGCTTCCGGCCAAAGAGCCATCGGTGTAAAAGCGCCCGGCAATGCCCAGCGCTGGCACGCCTTGAACTTTAAAGAGGTCTTGCAATTGGGCCGCGCGCTTGGCTTTGGAGACCACGGCAAAGGAGTTAAAGAGCTCCATGAATTTGGCTTTGGGGATGCCGTGTTTGTCAGCCCAATCGGCCAAGGCCTCAGGGCTGGACAAAGACTGGCGCTCGGTGTGAATGGCTTTGAACACACTGGCGTGAAGCGCATCGACCTTGCCCAAAGCTTCAAGCACGTAGTACATGCGTTGCTGGGGCTCAAAGTCATCTCTGAAACGCACCGGCACACGGTGCACCTCAACGTCCTTGGGCACTTGGGCCATCCAAGACTCAAAACGGGGCTCAAACGCATTGCAGTGTGGACAGCTGTACCAAAAGAACTCAATGACTTCGATCTTTCCCTTGGCTGCATCGGTGGGCACCCGCTTATCAAGCGACAAGTACTCAATGCCCTCTTGGGGCTGACCCCCTTGGGCCATGCTTTGAAGGGACCCAAGAGCCGCTGCTCCTCCAAGGCCAATAGCAGGGACCAATGAGAGCGCCTGGGTGAGTGCACGTCTTTTCATGTTGAATGAACCTCAGAAAAAAATTAAGATGAAATTCAAACCCTCTCAATGGGTGGAGGGTTTACTTTTGAACTCGAATGATCACAGACTCGACCTTTTGAGAGCTCAAACGCTGCTGGAGTTTTTCCGCATCGTCCTTGGTCGACCAAGGGCCTAGGCGAACCCGAAACACGGATTTTCCAGATTGCTCGCGCTCGCTCACCTGGGCGTCAAAGCCGCCCATGGCCAATTTTGCTTTTTGCGTGTCCGCTTCGTCATGTGTTCTGAAGGCGCCGGCTTGAACATAGTACTCAAAGGGCTCGGCTTGTGCAGCTTTGGGCATGACCACCTCCGAGCCACTCTCGGCTTTGTCGCCTGCGTCCTTGCCAGGTGCCATTGGCACGCCAGGAGACCCATTGGCACTGGAGGCCGTGGGAGCGGCTGAGCCACCCAACAAACCCGACAAAGGGTTGGTAAAACCCGCAGAAGGCTTCTCGCCTGCCTTGCCAGAGGCTTCCTCTTTGGCCCCTTCCTTATTGGCCCCCTTGTTGTAGAGGGGTGCATTGGGATCCCAATCTTTGTTCTTCTTGTCCTCAACCGCGTTCTCATCGGCGCTGTGGATGAGCCCTTTGTTCAAAAAGGGAATGGGCACCTTGGTCACGTAGACCGCCAGCGCCAAGGAGACAAAAAGGCCCACGATCAGGCCAAACACGAAGCCTAAGAAGGTACCACCTCGTTCAGAGGTCAAGGTCTTGTTGTTCATCGATGGATCACTTTGTTTCAAGGGTCGAAAATTCCGCTACTGCGCCATGGCCAATTGACCAGTGCACTGGCATGATCATAGTCATTTCTGATGACACACGTCGTGGGCTTTGCACTTTGTGCTCAGTTTTACAAATCCCAACCCCTCTATTGCATGGCCAATCACATGCTTTGAGGAGCAGAGACCCCCAAGAGCGCCAAGCCGCTTCTGAGCACTTGAGCCACAGCGGCAATCAAGGCCAGCCGAGCCCGCTTGACCTCAAGGTCCTCCACCAAGACCCGTTCTTGGTCGTAGTAGCTGTGATAACTCGCTGCCAACTCGCGCAAGTAAAAGGTGATGTCATGAGGCGCCAAATCTTTGGCCGCACTCTCCAGCACCTCAGGGTATTTGGCCAATTCAAGCATCAGAGCCATGGAGACGCTGGAGGTCAAACTCTCCAACTTCGTTTGCGCCAAAGACGCATCCACATGGGGACTGCCCGCTTGCATCAAACCCTCTTTCATCAAAATGGCACAGATGCGCGCGTGTGCGTATTGCACATAAAAAACGGGGTTGTCGTTGTTTTTGGCAATGGCCAAATCGACATCAAAGATGTACTCGGTATCGGGCTTTCTGCTGAGCAAAAAGAATCGCACCGCATCCTTGCTCGTCCAGTCGATGAGGTCCCTGAGCGTCACGTAGTCTCCGGTTCGCTTGGAGATCTTGACCTCCTCGCCCCCGCGCATCACCCGCACCATGGTGTGCAAGACGTAATCGGGGTAGCCCTTGGGAATCCCCAAACCCTTCAATTGCGAGACCGCTTGCAGGCCTGCCCTGACCCGTGCAATGGTGCCGTGGTGGTCCGTGCCTTGGATGTTGATCACGTGGTGGTAGCCGCGCTCCCACTTGCTCAAGTGATACGCCACGTCGGGCACAAAATACGTGTAGCCGCCCTCTGACTTTCTCATCACGCGGTCCTTGTCGTCCCCAAAATCCGTGGACTTGAGCCACAGCGCACCATCGGCCTCAAAGGTGTGGCCCGACTCAATCAATTGATCCACCGCCTTTTGTACCCGACCTGAGGTGTACAAACTCGACTCCAAATAGAACTCGTCAAAGTTCAAATTGAAGGCCACCAAATCCAAATCTTGCTCTCGCCTCAGATACGCCACGGCGAACTCTCGAATGCCCTCCAAATCCGCAGGATCTGCACTCGCTTTGACCGATCGGTCTTTGGAGACCACTGTCTCGCCAGCCAAAAAGGCCTTGGCGATGTCCAAAATATAGTCGCCGTTGTACGCCTTCTCAGGCCACTGCGCATCTCCCGGGTGCACCCCTTGAATGCGCAACTGTGTGCTGTGCGCCAAGGTATCAATTTGTCCCCCCGCGTCGTTGTAGTAAAACTCTCGGTGCACCGAGTAGCCCTGTGTTTCAAAGAGGTTGCAAAGCGCATCGCCCAAGGCCGCTTGCCTCCCGTGCCCCACGTGCAAGGGGCCCGTGGGATTGGCGGAGACGAACTCGACCAAGAGTTGCTCCTGCGTCTTGGCTTTGGAGCCAAAGTGGTCCTGGGCCAACAAAACCTCTGAGATCACTTGCTGTTTGGCGCTGGGTTTGAGTCTCAAATTCAAAAACCCTGGGCCCGCAATCTCAATGTCTTGCACATGCTGCACAAAAACGGGCGACTCCTCAAGACTGGCTTTGAGCCGTGTGGCAAGCTCTCTGGGGTTGGTCTTCAAGGCCTTGGCCAAGCCCATCGCAGCGGTGAGCGCCAAGTCGCCGTGGGAGGCCATCTTGGGTGACTCAAAGGCGGCGCGTGCGCCAAAACCCTCACCCATGGTTTCTAAGATCTGAGCCAGCTCAGCGAGTAATTGTGCTTTGATTTGTAACATGACGCCCATTTTAAGGGGCTTCTCCCCTTTGGGGCTCAAAGAGGGGTTGCTTGGGCTGTCTTTTTAAAAGCTGCGCTGAGGCCCAGGAGTCGCGCTCAAGAGCTGCAACTCAGTTGGGGTGCAAGACGGACTTTGCTCGAAGTGAGCTTTCTTGGACTTGCTCGTCGGTTTTGCCAAAGCGGCGGATGCGCTGCCCATACCACTCGATCGCCTCTGACAGGGAAGCCTCTCCAAAGTCAGGCCACAGCTCTTTGGTGAAGAACATCTCTGTGTAGGCGCATTGCCAAATGAGAAAGTTGCTCAAGCGGGACTCCCCACCCGTGCGAATGAGTAAATCTGGCTCAGGCAAAGGGTGTGTCGCCAAATAGGGATCCAGTGCATCTTGGCTCAATTGATCCAGCGACTCATAGGGGTGTGCCAATTGCCAACCCTGAACCGCTTGCAAAATATCCCAACGACCGCCGTAGTTAATGGCCACGGTCAAATCCAACTGTGTGCCGCGCTCGGTGGCTTTGCAGGCAAAATCAATTTGATCTTTGAGCTCTTTGGGAAAGGCAGACTGGTCTCCAATGACCCTCCAACGAATGCCTTGGGCTTGGAGTTCCATGATCTCGCTCTTCAAATAGCGCACAAAAAGATCGAACAAAATGGCCACCTCCTCAGGTGGACGTTTCCAGTTTTCGGTGCTGAAGGCAAAAACCGTCAGGTGCTTGACCGAATGGTTCACACACGCTTTGACGATTTTTCTCAAATTGGACGCCCCCATCAAATGCCCGATGTTGCGCGGCATGAGTCTCTTTTTTGACCAACGCCCATTGCCATCCATGATGATGGCAATGTGTTTGGGACTGGCGTGTGGCTCAAAGCTCATGGGGCATGGGGGTCAAAGGTTGGGCACTTGGGTGAATCTAAAATTTTATTGCAGATTCGCGCCTCCAAGCGTTGGGGTTCATTGTCCCACTCAATCCCAGGATTTGGGGCCCGCTCAGACCTCTTTTTCGCGCTCCTCGCTCATCCTCCAAGAGCCCTTGGGCATACAATGAAAGCTTGGACATAGCTTTGCTCAAACCCTTGAACACCGCCACTCAAAAGGTACACCTGCCATGACAAACCCAAGCGCCACCCACTCCAACCACCACAACCCCCTGTCTCACATTGCATGCGTTGGCATCGTGGGCTCAGGCACCATGGGCAGCGGCATTGCTCAAGCCTGCGCCGTCTCAGGCATCAAAGCCGTGATGGTCGACATCAGCCCAGAGGCCAA
>CAIKYO010000081.1 GCA_903831655.1 uncultured Burkholderiales bacterium
AAGTTTCATGACCCAACTGACCCTTCCCCCAACGCTCACGCACAACGAGGCAAAGGACTGCTTGCAAGCCTTCTTGCGTGTTTTGGGCGAGGGTTCCCAGCCTTTGATGGGCCCCGTGCACATCAACGCTCGCCCTCTCACGCAATTCGATTCGAGTGCTTTGGCGGTGTTGCTTGAGCTGAAAAGACGCTTGCTGGAGTTGGGCGCAGAGTTGGTGATTGAGGAGCCCACAGAGGCGCTCCTCAGTTTGGTCAAAGTCTACGGTGTGGCCGATTTTTTGATGTCACCCTCTCATTGAGACTTGAGGCTCAAAGGGGAAAAAGCCCAAAAAGGGAAATGGCCCCAAAAGTGAAAGGGCTTACTGAAAAAATTAAAACCCCGGTCTTTGAGGCAAATTACCCCCCTACGGCGTAAAATCAACCCTCCTATGAATTCCAACACCCACACCAGCCCATCGGGCAAAGCCTCTCTTCTTCAAAACCCGAAATGGGAGGGCTTGCCCGCTATTTCCATCGAAGGCATCAGCAAAACCTACAACACGGCCAAAGGTCCCTTTGAGGCCCTGAAAAACGTGAGTTTTCAAATCGAACAAGGCGAGTTCTTTGGACTCCTGGGCCCCAACGGGGCGGGTAAAACCACCTTGATCAGTTTGCTCTCGGGTCTTGCCAAAGCCAGCAGCGGTCACATCAAAGTCTTGGGGCATGACGTTCAAGTTGAAAGTGCCAAGGCGAGACGGCAATTGGGCGTTGTGCCCCAGGAGTTGGTTTTTGATCCCTTTTTCACGGTGCGCGAGGCGTTGAAGTTTCAATCGGGCTACTTTGGCATCACCTCCAACGACGAGTGGATCGATGAGTTGCTTGAGAGCTTGGGGCTCAGCGACAAAGCCAACAACAACATGAGGCAGTTATCGGGCGGCATGAAGCGACGCGTCTTGGTGGCTCAGGCTTTGGTGCACAAGCCCCCAGTGATCGTGCTCGATGAGCCCACGGCTGGGGTGGACGTTGAGCTCAGACAAACCCTTTGGCAGTTCATTGCCAAATTGAACAAGCAAGGTCACACCGTGCTCTTGACCACTCACTATTTGGAGGAGGCAGAGGCGCTTTGCTCTCGCATTGCCATGCTCAAAACGGGTCAAGTGGTGGCCCTGAGTTCGACCAGTGAGTTGCTCGCCAACGCCTCCAGCAACGTGCTTCGCTTCAAACTCGATGCACCACTCCCAGAGAGCTTGGCTTTGATGGCGCGTGTGACCGGGCGCATTGTGCAGCTCCCCGCCCACGACGCCAAAGAGATCGAGCAGCACTTGGCCACCTTGCGCGAGCATGCGCTGGAGCCCGAGGACATTGAGATCAGAAAAGCCGATTTGGAGGACGTCTTCATCGACGTCATGAATCAATCCCATTCAAGCACAACCTCGAGGGCTGCATCATGAGAGGCTGGCAAGCGCTGTTTTACAAAGAGGTCTTGCGGTTTTGGAAGGTGAGCTTTCAAACGATTGCTGCACCCGTTTTGACCGCAGTCCTTTATTTAATGATTTTTGGCCATGTGATGGCCAACCGTGTTCAGGTCTATGACCAAGTGGGCTACACCGCGTTCATTTTGCCGGGCTTGGTGATGATGAGTTTGTTACAAAACTCATTTGCCAACAGTTCATCTTCCATGGTTCAAAGCAAGATCATGGGCAACTTGGTCTTCATTTTGCTCACCCCCTTGAGTCACTGGAGTTGGTTTTTTGCCTACGTCTTGTCGGCCATGGTGAGGGGCATTGCGGTTGGGCTTGGCGTTTTGCTGGTCACAGCTTGGTTCGTGCCCTTGAGCTTTGTCTATCCGGTGTGGATTTTTGTATTCGCACTCTTGGGCGCTGCGATGCTTGGTACATTGGGTCTGATTGCGGGCCTTTGGGCTGAGAAGTTTGACCAGATGGCTGCCTTTCAGAACTTTGTGATCGTGCCGATGACTTTCTTGAGCGGTGTGTTTTACTCCATTCACACGCTCCCCCCTTTGTGGCAATTGGCCAGTCACTTCAACCCCTTCTTTTACATGATCGATGGGTTCAGGTACGGCTTTTTTGGGGTGAGCGATGTCTCGCCTTGGCTTAGCTTGTCTTTGGTGGGAGGGGCTTTGGTGTTGGTCTCAGCCTTGGCACTGACACTTCTTAAAACGGGTTACAAAATCAGGGGTTGAGCCTCAAGCGTGGATGCGTTTTGAGCTGATGTCGACTGTAATTTTTTGAATCAAAGGTCTTTAACATGACTGCGGATGAATTGAAGGCGCTCATTGAGAGCAATTTGAGTTGCCAACACATGGAGCTCGAAGGAGACGGCAGGCATTGGTTTGCCACCATCGTCTCCGAAGAGTTCGAGGGCATGAGGGCCATCAAGCGCCATCAGCGCGTGTACCAAACGTTGGGACAAAAGATGCACACCGATGAGGTACATGCCCTCTCCATGAAGACCTTCACACCCCAAGAGTGGGCGCGTGAGTCCACCGCCAACAAAGGGAACTAGTTTTGGATCAACTTCTCATCAAAGGTGGCAACCCTTTAAGGGGCGAGGTGCAAATCTCGGGCGCCAAGAACGCCACATTGCCAGAGCTTTGTGCAAGTCTGCTCACCTCAGGCGAGGTGGTGCTCGACAACGTACCCGAGCTCCAAGATGTCGCCAACATGGTCAAGTTGCTGCGCAGCATGGGCGTGGTGGTGCAGTCCTCCAAACAGCATTCATACAGCCTGGTCGCCAACGATGCGCTAACCCCATTGGCCTCCTACGAATTGGTCAAAACCATGCGCGCCTCGGTTTTGGCGCTGGGTCCATTGCTGGCTCGTTTTGGTCATGCCAAAGTGTCTTTGCCAGGTGGCTGTGTGATTGGATCCAGGCCTGTGGACCAACACATCAAGGGCTTGGAGGCCATGGGTGCTCAAATCAAGGTCGAGCACGGCTATATGCTGGCCTCCTTGAAGCCCGGCTTGGAGCGCTTGCAAGGCGCTCGCATCACAACCGACATGGTCACCGTCACCGGTACCGAGAACTTGCTCATGGCCGCTTGCTTGGCCCAGGGTGAGACGATTCTCGAGAACGCCGCACAAGAGCCTGAGGTCACCGATTTGGCCCACATGTTGGTGGCGATGGGTGCCAAGATTGAAGGCATTGGCACCTCACGCATTCACGTCACTGGCGTTGAGTCTTTGCGGGGTGTGCACCACAGGGTGGTTAGCGACCGCATCGAGGCGGGCACCTTTTTGTGCGCCGTGGCTTGTACGGGTGGAGAGGTGTTTTTAAAAGACGCAGTTCCAGAGCACATGGATGCGGTGATCGAGAAGCTCTTGGCCTGCGGGGTCCACATTGAAAGACAAGAGAGGGGCTTGTTCGTCAAAGCCTCGGGTCGTCCCTTCGATGATCTCAAGGCGCAAAGCTTTCGCACCACCGAGTACCCTGGTTTTCCCACCGACATGCAAGCGCAGTTCATGGTCTTGAACGCAGTGGCCAGTGGCAGCTCCAAGGTCACGGAGACGATTTTTGAGAACCGCTTCATGCACGTCAACGAGTTGGTGAGGTTGGGCGCGAACCTTCAAATTGATGGCAAAGTGGCCTTGGTTCAAGGCGTGCCCAGTTTGTCGGGTGCCGACGTGATGGCCACCGATTTGCGAGCATCCGCTTGCCTGGTGATCGCAGGATTGGTCGCCCAAGGCGAGACTCGCGTGCAACGCATCTACCATTTGGACCGTGGCTACGAGGCCATGGAGGCTAAACTGCGCGCTTTGGGTGCAGACATCGAAAGAATCAAATGATCACACTGGCATTGTCAAAAGGACGAATTTTTGATGAAACCATGCCGCTTTTGAGTGCGGCGGGGGTGGAGGTGCTCGAGCACCCCGAGACCTCAAGAAAACTCATCCTCCCCACCAACCAAGCGGGACTTCGCGTGGTCTTGGTGAGGGCCTCTGATGTGCCAACCTACGTTCAGTACGGTGGTGCGGACTTGGGGGTGACGGGTCTAGACACCTTGATTGAACACGGAGGTCACGGCTTGTACCAACCCCTTGATCTTCAAATCGCCAAATGCAGAATGAGTGTGGCCACTCCCGTGGGCTTTGACTACGAGGGCGCCGTGCGCCAAGGCTCGCGACTCAAAATCGCCACCAAATACTTGCAAATTTCGAAAGACTTCTTTGCCACCAAAGGTGTGCACGTGGACTTGGTCAAACTCTACGGCAGCATGGAGCTTGCACCCTTGACGGGTTTGGCCGATGCGATTGTCGACTTGGTCTCAACGGGCAGCACCTTAAAGGCCAACCACTTGGTGGAGGTCGAGCGCATCATGGACATCAGCTCCCATTTGGTCGTGAACCAAGCCGCTTTGAAATTGAAGCAATCCGAGCTCCGCCCCTTGCTTGATGCGTTTGAGCGCGCAGTTGGTGCGCCCAAAGCCTGAGATCACGGGCCTCGTGTTGTCGTTTTTTTTGTGAATGAAACCCCACCATGTCTAAGTTAACCCCCCTTTACTTGAACACCCAACAAGCAGACTTTGAGGCCCTCTTCACGGCCCGTTTGCATTGGAGTGCGAGTGAAGACAAAACAATTGAAGCCCGGGTGGAGGCGATCATTGAGCGCGTTAAAAAAGAGGGTGACGCCGCACTCATCTCTCTCAGTCAAGAGTTGGACGGCTCAAGCGCCAAAACCATGGCCGAGTTGACCATCCATGCCGATGAGCTCAAAGCCGCCTTTGAGGGTTTGCCTGAGTCGCAAAGAAAAGCGCTCACCGACGCTCACAAGCGTGTGCGCCACTACCACGAGGCGCAAAAGAAGGCGTGTGGTGAGAGTTGGCAATATTTTGATGAAGACGGCTCGCTGCTTGGACAAAAGGTGACACCCTTGGACCGAGTGGGTATTTATGTGCCCGGTGGCAAAGCCGCTTACCCCTCCAGTGTGCTCATGAACGCCGTGCCTGCACACGTGGCAGGTGTACAAGAAATCATCATGGTGGTGCCCACCCCTCGCGGCGAGAGAAATGCCTTGGTCTTGGCAGCCGCCCACTTGGCGGGTGTGACCCATGTGTTCACCTTAGGGGGTGCACAAGCGGTGGCTGCGTTGGCCTACGGTACCCACACGGTCCCCAAAGTGGACAAGATCACGGGACCTGGAAACGCTTATGTGGCGAGTGCCAAGCGCCGCGTCTTTGGACAAGTGGGCATTGACATGATTGCAGGGCCCTCCGAGATCATGGTCTTGGCAGACGCCTCCACCCCAGCCGACTGGGTGGCCATGGATCTTTTCTCACAGGCCGAGCACGATGAGTTGGCGCAAAGCATTTTGCTCTGCCCTGATGCTGCCTATTTGGAGCGGGTGCAAGCCTCCATGGAGCGTTTGATCGTTGAGATGCCCAGGCGCGAGATCATTGAAAAATCCATCAACAACCGAGGTGCCTTCATTCTGACCCAAAGCATGGAGGAGGCGTGTGTGATCTCCAACCGCATTGCGCCTGAGCATTTGGAGGTCTGCTCCAATGATCCGCACCGCTGGGAGCACCATTTGAAGCACGCGGGTGCCATTTTCTTGGGCGCCTTCACAAGCGAGTCTTTGGGAGACTACTGTGCAGGACCCAACCACGTGCTGCCCACATCGGGCACGGCGCGTTTTAGCTCTCCCTTGGGGGTTTACGACTTTCAAAAGCGCAGCAGCTTGATCCAAGTCAGCCCCAAAGGGGCTGAGCACTTGGGCCAAATTGCCAGTGTGTTGGCCCACGGAGAGGGACTCACCGCTCACGCCAGAGCTGCAGAGATGCGGCTGCAATCGAGTGAGTCACACTTGGGAGTTGAGGACCAAGTGCTTTTGTCTGCATTGAAAGCCCAAAGAATCTCCAAGTGAATGTTGTCCATCCCTCGAGGGATGCGCAACGCGCTCCAAGAGATTGCGTGATCTGCCTTTTATAATCGAGTTTTAAACACCAAGCCTCCATGTCCAAGCCTGATCTCTCTCACCTTCGCCCCGATGTGCGAGCCATGCAGGCTTATCACGTGCAAGCCGTGCCTCCAGGCCTCATCAAGTTGGACGCCATGGAGAACCCTTTTGTGCTCTCCCAAGACCTTCAAGCGGAGTTGGGCAAAAGACTGCAAGCGGTTGAGATCAACCGCTACCCGGGTCCCAGAACCGAGGAGCTGCAAAAGGCATTGGCCGAGTTCATCGATTTACCCCGTGAACACGCTTTGATGTTGGGCAACGGCTCGGATGAACTCATTGGTCTTTTGACTTTGGCCATGGCCCGTCCAGGCGCCAAGGTCTTGTCGCCTGAGCCCGCGTTTGTGATGTACAAAAACTTTGCACTCCAAATGGGACTTGAATTTGTGGGGGTCTCCTTAAAGGACGATTTCTCACTTGACCTTGTGGGCATGAAAGAAGCCATTGAGTTGCACCGCCCCAGTGTGGTTTATTTGGCCTACCCCAACAACCCAAGTGCCAACGCTTGGAGTGAATCTGATATTGCTGAAGTCATCGAGTGGGTCAGTGCCTACAAAGGGGTGGTGGTGATGGATGAGGCCTACCAGCCCTTTGCAGCGAAGACTTGGCTTACACACATGAGAGAGAACCCCGAACAAAATGCGCAAGTGATCTTGATGCGAACCCTCTCCAAGTTTGGTTTGGCAGGGGTGCGCATTGGTTACTTGGTCGCTCAAAGTGCATGGGTTGAGGAGCTCAATAAGTTGCGCCCTCCCTATAACGTGAGTGTTTTGAATGCCGAGTGTGCGCTCTTTGCGCTTGAGCACCAAGAGGTCTACAAAGCTCAGGCGCAAACCATCATGCAAGAGCGAGAAAAGCTCTTCCATGATCTGGCTGCCATTGAAGGCTTGACCCCTTACCCCAGTTCTGCCAATATGATGCTCGTGAGAGTGGGAGCGCAGGGCAAGGGTGGTGATGAACTCCACGCCCAGACCGATGCTTGGTTCAAGTCACTGCAAGCGCATGGCATCTTGGTTAAAAACGTCTCTAAAATGCACCCATTGCTCGCGGGTTGTTTGCGGCTCACCGTGGGTGCTCCAAAAGAGAACCAGGCCATGGTGCAAGCTTTTAGCCAAATCGCACAATCGATGTGAGCCTTTGATCGTTGTCCGTCATTTCACCCTAACGCTTTTTCATTTATGTCCAATCCATTGATCCCTGTGACCTCTTCTGGCGCCCAAGCGATTGCGAGAACCGCAAGCGTTGTGCGTCAAACCAATGAGACCGCCATTGAGGTCAAACTCAATTTGGACGGCACGGGACAATCGAATTTGTCCACAGGCATTGGCTTTTTTGATCACATGTTGGACCAAATTGCGCGTCACGGTTTGATTGATTTGGACATCCAAGCCAAGGGCGATTTGCACATCGATGGCCACCACACGGTGGAAGATGTGGGCATCACATTGGGTCAGGCGGTGGCCAAGGCCGTGGGCGACAAAAGGGGCATTCGCCGCTATGGACACGCTTATGTGCCTTTGGATGAGGCGCTCTCAAGAGTGGTGGTGGACTTCTCAGGCCGCCCAGGACTCATCATGCATGTGCCCTTTAAGAGTGGCATGATTGGCGCCTTTGATTCGCAACTGGCCTATGAATTCT
Source organism: uncultured Burkholderiales bacterium (assembly GCA_903831655.1). GTDB lineage: Bacteria > Pseudomonadota > Gammaproteobacteria > Burkholderiales > Burkholderiaceae_C > Limnohabitans. The sequence goes on from CAIKYO010000081.1 coordinate 7,590, forward strand.
TTCAAGGCTTTGTGAACCACGCCTATTGCACCTTGCACATTGACAATTTAAGGGGTGAGAACGCTCACCACCAAGCCGAGACGGTCTTCAAAGCCTTTGGACGTGCACTGCGCATGGCCTTGGAGATGGACCCCAGAGGTGCTGGCCTCATGCCGTCAACCAAAGGCTCGCTTTGAGCGCATCGGCACTCAAGGCCCTTTAATTTTTCTGACCTTCAACTCAATTTAAACAAAGCTCGCAATGTCCAAGGTGGTGGTGATCGATTACGGCATGGGCAACTTGCGCTCGGTTTGGCAAGCCTTTAAACACGTGGCTGACCCTTTGGGGATCGATGTCCAAATCACCCGCGAACCCCAAGAGGTGATGGCTGCCGAGCGGGTGGTCTTGCCTGGACAGGGTGCGATGCCCGATTGCATGCGAGAGCTCAAGGAGTCTGGTCTTTTGCCAGCGGTGCTGCATGCGGCCGAAAACAAGCCGCTCTTTGGGGTTTGTGTGGGCATGCAAATGCTACTCGACCAAAGCCATGAGGGACCTCTTGGTCAGCCCACCCCTTGTTTGGGACTGATGGGGGGCGAGGTCAAGCGCTTTGAATTGGAGGGGAAAACCCAAGCCGATGGCCACCCCTTTAAGGTGCCCCAAATGGGATGGAATCAAGTTCGTCAAACCCAGCCCCATGCTTTGTGGGCGGGCATTGAGGACGAGAGTTACTTCTACTTTGTGCACAGTTATTACGCGCAACCGTCCGATGCGCACCACACTGTTGGCCAAACAGAGTATGGAGCTTGGTTTTCTTCGGCCATAGCGCGCGATAATATTTTCGCAACCCAGTTCCACCCTGAAAAAAGTGCCGACAATGGGCTGGCTTTGTACCGCAATTTCTTGACTTGGAAGCCCTGACGTTTTTGCGTTCACATTCTTTTGATTTTTGCCGATTCACTTAACTTGAGCTTTGACTCTTTTTTCTCTTTTCTCTTCAGCTTGGCCTCATCACCATGTTACTCATCCCTGCGATTGATTTAAAAGACGGTCACTGTGTGCGCTTGAAACAAGGCGACATGGACCAATCCACCACCTTTGGAGAAGATCCGGCCCAAATGGCCCTGAACTGGGTGGAAAAAGGAGCCAGGAGATTGCACTTGGTGGACTTGAATGGCGCCTTCGCTGGCAAACCCCAAAACTACAGTGCCATTCGCTCCATCTTGGCGGCGGTGGGGGATGACATCCCGGTTCAATTGGGTGGTGGCATACGCGATCTCGATACGATTGAGAAGTACATTGATGGGGGCATTCGCTACATCATTGTGGGAACCGCTGCTGTTAAAAACCCCGGTTTTTTAAAAGACGCTTGCTCAGCGTTTGGGGGTCACATCATCGTGGGCTTGGATGCCAAGGACGGCAAAGTGGCCACCGACGGTTGGAGCAAGCTCACGGGTCACGAGGTCATTGATTTGGCCAAGAAATTTGAAGACTACGGGGTGGAGTCCATCATCTACACCGACATTGGACGCGACGGCATGCTCTCTGGCATCAATGTAGAGGCGACCGTGAAACTGGCCCAGGCACTCAGCATTCCCGTGATTGCCTCTGGTGGGCTCTCCGGCATGAAGGACATTGAGGACTTGTGCGCGCAAGAGGAAGAAGGCATTGAGGGTGTGATTTGTGGTCGCGCCATTTATTCGGGTGACTTGGATTTTGCCGCCGCTCAGGCACTTGCCGACGAATTGGGTGATCGCTGATGTTGGCCAAGCGCATCATCCCGTGCTTGGATGTGACGGCCGGGCGGGTGGTGAAGGGCGTGAATTTCGTGGAGCTCCGCGATGCGGGAGATCCGGTTGAGATCGCTGCTCGCTACAACGAGCAAGGTGCCGATGAACTCACTTTTTTAGACATCACGGCCACCAGCGATGGGCGAGACATGATTTTGCACATCATCGAAGCGGTGGCCTCCCAGGTCTTTATTCCCTTGACGGTCGGGGGGGGTGTGAGGACGGTGGAGGATGTGAGGAGGCTCTTGAACGCGGGGGCTGACAAAACCAGCTTTAACTCAGCAGCCATTGCGAACCCACAAGTGATCTTTGAGGCTTCACAAAAATACGGCTCACAGTGCATCGTGGTTGCCATCGATGCCAAGAGACGTCTGAGGGAAGAAGAGTCTCGCGTTGGTCAAGACGGTCAACCCTTGGGTCCAGGCTGGGATGTGTACAGCCACGGGGGCAGAAAAAACGTGGGGCTCGATGTCGTTCAATGGGCCAAGCAGATGGCTCATTTGGGGGCGGGTGAATTGCTCCTCACGAGCATGGACAAAGACGGCACCAAGTCTGGCTTTGACTTGGAGCTCACCCAAGCGGTGAGCTCCAGCGTTGGCATACCGGTGATTGCGTCGGGCGGTGTGGGCGCGCTTGAACACTTGGCCGATGGCATTGAGTTCGGTGGCGCCGATGCGGTGCTCGCCGCCAGTATTTTTCATTACGGTGAATTCACCGTGGGTCAAGCCAAAGCACACATGAGGTCGCGCGGTATTGCCGTTCGCTAGAGCAGTGGGGGCATTGACCCCAAGCCAAGCCAGGCCAGCATGTGTGGCCCGAGACCTTTCTTTAAACAAGACACAGACATGACCAACAACCTGACCCAACTCGACTGGATCGCACACGTGAAGTGGGATGAAAAAGGGCTCTTGCCCGTGATCGCCCAAGAAAAGGACACCAAGGACGTGCTCATGTTTGCGTGGATGAACCGAGAAGCCTTGGAGCTCACGGCCACCACAGGTCGTGCGGTTTATTTCTCGCGTTCAAGAAACCGCTTGTGGTTCAAGGGTGAGGAGTCTGGTCACGTGCAGTGGGTGCATGAGATGCGAATCGATTGCGATCAGGACGTCCTCTTGCTCACCGTCACCCAAACGGGCCACACACCTGGTATCGCTTGTCACACTGGGCGGCACAGTTGTTTTTATCAAAAGCTAAGTGCAGCCAGTGGCTCAGTTGAGGCTTCTGCCTCAACCCCCGTCGATCCCCAGGGTGCTTCGGGTCCTTTGGGCCCTTTGGTGGCGCCGTCTCCCATTTTGAACTCCAGTGCCAGTGGCGTCTGGCTCAGTGTTGAGCCCGTTTTAAAGAGCACCGAGGATATTTACGACAGCGCCAAAAAAGGCCCTTGATCCTGATCGATTCAGTTCAATCACATTTCCAATTCGAATTCGTTTATTCATTTTCACTCAAGCACACCCTCCCATGAACTCCTCCGACACCCTTGCTCGACTAGACGCAGTGATCGAATCTAGAAAACCCGCCCAAGGCGGGGACCCCGAGAAGAGCTACGTTGCTCGCCTTTTTTCAAAAGGTCCGGATTCCTTTTTGAAGAAAATTGGTGAAGAAGCCACCGAGGTCGTCATGGCCGCAAAAGACCTGGAGCACGCAGCGCAAGACCCCGCTTTGCAAAAAGCCTTCATTGGAGAAATGGCCGACTTGTGGTTTCACTCCATGATTGCTTTGAGCCACTTTGGTTTGAGCACACAAGAGGTCTTGCAGGAGCTGGCCAGGCGAGAAGGTTTGAGTGGCTTGGATGAGAAGGCGCTCAGAAAAGCGATTGAGCGGTCCAAATGAACGGTCCAAATGTAAGTCCAAATGAGCGGTCCAAGTTGAGGGGGCAGATTTGACAGCACCTCGCTGTTGAATTTTTTTAGTATTCTCTTTCATGACTATCATTTCCATGCAGTCATATGGACATGTAGACCTGTTGACCTGTAGGCACCTAGAGAGGCAAAAAGGTGGAGCAGCGCCGAGAGGGATCACACCAAGAGTTCAATCACGGATTTTTTTGTTTTCGCAATGACTTTCTTACTCTAAACCCCGAAGCACCATGATTAAAGATCCAAGTTGTATTTTTTGCAAAATCGTTGAAGGCACCATCCCCAGTAAAAAAGTCTACGAGGATGAGGACATTTTGGCCTTTCACGACATCAACCCTTGGGCACCGATTCATTTCTTGATCATCCCCAAAACCCACATCCCCTCCATGGCACAAGCCAACCTGGATGACCCCGAACATGTGGCCCTCTTGGGGAAAATCACGGCCTTGGTGCCCAAGTTGGCCCTTCAAGAGGGTGCCGCTCCCTACCCCGAGGGCGGCTTTAGGGTCATGGTCAACACCGGTAACCATGGCGGTCAAGAGGTGCATCACTTGCATTTTCACGTGATGGCGGGCCCAAGACCCTGGATGAGGGGATAAGTCGCCCCTCAAACTGGCCCAAAGGGCCATGACCTTTTGGGCCAGGTCCTCTAAGGTCTTGGCTTCTTGGGGTTGTGGTTTGTCCTTTCAAGGCTGAAATTCGATCTTTTTGCGGGGTTACCATCGCCCTTTGGCCATGTCGCTTGGCTTTGCGTACTAAAATCACCTCCAAAGCGAATGGCAACAATTGTTCAATTTGCATCCCCTTTCCGCGCACAGGAGCATCGTTCATCATGGGTTCATTTTCAATTTGGCATTGGTTGATTGTTTTATTGATCGTTGTTTTGGTCTTTGGTACCAAGAAACTCAAAAACATTGGCTCCGATTTGGGTGGAGCGGTCAAAGGCTTTAAAGACGGTATGAGGGACGGTTCGGCCCCTGCTGAGGATCCCCATGCTGCGTCCCCTCAAGCCACCACACCCCCTGTTGCACACCACGCGGACAAAGCCCCCATTGACGTGGAAGCCAAACAAAAGGTTTGAGCGCTCAAGCGGGACTGTGGGCGCTCAGGCTCTACCGCCCACCCGCCCTTAAGTTCTTGTGTCAACCTCAGTGTCCCCTTCTAGACCCCAACCTGATACCCAACTCACACTTTCATGATTGATTTAGGCATTTCCAAGTTGGCTTTGATCGGTGCGGTCGCTTTGATCGTCATCGGTCCTGAGAAGTTGCCAAGGGTCGCACGCACCGTTGGGACTTTGCTTGGCAAAGCGCAGCGCTACGTGGCCGATGTCAAGTCCGAGGTCAACAAGGCCATGGAACTCGATGAAATCAAAAAAATGAAAGAGACCATGGAGTCTGCTGCCCAGACCGTGAAGAGCGGTTTTGAGGAAAGTGCCCATGCATTTGAGAAAGATTGGCAAAACGCCACCCAAGGCATCGTGAGTAGCCTAGAGGGCACCCACGACACCTCTGCCGATGCCTATCTGCACACGCCCGAATCCATCACTGCTCCGGCCTTCATGCCCCAATACCGCCACCCGGGAAAGAAGTGGCGCATGAAACAAAGTGCCATGCCCCAGTGGTACAAAGCCCGAGCAGGTTTGCGAACAAAAGCGCTCTCGGGCGCAGCGCGCGTGGCCAGACACCGCCCCCGTCCTGTGGCGGGTGGCCACTAAAGTGTCCAAACCTTTGGTCTTGATTCCTATTATTTTTTTAAGCACGCCCACCTATGTCTGAGCCCACCCCCAACACCGACTTGGTCAAATCCAGTGAGACGGGTCAAGCTGTGGGTCCCGTCGTTGACAAAGAACACGATGAGTTGGCGGGCACCGAACAGCCCTTTGTGCAGCACTTGGTCGAGTTGAGAGACCGCTTGGTCAAATCCATTTTGGCGGTCGCGATCGCTGCCATTGCGCTTAGCATTTATCCGGGACCTGCAAACCTCTACGATCTCTTGGCAGCCCCATTGGTGGCCAACTTGCCTGCAGGCACCACCCTCATTGCGACCTCGGTGATTTCTCCTTTTTTGGTGCCACTCAAAATATTGATGATGGCGGCCCTCTTTTTGGCTTTGCCCATCGTTTTGTACCAAATCTGGGCATTTGTGGCGCCAGGGCTTTACTCACATGAAAAGCGTTTGGTCTTGCCACTGGTGATTTCTAGCACCGTGCTCTTTTTCATTGGCGTGGCGTTTTGTTACTTCTTTGTGTTTGGGCAGGTCTTTAAATTCATTCAAAGTTTTGCCCCTAAAAGCATCACCGCAGCGCCTGATATCGAGGAGTACCTTGGGTTTGTGCTCACCATGTTCTTGGCCTTTGGACTGACTTTTGAGGTGCCCATCGTGGTGGTGGTTTTGGCAAGATTTGGGATTTTCTCAGTCGATAAGCTCAAAGAATTCAGGGCTTATTTTGTGGTTTTGGCCTTCATTGTGGCCGCCATCATCACCCCTCCCGATGTGGTCTCTCAGCTCTCTTTGGCCATCCCGATGTGCTTGCTCTACGAGTTGGGGATTTGGGCTGCTCAAATCTTCATCGATAAAACACAAGCACCACCCGAGGCTTAAGGGTAAACTGAGCTCTTGAAATTCAAGGCCACAGGCCTTATTTCAAGAGTTCAAGAGGCTTGGTGTCCAATGACTTCAATCTCAACCAAACATTTACAACTCTCTGTCTCAAACAAATCATGAAACGCCTTTGGTTGCTTTTTTCTCAAGTGGTCACCGTTTTATTGGCGGTTTGGTTTGTGCTCGTGACTCTAAAGCCCGAGTGGCTGAACCGCTCCTCGATTGGAGGCGGCATGACACTCCAAGAGAGTGTGAGCACCACGGGGCCAGGCGGTGTCGCACCTGGGAGCTTTAGTGCAGCGGCCAAAAAAGCCTCGCCTGCCGTGGTGAGCATCACCACCAGCAAAGCGCCTGAGAAAAACATCGACCCCAACGATCCTTGGTCCAGGTTCTTTTTTGGCGATCGCGAGGACTCGGCTCCTCAGGTGGGCTTGGGCTCTGGGGTCATCGTGAGTGCGGAGGGTTACATCCTCACCAATTTTCACGTGGTGGACGGGGCCGATGAGATTGAGGTCAGTTTGACCGATGGCAGAAAAGCCAAGGGCCAAGTCATTGGTGTAGACCCAGATTCGGATTTGGCCGTTCTCAAGATCAAGCTCGATCACCTGCCCGTGATCGTGATTGGGCAGTCCGAGAACTTGCAAGTCGGAGACCAAGTCTTGGCCATTGGCAACCCCTTTGGGGTTGGCCAAACGGTGACCAGCGGCATTGTCTCTGCACTGGGCAGAAATCAATTGGGGATCAACACATTTGAGAATTTCATTCAAACCGATGCGGCCATCAACCCTGGAAACTCAGGCGGTGCATTGGTGGATGTGAACGGAAACTTGATGGGCATCAACACAGCCATCTTCTCCAAGTCCGGTGGCAGCATGGGCATTGGCTTTGCCATACCCGTCTCCATTGCCAAACAAGTCTTGGAGGGCATTGTGAAGGACGGCCAAGTGACCCGGGGGTGGATTGGTGTTGAGCCCGCAGAGATGAGCCCAGAGCTCAAAGAAACCTTCGGCGTGAAGGAGGATGGGGGCGTTGCGGTGACTGGGGTGTTGCAAAACGGACCAGCCGCCAAAGCCGGCTTAAAGCCCGGGGACGTGATCGTGCAAGTGGGCAACAC